>CAKUEZ010000085.1 GCA_934646965.1 uncultured Collinsella sp. | reverse complement strand
GCACATTAAGTGCTTTCCTTTGCGTGCGGAACTCGCGATAAACTTAGCCCGTGCCGGGCCCGCTGAGCCCAGACCTGCCAAAAAGGGACAGGTTTATTTTGGTCGGTTTTATCTGGGGAAATGCCCCCATTGGATTATCTAAAGATCTGAATTCAGATAACTGAATAGACTATCTAACAAAATCGCAACCCGCACCCACCAGCCCTTTTGCTATTCCCGGCGGGGGCAGCGGGTAAAGTTTATCGCGAGTTCCGCACGAGCCGGAGAGCACTTAATGTGCTCTCCGTGCGAGCAGGACTGTAGAGCAGGAAACTTTACCCGCGGCCCCCGCCGGGGATAGCAAAAGGGCGACCCCGTTAGGAGTCGCCCCTTTGTTGCTGCTTATATGCGGCTGTTACTCGGCGTCGTGGTGACGACGGGGCTTACGGCCTCCGTTGTCGCCGGGACGGCGCGGGCGGTCGCTGCGCTCGGAGCGCTCGCGACGCGGACGCTCACGGCGCTGGAAGTGCTCGCCGTCGCCCTCGGAGGCACCCTCGGCGCGAGCCGGGGCCTCGGGCTTGTCCAGACGATCGAGCGAGATCTTGCCGCGATCGTCGACCTCGATGACGACGACCTTGACCTCGTCGCCCACGTTGAGAACGTCCTCGACCTTCTCCACGCGGCCCTTGGCGACGCGGGAGATGTGCAGCAGGCCGTCCTTCCCGGGCAACAGGTTCACGAAGGCGCCGAAGGGCTGGATGGAGACCACGCGACCGGTGTACTCCTCGCCCGGCTCGGGAACCTTGATGATGAGCTTGATGCGCTCGACGGCCTGATCGACGGACTCGCCGGTGCCGCCGACAAAGACGGTGCCGTCCTCCTGGATGTCGACCGAAGCGCCGGTCTCGTCCTGGATGCCGCGGATAACCTTGCCGCCGGAACCGATGACGTCGCGGATCTTATCGGTCGGAACCTGAATCGACACGATGCGCGGAGCGGTGCTGCGCGTGGTGTGACGCGGCTCGGGGATCACATCGAGCATCTTCTGCAGGATGAAGGCGCGACCCTCCTTGGCCTGCTGCAGGGCGCGGGCCAGGATGTCGAAGGTGAGGCCGGTGGCCTTGTTGTCCATCTGCAGGGCGGTGATGCCCTCGGTGGTACCGGTGACCTTAAAGTCCATGTCGCCCAGGAAGTCCTCGAGACCCTGGATGTCGGACAGGACCACGGTCTTGCCCTCCTCCTGGATCAGGCCCATGGCGATACCGGAGACGGGGCGCTTAATGGGCACGCCGCCGTCCATGAGGGCGAGCGTGGAACCGCAAGTCGAAGCCATCGAAGAGGAGCCGTTGGACTCCATGACCTCGGAGACCACGCGGATGGCATAGGGGAACTCGTTCTCGTCGGGAAGCACCGGAAGCAGGGCGCGCTCGGCCAGGTTGCCGTGGCCGATCTCGCGGCGCTTGGGGCTGCCCATGCGGCCGGTCTCGCCGGTGCAGAACGGCGGGAAGTTGTAGTGGTGCATGTAGCGCTTGCCCTCGGTGGGCTCGATGGTATCCAGACGCTGGCCCTCGTTGAGCATGCCGAGCGACAGGACGGAGAGCACCTGGGTCTGGCCGCGCTGGAACAGGCCGGAGCCGTGAACGAGCGGCAGGTAGTTGTCCTTCACCATGATGGGACGGATCTCGTCGGCGGCACGGCCGTCGACGCGCTCGCCGGTCTCGACGACCATGGTGCGCATGGCCTTCTTCTCGAGCTTCTTGAGCGCCACGGGAATCTCGCGCTCCCAAGCGGCCTGCTCCTCATCGGTGAACTCGGCGCGGATGGACTCCTTCAGAGCCTCGACCTTACCGATACGGGAGAGCTTGTCGGCATCGCGCAGGGCGGCGGCCATCTCGTCGTAGTGGGCGAAGATGCGCTCCTGGACCTCCTCGACAGGCTGATCGAGCGGGTACTCCTTCTTGACGATAGCGCCGTTGACCTGCTCCCACTCGGCGACGAACTCGTCCTGAGCCTGGCAGAAGGCAGCGAGGGCCTCCTGGCCAAACTTCATGGCGGCGAGCATATCGTCCTCGGAGATCTCGTCGGCGCCGGCCTCGACCATCGAGATGAAGTCGGCAGAGCCGCCCAGCTCCAGGTCCAGGTCGGAGTTCTCGCGCTCCTCATAAGTGGGGTTGACGATAAACTCGCCGGTCTCCACGTTACGGCCGATGCGCACGCAGGCAAGCGGGCCCTCGAAGGGCACGCCGCCGAGCGTCATGGCCAGGGAGGCGCCCATGACGTTGATGACGTCGAAGGGGTTGACCTGGTCGGCGACGAGCGAGGTGGCGACGATGTGCACCTCGTTGCGGAAGCCGTCCGGGAAGCTCGGGCGGATCGGACGGTCGATCATGCGGGCCGTGAGCGTGGCCTTCTCGCTGGGACGGCCCTCACGCTTGAGGTAGCCACCCGGGATGCGGCCGGCAGCGTACATCTTCTCGTTAAAGTCGACGGTCAGCGGGAAGAAGTCGTAGTTCTTGCGCTCCTTGGAGACGACCACGGTGTCGAGCATCGTAGTGTCGCCCTGCTTGACCAGACAAGCGCCGGTGGCCTGCTTGGCAAGCTCGCCGGACTCGAAGGTGTAGGTCTTGCCGTACAGCTCAAAGGTCTTGGATACGAGTGTCATTGTTCTCCTTTACCCCACAGGCCCCTTGCCTGTGGGCTTCTCATGTGACGCGGGCCCCCTGCCCCCGTCACGCTTCAGAGCGTGATTGTTCACGCCCTTACACAAAAAGAGCGCCCCGCTGCGCAGGACGCTCTTAGCATGTACAAATCCGTTACTGGATGTTGTCGCGGATGCCCAGAGCCTTGATGAGCTCACGGTACTCGACGATGTCGTTCTTCTTGATGTAGGAGAGAAGACGACGACGACGGCCGACGAGCATGAGCAGGCCACGACGGGTGTGGAAGTCCTTCTGGTGGGACTTCATGTGCTCGGTCAGCTCCTTGATGCGCTCGGTCAGGATGGCGACCTGAACCTTGGGGTTACCGGTGTCGACCGGGGTGTTGCCGAACTGGGCAGTCAGCTCCGCCTTGCGCTCTTTGGAAACAGTCATTGTTTCACCTTTCGTTTTGCGTCGCCCGCGGGCGACTCGATTCGCCTCGGACTGGGAAGCCGCCGGTGGAGCGAGCAACCAAGGTCGAGGTACTAACAGGTCGGTATGTTACCACAAGCGGCGTACGCCTGCGCATCATCACCGACCCAACATGAATTCCATCGCACGAAGCCGCTGATCGGTGTGCGTCGCGGCCCATATGTGCGAAAGACCAAGCAAAAACGCCGCGGTATGCGGGTCAATCCGCTCGGCCATAAGCTCATCGAAGGTCATGCCCATAAGCGCGCGCAACCATCCGACCTCGCCGGTCGATACGAGCTCGGCACCGGGGATGCTCGACGCGCACGACCCGCACAGCAGGCCGCCCGCCCGAGGCGAAAAATGCGACAGCATGGGGTCGCCGCACAGCACACAAGCGGAAAAATCGGGGCGGTATCCGATATGCGACAGCAGCTTAAAGACAAAGGCGGCAACCAGCAGGTCCATATGCGCCGTATCGAGGCCCGTCCCCACGAGCGCAAGCGCCCGCTGCGTAATGGCAAAGGTAAAGGGGTCCTCGGCATCCTCAAACGAGCATACGCGCGCTACCTCGGCAATCGCGCTCGCCGCACAGGTCGCCTCGTAATCGGGGGCCACACCGAGCGGCGCCTCCACCAGCTCGGCCTGCGATACCACATCGAGCGAGCGCCCGTGCGCGAGCAGCATATCGACCGTGCAGAACAGCTCGCAGCGCGCCGCCAAGCGACCGCCGGGCTTGCGCGCGCCCTTTGCCACGGCGCGCACCTGCCGACCCCGCTCGTCGAGCATCGTCAGGATCAGATCGGTCTCCTTGAGCTTGGTCTTGTCGAGGACGAGCACCTTCGTGCGATATGTGCG
The DNA here is from genome assembly GCA_934646965.1 of uncultured Collinsella sp. Taxonomy (GTDB): domain Bacteria; phylum Actinomycetota; class Coriobacteriia; order Coriobacteriales; family Coriobacteriaceae; genus Collinsella. Next base: position 4,209 of record CAKUEZ010000085.1, on the reverse strand, counting down.
GGAACCTGCCATTAATGCAAACTAATCTTCGGCGTTGTATCCGAAGCGGCGAATCTGGGCCTCGTCATCGCGCCAGCCGGCCTTGACCTTCACGTCCAGCTCCAAAAAGACCTGGGTGCCAAAGATGCGCTCAAGATCACGACGGGCATCGATGCCGATATGCTTAATCATCTCGCCACCCTTGCCGATGATGATGCCCTTCTGGCCCTCGCGCTCAACGTATATCGTGGCGTGCACGCGCAGGACCTTCTTGGTCTGCTCGAGCGCGTCGCAGATAACGCCCACGGAGTGCGGAATCTCGTCGCGGGTGCGGCGCAAGACCTTCTCGCGCACGAACTCAGCAACGAGCGTCTCGTCGGAGGCATCGGTACCCATGTCCTCGGGGAACCAGCGAGGGCCCTCGGGCAAAAAGTGCGCAACGGTCTCGATAAACGCATCGACGTTGAAGTTCTTGACCGACGAGGTCACGATCTCGTCGTCGTATTCCATAAACTCATGGGCGGCCTTGAGCTGCTCCATAACCTGCGCAGGATCGGCTTCATCGGCCTTGGTGAGCACCAGGACCTTCTTGCAGCGCGCATTTTTAACACGCTCGGCGACCCAGGCGTCTCCCCTGCCGATAGGCTTGGTGGCATCGATCAAAAACGCGACGACGTCCACATCGTTGAGCTCGAACAGGGCACTCTTGTTGAGCTCGGAACCCAGGCCGTCCTTGGGCTTGTGGATGCCCGGCGTGTCGACGAAGACCAGCTGATAGCCCGGGCGGTTGACCACGGCGCGCATGCGACGACGCGTCGTCTGGGCCACCGGCGAGGTGATGGCGACCTTCTTGCCGTAACAGGCGTTGAGCAGCGTGGACTTGCCGGCGTTGGGGCGACCGACCAGGGCGACGAAGCCGCTGCGGAAGCCGGGCTCCACGTCGCCAAAGCCCATGGGCACCTCATCCGCGTCGCAAAGAGCGTCGAGCTCCTCGTCGCTCATGCCCTCAAAGGGATCGAACTCCTCGATCTCCTCGGTATCTTCGACATCCACCGCGTCCAGGGACTCGTCGTCCAGCATTTCGTCGGTAGGCTGCATCGTGTCAGACATAGCAATCCCTTTCTAGATAAAGCCGAGCGCATGGGCAAAGACAAGCAGGCCCACGATCGCGGCGGTAATGGAAAGAACGTATACGGAGGCGGCGGCGATATCCTTCGCGCGCTTGGCCAGCGGGTGGAGCTCCTGGGTTGCCAGGTCGACGATCGCCTCCATGGCGGTATTGCACAGCTCGCCGTGAATCACCAGGCCGCAGCAGATGATAACGGTGCCCCACTCGGCGATATCGAGCCCTACGATACAGCCGGCAATGACGGTACACACGCCCGCCACCAGCATGACCTTGATATTGCGCTCGGTCTTGACGGCGGTGACGAAGCCCTCCATGGCGTAGGAGAACGACTTTAAGAAGGACGGATGGTCCTTGTTCGATCCGGGAATCATAGACGGCTCCTAGTCGTGGGCATGGTTGGTGATGGGACCGACATGCACCTGCTTGGGGTCCTCGCCGCGCTCAAGTGCCAGATCGCGCAGGATAGCGTCCTCGCAAGCCTCCATGACCTCGGCCTCATCGTCCTCGATGTGGTCATAGCCCAGCAGGTGCAGCATACCGTGCACGAGCATTAGGCGGCACTCATCGGCGGGACTGTTGCCAAAGCCGGGAGCCTGGCGGGCAATAACCTGCGGTGCCAGGATAATGTCACCGAGCTCGAGCGTCTCATCTGCCGGAATGTCCTCGTCAAAGGCCGAGTCGCACTCAAACGAGAGCACGTCAGTCGTACGGTCGATGCCGCGCCACTCACGATTGAGCTCGTGCATCTCGTCCTCGTCGACATACGAAAGCGAAATCTCGACCTCGCGCTCAACGCCCTCGGCGGCAAGCACAACCGCGCAGATATGCTCCACCTCGGGGGCTTCGAGCAGCGTATCGAGCTCGGCATCGTTGCTAATCAATACACTCAACGGGGCTCCTTTCGATCGCGTGCGCGCTGCTCGCGCGCATCGTCGTATGCATCATAGGCCTCGACGATGCGGCCCACCAGGGCATGGCGCACCACGTCGGCGCGCTCCAGGCGTGCAAACGCCACATCGTCCACATGGCCCAAAATCTGTTCGACATCGGACAGTCCGCCACGACGGCCTATCAAGTCACGCTGGCTCAAGTCGCCGGTAATCACAAACTTGGAGTTAAAGCCCAAGCGGGTCAGGAACATCTTCATCTGCTCGGGCGTGGTGTTTTGCGCCTCGTCGAGCACCACGAAGGCATCGCTCAGTGTTCGACCGCGCATGTAGGCAAGCGGGGCGATCTCGATCACGCCGCGTTCCATGAGCTCGTCGGTGCGTTCGCGATCCATCATGTCAAAAAGGGCATCGTAGAGCGGACGCATATAGGGGTCGATCTTTTCCTCGAGGGTGCCGGGCAAAAAGCCCAGATTCTCCCCCGCCTCAACGACGGGGCGCGTCAGGATCAGGCGGCCCACCTCGTGGCGCTTGAGCGCCGCCACGGCGAGCGCCATAGCAAGGTAGGTCTTACCGGTGCCGGCAGGACCCAGACCAAACGTGATGGTATGCGAGCGGATGGCATCCACATAGCACTTTTGACCGAGCGTCTTGGGACGAACGACACGGCCGCGATACGATAGCAACACATCATCGCGCAGCGACGAGGCATCGTGCTCGCCGTCGCGCAGGACGGCCAGGCAGCGGGAAACGTCGTCGGCAGACAGCGTGCGACCGACAGCCGCCTCGCGAAAAGCATGCTCGAAAAAACGCGCGACCAGCTCGACCTCGTCCGGGTCACCGCTCACGGCAATGCTATCGCCACGAGCAACCACATGGGCGCGAACGAGGCCCTCGAGCGCACGAAGGACGCCGTCGCTGGCACCCAGCACGCGAGATGGGTCAATCCCCTCGGGAACGGTAAGTCTAATCTTCGAGGCTTCCATGGACCTCCCTGCGAGCATGGATCAAGCCGGAATCATCGACTCCGATGATAGCAACATCGAGCAGGCACGGGGCCGTAAGTCCACAGGTATCGTCCAAACGGGCATGATGGAACGAGCCGAGGGTCAGGCTGTCGCCATATTCGAGCACGGCGCGCTCGACGGTGCCCACACGACGACGGGCATCGGCAATGGCGAGCTCTTGGGCAGTCGCACGCATGCGACGGCTGCGCTCGGCCATAACCTCGGGCGGTACCTGATCGGGCATATCGGCCGCCAGAGTACCGGGACGCTTGCTGTAGCGGAACACGTGCATGCGCGAGAAACCCACGCGACGGCACAGCGCCAGCGACTGCTCAAACTCCTCGTCCGTCTCACCGGGAAAACCGACGATAACGTCGCACGAAAGCGATGCCTGCGGCAGGTTGGCGCGAATCATGCGCACCGTGTCCTCAAAGGCCTCGGCACTATAGGGGCGACCCATGCGATGCAGGGTTGCCGTGCAGCCGGACTGCACGGGAAGATGCAAGAACGGGGCGATACGCTGCGGATAGCGTGCCATCACCTTGAGCAGGCGCTCCGAGATGTCCATGGGCTCCACCGAGGAAATACGCACATGCGGAATCGCGGTGCGTTCCATGATGGCCTCGAGCAGCTCGTCAATCTCAACGTGTTCGTCGGTCGCGCTCTTGCCGTCGTAGGCGCCCAGGTTCACACCGGTCAGCACCACCTCGGGCACGCCGGCTTCCTGGGCCTCGCGAACCTGCTCGAGCACGGCCTCCACGGGCACAGAGCGCTCGGGGCCGCGGGCCTTCCACACAATGCAATAGGTGCAACGGTGGTTGCAGCCGTCCTGAATCTTGACGCCCAGACGCGAACGACCCAGCGCATCGACGACATCCTCATCGCTGCAGGCGGCAACACTATCGGACTCCACGCCCAGCACTTCGCAAACGCGCTCGGCGACATCGATCTTGGACGGCTCGGCGACCACGCGATCCGAGAGCTCCAACAGCTCCTCGGGATGCAGATTGACCACGCAGCCGGTCACGACCACGTAAGGCTCGCCCGGGTAGCCCAGTGCGTGACGCACAGCTTTTCGGGTCTTTGCCTCGGCCTCGCCCGTGACAGCGCAGGTATTGATAACGATCAGGTCGGCATCCTGGGGCTCCACCATCGCAAAGCCCAGGCGCATAAGATCGGCAGTGATACGGTCGGACTCAACCCGGTT
>CAKUEZ010000084.1 GCA_934646965.1 uncultured Collinsella sp. | reverse complement strand
ACGCACTACACGCGGAGCTTCCCGTGCATCGTGCGCCATGGCAACGTGTGGGGCTGCCAGTTCCATCCCGAGAAATCTTCCGCGCTGGGGCAGCGCATCCTGAAGAACTTCGTCAACATCGTCGAGGAGGCCGGCAAATGATCCTGTTTCCCGCCATCGATCTGATCGGCGGCAAGGTCGTGCGCCTGGAGCGCGGCGACCGCAGCCGCTGCAAGGTATATTCCGACGACCCCGTTGCCGTCGCCCGCTCGTTTGCCGAGCAGGGCGCGAGCTGGGTGCACGTCGTCGACCTGTCCGCTGCCTTTGGCGAGGACGAGGACGCGTGCGCTGCCAACTCGGCGGCGATTAAGGCCATCTGTGATGTCGATGGTCTGTCCGTGGATGTGGGCGGCGGCGTCCGTTCGCTCGCGCGCATCGACGAGCTGGCAGGCTACGGCGCGCGCCGCATCGCGCTGGGTACCGTGCTGGTGACCGAGCCGGGTTTTGCCGAGGTGGCGGCCCGCGGCTTTGGCGAGCTGCTCGTGGCAGACATTGCCGCGCGCGACGGCCAGGTCAAGGTGAACGGCTGGCGCGACGGCGCGGGTGTGGCGCTCGACGACGCCGTGGCTCAGCTCACCAACTTGGGCTTTAAGCACTTGGTGTACACCGATATCGCGCGCGACGGCATGCAGACGGGCATCGACGTGGCGGCGTATCGCCACGTGGCGCAGGTCGCGGGCTTTCCCGTCGTGGCGTCGGGCGGCATCTCGACGCTCGACGATATTCGCGCGCTTGCCGCCGTGGGCGAGGATGCGATTGAAGGCGCCATCACTGGTCGCGCGCTCTACGAGGGCAACTTTACGCTGGCTCAGGCGCTGGCCGCCGCCCGAGGGGAGGAGTAGCCCATGCTTACCAAACGCGTGATTCCCTGCCTGGACGTCAAGGACGGCTGCGTGGTTAAGGGTGTCAACTTTGTGAGCCTGCGCGATGCGGGCGATCCGGTGGAGCTGGCCCGCGCCTACGACCGCGAGGGTGCGGACGAGGTCGTGTTTTTGGACATCACCGCGACAAGTGACAACCGCGCGACGACCATCGAGATGGCGGCGCATGCGGCCGAGGAGCTCGCCATTCCCTATACCGTGGGCGGCGGCTTCCGCGACCTGGCGGGCATGCGGACCATGGTGGCGGCTGGCGCTGACAAGGTGTCGCTTAATTCGGCCGCCGTGCGCGATCCGTCGCTGATCAGCCAGGCTGCCGCGGCGTTTGGCAGCCAGGCCGTGGTCGTGGCGATCGATGCCAAGCGCGTGGGCCTGCCCGGTGAGCCGGGTGCCGACAAGTGGGAGGTCTTCACGGCGGGCGGTCGCAACGCCACGGGCATCGATGCGGTGGCGTGGGCCGAGGAGGCGGCTCGCCGCGGCGCCGGCGAGATCTTGCTCACCAGCATGGACCGCGATGGTACCAAGGCCGGCTTCGATCTGGCGCTCACCCGCGCCGTGGCGCGCGCGGTGCCGATTCCGGTCATCGCGAGCGGCGGCGTGGGCACGCTCGAGCATTTTGCCGAGGGCGTGATCGAAGGCGAGGCCGACGCCGTGCTGGCGGCCAGCGTCTTTCACTTTGGAACGTTCAGCATTCGCCAGGTCAAAGAGTACATGGCGTCTCAAGGTATTCCTGTGAGATTGGACTTCTAATGCTGCGGCTTGCCCAGGCACCCGATCTTCCGGCTCCAACCCTCCTCGCGTACTTAAGTACGCGTCGTCGGGCTTGTCGCTCGGAATCTCGGGCACCTGGACAACCCTCGCCGACCGGCGATGTTTAAATTGGGGAATTGAAATGAGAGAAATTACTACTCCAGCGGATCTTAAGTACGACGCCAGTGGATTGATTCCTTGTGTGGTTCAGCAGTATGACACTGGCGAGGTGCTTATGGTTGCTTGGATGAACGAGGAATCGGTGGGACTGACGCTCAAGACCGGCACCACGTGGTTTTGGAGCCGTAGCCGTCAGGAGCTCTGGAACAAGGGCGCGACGAGCGGCAACATGCAAGAGGTCAAGGAGCTTTGGGCCGACTGCGATAGCGATACGCTCCTGGTCAAGGTCGACTCGCCGGGTCCGGCGTGCCATACCGGCAACCGTACCTGCTTCTTTAAGAAACTCGCGTAGGGCGGGCGCTCGATCAGGCGCTCGGCCAACCAGAAAGGATTGAACCATGGGTGTGCGCACCGCAAATGTTCAGGATGGAAATATCGGCGAGACGCTGACGGGCCTGGCCGAGGTGATTCACGGCCGCCGTGACGCATCGCCGGAGGAGAGCTATACCGCTCGTCTGCTGACCGACGTGGAGGACGAGCTGCTCAAGAAGCTTGCCGAGGAGGCAAGCGAGGTGATCATGGCTTGCAAGGATAACGACCACGATCACATTCGCTACGAGGCCGGTGACCTGATCTACCACCTGCTCGTGACGCTCGAGCGCTACGGCATCACCCTCGACGAGCTGGCCGGCGAACTAAACGCCCGCCGCCACTAAGTCAAGCTCGGGGTCCCAGGGAAGTTGCGGTGAAATAGGGACTGTTTAGGTCGTTGAAACGTTTAAACAGTCTCTATTTCACCGCAACTTATGAAGGGATAGCTAGGCGAGGGGCGTGGGTTCCCATTCGCCGGTGGGGTGGGGGATGTCGAAGGTTCGGTAGCCGCAGCCGTAGGCGTGCGCCTGGGCTTCGCGGATGTTCCAGCAGATGTCGCAGGCGCGGTGCGCGTCCGAGCCAAAAGTGATCGGCACCTCGGCGTGGGCGAAGCGGCGCAACAGCCCGGTCGCGGGATAGTAGTCGTCGAGGCCCTTGCGCGGTGCGGCGGTCGAGACCTCAACGCGGCGACCCGTATCGTGGGCGCACTCTGCCATCTGCTCCCAGAGCGGCGTGGGGTCAAAGTCGGGCGCAAAGCCTTCCTTCGAAAAACGCATGACCAGGTCGGGATGGGCCATCACGTCAAAGTTGAGTGAGCTTTCGCAAGCACGGCACCAGTCGTCGACGTAGCGCTCCCACGCGCCGCGTACCCCCAGGTTTTCCCAAACGTGCAGATTGGTGTCGTCGTCAATCCAGCCGCAGAGCGAATCGGGTGTATCGGGACGAGCGACGTTCTCCGTCCCCGCTGTACCAGCGGCACCGGCCATGATATCGCCGGGATTGCCAATCCAGTGCACACTGCCCAGGCGCACCACGGCGCCATCGGACCAGCGCTCAACCAAGGGCTCGCAACCCTCGTACCAATCGCATTCAAAGCCATAGATAAAGCTGAGGCCCGGCGCGATCTGCGCGGCGAGCTTGCGGGCGTCTTCAAAGGCCAGGCGATGTGCCGGCAGGTCGCCCTCGACAACCTGCACCTCGCAATTGGCATCCATGCTGGCAGGCAGGGTGAGGTGGTCGGTCGAGACCATGACCTGACATCCAGCGGCCGCAGCCGCACGAACGTTCTCCTCAAACGAGGCGTGCCCGTCCGAAAACGAGGTGTGGGTATGGCAATCGACCAGCGGGCATGCGGACATGGCGGCTCCTTTACAGTAAGCGAATCCGCTCCATTGTAATGGCGCGGCCCTTGACGCACCGGGCACGTCGGGTGCCGAAATCGAGTGGAAAGGCTGCGCGGCGCGCGGTGCCGTCCCGCTTGCGCTCTCAAAACATGTACGTCAGCCTCCAAAACCGACAAAAAATGACATGTTTGGAGGCTGACGTACACGTTTAGATGGGGGCAGGGGCGACGATGGACGAAAATCGCGCCCATCCAAGGACGCCGTCCCCGTGTCGCCCACGATGTGCTAGCGTTTGGGAGAAGAAAACGAGCCCGCGCGGAAAGGATCCGGACCGTATGCAATGCGATAGCACATCCCCGCTGTCCCGCGAGACCGATGCGCCCGAAACCATCGTCAAGCTGGAGTGCGACATCGACGATGCGTCGCCCGAGGTGCTCGCCTATGCCGCCGACCGCCTGCGCGAGGCGGGCGCCCGCGAGGTGCACTGGCTGCCCCTTTACTGCAAAAAAGGTCGCCCCGGCTGGCAGCTGCAAGTAATCTGCGCCCGCGAGGACATTGACCGTCTGCAGACGATTATCTTTTTGGAAACCACGACCAACGGCATTCGTCGCCAGGTTATGGAGCGCGTCTGCCTGCCGCGTCGCTTTGAGCAAGTGGCGACACCCTGGGGCGAGGTGGTTGTAAAGGTGGCCACCCTGCCCGACGGCAGCGAGCGTGCGGCGCCCGAGTACGAGGACTGCGCCCGTCTCGCCCACGAGCACGGCGTGCCGCTCCAACGCGTGATGCAGGCGGCGCAAGCCGCGGCGTTGCGGTTTGAGTGACGCCGCCGGCACCGCGCCTCACCAATCCAACCAGCTCCACCTGAAAGGACTCCAATGAAATACCTCATCGCTTCCGACATTCACGGCTCGGCATACTGGACCGAGCGCCTGGTCGCCGCCATCGAGCGCGAGAACCCCGACCGCATCGTGCTGCTGGGCGACCTGCTCTATCACGGCCCGCGCAACGACTTGCCGCGCGACTACGCCCCCAAGCGCGTGATTCCGCTGCTCAACGCCCTGGCCGACCGCATCATCGCGGTGCGCGGCAACTGCGACGCCGAGGTCGACCAGATGGTCCTCGATTTCCCCGTCATGGCCGACTATGCGACCCTGTTCGACGAGACCGGCCGCGAGCTGTTCCTGACGCACGGCCACGTCTTTGGCGCCGGCATGCACAACAGCGTCGACCACGCGCCCGCGCTGCCCGAGGGCTCCGCGCTCGTCTACGGCCACACGCACGTCAAAGTCAACGAGGCAAGCGAGGCACACCCGGGTCTGTGGCTCTTCAACCCCGGCAGCGTGAGCATCCCCAAGGACGGCACGCACAGCTACGGCATCTACGAGGGCGGCGCGTTCCGCCACGTGATCCTGAAGGAGGAGTAACCATGGCGCAGCACATGGCTCAGCAAAATGTCGAGGGCTCGCGCGGCCTGTCGACGCTGGTCGATGCGTCAGCCGAGCTTCAGCATCTGGTGCAGACCATCTGGCGTCTGCGTCAGCCCGATGGCTGCCCGTGGGATCGCGAACAGACGCATCAGAGCATTGGCAAGAACATGATCGAGGAGGCCTACGAGGCGCTCGATTGCATCGAGGCCGATGACGCGGCGCATCTGCGCGAGGAGCTGGGCGACGTGCTTATGCAGGTCGTGCTGCATGCGCAGATTGCGGCCGACGCCGGCGAGTTTACGCTGGTCGACGTGGCACGCGATATCGATGCCAAGCTCATTCGCCGTCATCCTCACGTGTTTGGCGATGCGGATGCCGATAATTCCGCCGAGGTGCTCAAGATCTGGGACGAGGTTAAGCTCGCCGAGAAGGCCGCCAAGGACAAGGCTGTGGCAGCGGGCGAGGCCGCGCCCGAGGGCCTGCTCGATGGCGTGCCCACGCACCTGCCGGCGCTGATGCAGGCGCAGAAGGTGTCGCGCAAGGCCGCGGCCGTGGGCTTTGAGTGGGAGACGGTCCAGGACGTGTGGGACGAGGTCGCCGAGGAGCGTGCCGAGTTTGAGGCCGAGGAGCCCGGCTCGCCCGAGCGCGAGATGGAGTTTGGCGACCTGCTCTTTGCCCTGGTTAACGTCGCGCGCAAGGAGGGGATCGACGCCGAGAGCGCCCTGCGCGCCAGCACGGCAAAGTTCCGCCGCCGCTGGGCCGCGATGGAGCAGATGGCCGCCGACGCTCACGTGGATCTGGCAGAGCTTTCGACCCACGGCCTCAACGACCTGTGGGATGCCGCAAAGGCAGAGGAGTAAGAACGCGGGGACGATGGGGCGGATGCGCACCATCGCCCCGCTAAATTTTTCGAAAATCAAGTGTATCCCTCGGCTAACTTAGGGCATAATGCAAAAAGTGCGACATGGCTAACTTACAAACCAAAGCACCACGTTGGCGCAAGGCCGCGTCGCCAAGCATTCAACCCGTTTCCAAGTGAGAGGGAGACAACATGAGCGATATTTTGGACGTCTACGGTCGCGAGGTGCTCGACAGCCGCGGCAACCCCACCGTCGAGGTCGAGGTCGTGCTCGAGGACGGCAGCTTCGGTCGCGCGATGGTGCCTTCGGGCGCTTCGACCGGCGCCTTTGAGGCATGCGAGCTGCGCGACGGCGACAAGGGCCGCTATCTGGGCAAGGGTGTCTCGCAGGCCGTCGAACACGTCAACAACGAGTGCGCCGATGCCGTCGTGGGCCTCGATGCCTTCGATCAGCGCGCCGTCGATGCCGCGCTGATCGCCGCAGACGGTACCCCCAACAAGACCAAGCTCGGTGCCAACGCCATTCTGGGCGTGTCGCTGGCCGTCGCCCGCGCCGCTGCCGAGTCGGCTGGCCTGTCGCTGTACCAGTACCTGGGCGGCGTTAACGCTCACCTGCTGCCCACGCCCATGATGAACATCCTCAACGGCGGCGTGCATGCCGACAATAACGTTGACTTCCAGGAGTTCATGATCATGCCGGTGGGCGCCCCGAGCTTTGCCGAGGGTCTGCGCTGGTGCGCCGAGGTTTACCACACCCTCAAGGGCGTGCTGCACGAGGCCGGTCTTGGCGGCGGCGTGGGCGACGAGGGCGGCTTCGCGCCCAACCTCAAGACCAATGCCGAGCCGTTTGAGTACATCACCAAGGCCGTCGAGAAGGCCGGCTTTAAGCCCGGCGTCGACTTCATGTACGCCATGGACCCCGCCTCGACCGAGTTCTACAACGCCGAGACCGGCATGTACGAGCTCAAGGGCGAGGGCGTTGAGTACACGAGCGCCCAGATGGTCGATTACTGGGAGAAGCTCGTCGACACCTATCCCATCATCTCCATCGAGGACGGCATGGCCGAGGAGGACTGGGACGGCTGGGTTGAGCTTACCCAGCGCATTGGCAACAAGGTGCAGCTGGTGGGCGACGACCTGTTCGTCACCAACACCGAGCGTCTCAAGAAGGGCATCGAGCTGGGCGCCGCCAACGCGATCCTGGTCAAGGTCAACCAGATCGGCACGCTCACCGAGTCGCTCGAGGCCATCGAGACCGCCAAGGAGGCCGGCTACGCTTGCATCGTGAGCCACCGCTCCGGCGAGACCGAGGACTCCACGATCGCCGACCTGGTCGTGGGCGTCAACGCCGGCCAGATCAAGTCGGGCGCCCCGTGCCGCAGCGACCGCATCGCCAAGTACAACCAGCTCATCCGTATCGAGGACGAGCTCGAGGGCAGCGCGCGCTACGCCGGCAAGGCCGCGTTCTACAACATCCGCTAAGGCAAGTAGTGCTCGCGGGGCGGGGTTGACTCGGCTCCGCTGCACTTTTGCTGGCCGTCATTGGGCGCTGGGCTGTGTGGCTCAGCGCCTTTTTTATGTCGAGCAAAGGCTGCCGAAGGCGTTGCGCGCGCTCGTGCTATAACTAAAATACTTAGCGCAAACAAACCTCAACCGCACAAGGCGCACATGGATCAGATTTACGACAACAGGTACTATTCCGCCGGTTCGCGTGAGCCGTCGCCTCGCCGCGCGCATACGGTGCAGCTTGGCGGGTCCGATTATGCCGGTGCCGCCCGTCCTGCGCATCGTGCGGCAAGTGCCTCGCGTTCTAATGCTCAAATGAATACGCCGGCGCATCGCCCGGACCGTTCGTCGCACACGGCGCATGCCTCGCGTTCCTCGGCTCAGACGCACGATAGGTCGAGCAGGCCGTCGAGCCGTCTTTCGGGCTCGGACTTTATGCATTACGCCAACGATAACGCGGTGGTCAAGGCGATTTACGACTTTACCCACGGACCCCAGCGGGGGCTGTTCATCGGTATCGTTGTGGCCTTGGTGCTTGTGAGCCTGTATTTTCCTGTGCGCGATCTGTACGTGGCAAAGCGCTCGAGCGATATCTTGGCCAAGCAGGTCGAGATTCGCGAGCAATACAACGACGAGCTGCAAAAAAGCGTCGACAAGCTGCTCTCGGAGGAGGGCATCAAGGACGCGGCGTCCGAGGATCTTGGTCTGGTAATGCCCGGCGAGACCAAGATTGACGTGCTGGGCCTGGACGACGATTCGGATTCGTCTTCGAGCAAGAAGTCGTCGAACGCCAAGAAGGCCAGCGAGGTCGCCAAGGAAATAGAAGAAGTCGGCAAGGACGCACCGTGGTACATCCAGACGCTCGACATGCTGTTTGGATTTAACGGCGTTGAGGGCCAGACGGTCGCGTCCAGCGGCGAGTAGGCGAGTAGCGCCCGGAGGGGAGCCCGCAATGACGAATTGCAAACGATATAAGGTGGCGGCGATCGACCTGGGAACG
>CAKUEZ010000083.1 GCA_934646965.1 uncultured Collinsella sp. | reverse complement strand
CGTCTATTCATTCGGTCAAGTATAGCGCCCGGACGCCAAAACGTCCGAGCGCATCACAAACATATGCCAAACGGCACTGCCCTTTTGGGGCGAAAGCTATGCAGCGGTGATCGAGATCTCCTGATCGACGCCCAGCAGCTGGACCACGCGCATCACCGGGGGCTGCACGTTGACGCAGCTAAAACGCTTGCCGTGATCGACCGCGTGGTGTGCGGCGCCCACGAGCACGCCAATGCCCGTCGAATCGATGTAGCTCACCTGGGCAAAATCGAGCTCGACGGCCTCGGTGGGCTGCTCGAGCGCCAGGTCGATGGCGTTGCGCAGGCTGTCGGCGTTGGAGATGTCAATCTCGCCGGTCACCTTGATGGTGTAAAGCTCCGGCGTGGGATTGGTGGAAATACCCAAATCCATGTATGCGCTCCTTTACGTATCGAAAGTGCGGATAGTACGGGAAGCCGCGCGTTAGGCGCGCTCGGCGCGTGCCTGCTCGGCGGCAACGAGCTTAACGGCCAACACCAGCACGTCGAGCGCGGCCTCCAGATCCTCGACCGTAGGGTAGCTCGGGGCGATGCGGATGTTGGTGTCACGCGGGTCCTTGCCGTAAGGCCAGGTGGCACCAGCCGGCGTGAGCTTAACGCCCAGGTTGGCGCAGAGCGCGGCGACCTTTTGAGCCGAGCCCTCGGGACCATCGAAGCTCACAAAGTAGCCGCCGCGAGGATGCGTCCAAGTGGCGCAGCCCGTGTCGCCCAGGCCCTCGGTAAGCTTGCGCTCGACGGCCTCAAAGCGCGGGCGCAGGAACTCGGCGTGCTTTTTCATGTGCTCCTTGACCGCCTCGATGGTGGGAAGGAAACGCACGTGACGCAGCTGATTGAGCTTGTCGGCGCTGATGAGGCCGGCCTTCAGGCGTTTGGAGAACTCGGCAATTACTGCGGGGCTCGCGCCGATAAAGCCGATGCCGGCGCCCGGGAAGGTGATCTTGGACGTCGAGGCAAAGGCCACCACGCGGTCCTCGGTGCCTGCCGCGCGGGCGAGGTCGAAGATGTTGGCGAGCTCGTCGGTCTCATCGTACAGGTCGTGCACGCAGTAGGCGTTGTCCCAGAAGATGCGGAAATCGGGCGCAGCCGTGGGCATCTCGACCAGGCGGCGCACGGTGTCCTCGCTAAAGGTGATGCCCGTGGGGTTGGAATACTTGGGCACGCACCAGATACCCTTGATGGAATCGTCGGCGGCAACGAGACGCTCGATCTCATCCATGTCGGGACCATTCTCGGTCATCGCGACAGGGATGTTCTCGATGCCCAGGTCGGCGGTGATGCCAAAGTGGCGGTCGTAGCCGGGGACGGGGCACAGGAACTTGACCTTCTTGCCGTCGTGCGCGGCCTCGTAGGTGTCCCAGGGCTCGCTGCCGCACGAACCGCAACGCCAAAACATACCGGCGATATCGTGCTCGATCAAAAGGCTCGACGAACCCAGCACGAGCGTCTGCTCGGCGGGGCAGCCCAAGAACTCCCCTGCCAGCTTGCGCGCCGAGGGAATGCCCTCAAAGCAACCGTAGTTGGAGCAGTCGACGTTGCCGTCGTGCAGGTCGGCGTCGGCATTGAGGATATCGAGCATGGGGCGTGAGATGTCCACCTGGGCGGGCGACGGCTTGCCGCGAGCCATGTCGAGCGCCAAGCCCTTGGCCTTGACCTCGGCGACCTCGGCCTTGAGCGCCTTGATGGCGGCATCGAGTTCGGTGGTTTCCATCTTCTGGTAGATCGTCTGCATGGGTGCGACCTTTCACGAAGCGGTACGTTGCAATTCTTCTAAGTATAGACCGCCACCGTCGCAACGTTATGAAGCCGTGATAGATTAAGCCCATCGCAATGAATTACGACATCACCGCGTGCGCCCATGGGGCCGCGCGGCTCGCCCAAGGAGGCACTATGGAATATGGATCGTTCCAGGCCGAGGAATTCGGCGACCTGCAGCGCCTGGTCGACGGACTGTTTTACGACCGCCACGCCATCGACCGCCTGGACCTGATTGTGCAGGCCGAGATCTTGGATCTGGCGCCCGACCTCATGGAGATCGTCAACCTGCTGCCGCCCGGCTACTACGACCGTCAGTCCCTTTGCGACCAGCTCAACTCCGCCTTGGCCGCCCACGGCTGGGGCGCCGTCTACGGCACCGTGGAATAGCCCTAGTCATTAGGGACGTTCCTAAACGACTAGGTTAACGCCGATGTTTTGGCAGCGTCAGCGAAAACGACCCTAAGCGAGCAAGGTGACGTGAAATGAAAGGGCGCTGACCTTCTGGTCGCGCCCTTGAAATTGAACGTCAGATTGCCGCTTAGGGTCGTTTGCAGCGTCGAACAGTTGCGCGGTTTGGTAAAACCGCGCAACAAAAGGGGCTGTGGGCAAAAAAGGGCAAAAATGAGTACTGTTACCTTTTTAGTGGCAGCGATTTTGAATCAAAATCTGCTTATTTAACTCCACAAGGCCTGTTCCGAACGAACTCCTCGACTTTTTTTCAATCCGGAGTCGACTCGTTAATGTACAGAATATATTTCTTTGTTCATTATTTTCCACACCTAAAATGAAACGCCGTTTGTGACAGTACTCACAAACGGCGTTTTTTGACCACTGGGGTGTCTGGCAGGCGGCAAACACCGCCCGAATCCGCATTTTGAACGCGCCTAAACCGGTTCTGGAGCCGGTTTTCGCGCTCTTACTCGTCTTTGGGCGCGGGGTGTTTGCAGACCACGCTCATGTAGATCATGCCGAGCACGGCAGCGGTGACTGAACCGGCAAGGATGGCGGCCTTGGCAGCCAGAACCTCGAACTGTGCCGTCGGGAAGGCGAGACCGCTGATGAGAATCGACATGGTAAAGCCGATACCGCCCAGAATGCCCACGCCGGCAATCATGTGCCAGTTGACATTGCGCGGGAGCTCGCAGGCCTTGAGCTTGACCAGCGCGAATGTCATGCCAAAGATACCGATCGGCTTGCCCAGCAGCATGCCAAAGTACACACCGAGCGTCACCGGATCGGTCAGCAGCGTGCTCATGTCCACGCCCACTAGGCGAACCTGCGCGTTCACGAACGCAAAGATCGGCAAGATCACAAAGTTGACCGGTGTGGAGATCAGACGCTCCATGCGGATGAGCGGCGGGGTCACGCGGTGCATGACGCGCTCAACTTTGGTAGTCGAGACGGTAAAGTCGTGCTGACCCAGGATGTGTGCCTCGTCGTCGTAGCGGTCATCGAGCAGCGGCAGGCACTCGCCCAGCCAATCGGTCAGGCTATCGAGCTTGACGCCACACTTGGCCGGGATGGTAAAGGCCAGGATGACGCCGGCGAGCGTGGCATGCACGCCGCTCTTGAACATGCAGAACCACAGCAGCAGGCCCAGCACCGAGTACGGGGCGAGGCGGTAGTGCTGCGTCTTGTTGAGCCACACGAGCGCGCAGGTCACAAGCGCGGCGGCGCCCAACCAAAACGGATTGGGGCTCTGACCGTAGAAGATGGCGATGGCGGCGATGGAGATGAGGTCGTCGGCGATGGCGAGCGTCGAGAAGAACACGCGCACGCCGTTGGGCACGCGGTTGCCCAAAAGCGATAGCACGCCCAGCGCGAAGGCAATATCGGTTGCCATGGGGATGGCCCAACCGTTGCGGGCGCCGGCATGGTTAAAGATGAGGTAGATGCACGCAGGAACGACGACGCCGCCCACGGCTGCCAGCATGGGAAGCATGGCCTGGCGCGGGTTCTTGAGTTCACCGACCGTCATCTCGTACTTAAGCTCGATGCCCACCAGCAAAAAGAAGATCGCCATGAGGAAGTCGTTGACGAAAAGCTCAACGGTGAGACCGGCCGTCAAATGTCCCAGGCCCACATACAGCGGGGTCTCCAAAAAGTGATGAATGGCCTCGTAGGCATCGGTGTTGGCGCAGATAACGGCGGCGATGGCGGCGAAGACCATGACGGCGGCGGAAATCGTGCCGTTCTCGGCGATGCGCTCCCAGATGTCGTGGCGCTCAAAGCGCTTGCGCTCACGGACGTTGAACAGCTGCTCGGGTGCTGCCATGGGCGGCTCCTTTCACGGGAAGGCTCCCGTCTTAAAAAAGCACGGCCCGCCCAAGTGGCGGCGCCGCGCTCTAACGTATTACGCTTGCATCTAGCCTACCCTGCACGACAAGTACGCAGGCGTGGCCGAAAAGCGGAACCACAGGTTGAACATTATTTGCTCAACGGCACGGACGCGCCTGCCCAATAGGCAACACGGTCCCGTGCACAAAAAACGACCGGAGCGCGGGGCGTCCGCGATCCGGTCGTCGGTGTTAGGTCAAAAGAACCTAGCAGGCGGCCATGATGGGGGCAGCGACCTGCTTCTTACGGGAGAGAACACCCGGCATCCAAACGCCGTCGTGCTCGTCGGCAATGCCCAGGCCCTTCTGAGCGGCCTCGGTCTCGCCCTCGAGCAGGACCTGCGAGCCCTCCTCCATAATGTCGGTGATGCACAAGACGATGCCGTCGGCACCCTTCTCGGCGGCATAGGCGCGCATGGCCTCGCGGATCTCGTCGATCATGCCGAGCGCACGAGTCTTGTCGACGGTCTCGTACTGACCGATGAGCAGCTTCTTGCCGGCAGGCTCGAACATCTTGATGTCGTTGCCGACCATCTCGGCGGCGGTGAAGGAGCCGGACGGACGGGTGAGGAAGACCTCCATGCCAAACTTGACCGGGTCGACGCCCACCTGCTCGCCGAGCTTGGCGGCGACGGCGCGGTCGACATCGGTGGTGGTGGGGCTCTTGAGCATGAGCGTGTCGGTCATCATGGCCGAAAGCAGCAGCTTGGCCTGGACGTCGGAAAGCTCAACGCCGAGCACGCCGGCGAGCTTGGTGACGATGGCGCAGCTGGAGCCCCAGGGCAGGCAGATGTAGTGCAGCGGGCCGGCGGTCTCGAAGTCGCCGATGCGGTGATGGTCGACGACGCCAAAGACCGTGGCGTCCTTAAGGCCGGCGACGGACTGGGCGGACTCATTGTGGTCGGTGAGGACGACGAGCTGACCGGCCTCGACGGACTCGATCACGCGGGGCTCGGCGATGCCGGCGTCGGCGAGCAGCTTGGCGGACTCAGCCGGAAGCTGGCCAAGGGCGCAGGCCTCGTAGGTGTTGCCGGCATACTCAACCTGGTTGAGCAGCTGAGACAGGACGACGGCGCTCATGACGGCGTCGTTATCGGGGTTCTGGTGACCAAAGACAAGAACGTTTGCCATGGATATCCTCCACTTGATATGTGTACTTGGACGTAGCTATGGTAGCACGCCGATGCCGAGCCTTCGCAGACGGAAGGGCCGCGGCATATTTTGGGCAACCGTGGAGGCCAAGTCTATCCCCTTTGCACCATGTTGGTACAAAGTAATCTGACCCCCTTGCACCAGTTATTTGCCGGCGGCGCGCAGGGCTACGTAGGCGGCGCCAATGATGCCGGCGTCGTTGCCGAGCGAGGCGACCTCGATGGGCGTCTCGCGCGAGGCGGAGAGCGCGTACCGTTTAAAGTGCTCGCGAACCTTGTCGAGGTAGACGTCGGCCGAGGCGGAGGCGCCGCCGCCGATCAGGAACATCTCGGGGTCGACCACGTTGGCGATGAGCGCCAGGGCGCGACCGAGATAGTCGGCCATGGTATCGGCCGCAGCCAGCGCGAGCTTGTCGCCCTCGCGGCAGGCCTGGAACACGTCCTTGGAGTCAGAAGGCCCGGTGAGCTCGATGGGCTCGACGCCTGCCTTCTTGCACTCGGCCAGATAGTTGCTCACCACACCGGTGGCGCTGGAATACTGCTCCAGGTGGCCATGACCGCCGCAGCCGCAGGTGCGCTCCTCATCGGGATTCAGGCACATGTGACCAATCTCGCCGCCGGCACCTACAACGCCCGACACCACGTCGCCGTTGACGATAACGCCGCCGCCCACGCCGGTACCGATCGTAACCATCACCACGTTCTGCACGCCCTTGGCAGAGCCGAGCCAGGCCTCGCCCATGGCAGCGGCGTTGGCATCGTTCTCGTACTTAACGACCGCGTCGGGGCAGTGCTCCTGAATGGCGACTCTCAGCTCGGGCAGGTTAATGGCAATGTTGGCCTTGACCTTGGCATCGCCCGATGCCGGGATGGGGCACGGAACGGCCAGACCAATGCCCGCCACAAAGGCACGCGGAATCTGAGCCTTGGCGACCACCTGGTCGATAGCCTCGGTCACCGCGGCAAAGCCCGCGGCGTCAACGATGGGAGGCGTAGGTACACTGGCCTTGGCCAGCAGGTTACCGTCCTCGTCGAACAGGCCCTCCTTAACTGAAGTGCCGCCGACGTCGATGCCGATGTAGTACTGTTTAGGTTCCATGGGAGCCCACCTTTCTCGTTTAAACATTGCCTGTATGGTACCGCTCCCAAGGCAAAAACCTACCAAAAAGGGACAGGTTTGTTTTGGCAGGTTTTATCTGGGGAAACGCGAGACGTGAAATTCGGTACGCCGTTCGGCAACATGATTCGGCCCCGCCCCTGAACCGATCAATCTACTCATTACGACAATATTCGAATGGTTGTCGCCCAGAAGCGCTTTAATTTAAAAGCAAAGCGTTTTTATCTATTCTCTTTCTCGAACTTTTAAAAACGTAATAGGGATACTTAGGTGCTGGCTATACTTTCTTTTATATCCAATCGAGCTGGAAAGGAGGTTCCATGATTCCCAAATACGAGGCGATAGCCGCAGACATCCGTCGAAGCATCGAGGACGGCGCTCTGAAACCAGGCGACAAGCTGCCTACCGTCGTCGAGTTCTGCGAGCTCTATAGCGTTTCCAAAATCACCGTCAAACGAGCAATTGAGCAGATTACCGAGGAGGGCTTGATCACCAGCCGGCGTGGATCGGGCACCTACGTCAAGGACACGGCGGGGCTTCCCGGCCAAGCGTTTTTCCAAGGCAAGAACGACCGCGCCCAAGGCTTTTCGTACGAGCATCGCAGGGAGAAGGTGACCTCGGTGGTCTACGATTTCTCGATCGTCAATCCGCCGGCAGAGGTTGCGACCCAGCTGGGAATGGCCGAAGACGACTTTGCCTATCACATCGTGCGCGTACGCGAGGTCGATGGTCAGCCCATCGTTATCGAGTACACCTATATGCCACTCGAGTTGATTCCGGGTCTTAAAAAGAAGGATCTGTATGGATCGGTCTATAGCTTCATCCGCGAGCAGTGCGGGCTGAAGATCTCGAGCTTCCACCGCACCATTCGTGCCGTGGCGGCAACCGAGGAAGAGGCTGAGCGCCTGGATACCAAGCCCGGCTCTCCCCTGCTCGAGCTCAACCAGATTGGCTTTTTAGATAGCGGCACCGCGTTTGAGTATTCAATCTCGCGCAACGTTGGCGACCGTTTTGAGCTTCACAACGTAACGTTGGCCTAGTTTTGTAGTCCGGCGGGCGCCCGCTTTGAGCCGTTTTGCGCGGCGCCCGCACAACCTGATAGGGGTATGAACATGTCCGATTTGATTAAACTCACGCCGATCTTCCACGAGAAGATTTGGGGCGGCCGCCAGCTAGAGACCGTCTTTGGCTACGACATTCCCGAGGGCCCCATCGGTGAGTGCTGGGCCATCTCGGCGCACCCCAACGGCGATTGCCAGATTGCTGAGGGACCGTACGCCGGCCACACGCTGTCGTGGCTGTGGGCAGAGCACCGCGAGCTCTTTGGCAACTGCGAGGGCAAGGAGTTCCCGCTGCTCATTAAGATTCTGGACGCCAAGGACGACCTTTCGATCCAGATTCACCCCAACGACGAGTACGCCGCCGAGCACGAGAACGGCAGCCTGGGCAAAACTGAGTGCTGGTACGTGCTGGACTGCGAGCCTGGCGCAACGATCATCGTCGGCCAGCGCGCGCATGACCGCGCCGAGGCCGCGCAGATGATCGAGGAGGGCCGCTGGAACGACATGCTCAACGTACTGCCGATTCACAAGGGCGACTTTTTCCAGATCGATTCCGGCACCGTACATGCCATCAAGACCGGCACGCTGATTCTGGAGACGCAGCAGTCGAGCGACGTGACGTATCGCCTGTACGACTACGACCGCCCCGGCACCGACGGCAAGCTGCGCCCGCTGCACATCGAGCAGAGCCTGGACTGCATCAACTTTAACGCGCAGGCCCCGACCGACGGCACCGTGACCGCACCCGAGGTCGATGGCGTAACCGAGCTCGAGTCCAACCCCTGCTACACCGTCGATCGCGTGCGCGTCGACGGCAGCAAGACCCTGGAACAGCGCTGGCCCTTCATGTGCCTGTCGGTCATCGACGGCGAAGGCACCGTCTGCGGCGACTCCGTCCACAAGGGCAGCCACCTGCTAGCACCGAGCACCGTGGACAAGATTGAGCTCGAGGGCAAGATGGAGCTGATCATCAGCCACCTGTAAGTCACAGCAACAACCCAAAACGCAACAAGGGGCTCCCCCGTTCTTCGACGAGGGAGCCCCTTGCCATGTCTAAATAATCAGCCCACCCGGTTTTCCAGACCAAAAAGCGAGCGGCGAAGCAATGTTCGCAAGCAACGTTACCTAAGGACCTGGGCGGGCGTATAGGGCAACATCGGTCGCGAGTTCCGCAATCAGAACCACCCTTAAAAAGGGTGGTTTGCTCTTAGGGTATAACCCACGGGCCCCGGGCTCGCGTCTAAAGGCGC
>CAKUEZ010000082.1 GCA_934646965.1 uncultured Collinsella sp. | reverse complement strand
CAAGCCCAAGGCGCCGTAATCGTCCGACACGATTTTTGTAATGTCAAGACTGGAATCGACAAAGTGCCGCTTTATGATGTAGGTATTCCGCCCCCCGCGGAGCAACTGGGTGAACCGTCGCGTTTATTTAGGGAGCCCACACAGTCGTACTTAGTACAGGTATCCTTCGTTGTTAAGGACGCTGGAACAGTCGATGAGGGCACCCACCTGTTTTAGGTGGGTTCATTTTCGTAACGTGGGGGGTGGTTTTCTTTTGCCGAAAATCACCGCTGCAACTCAATATCGTCGTTCTTTGATTGGACTCAGCTGCCTAATATCTGGTAAGCCCGTGATAATCGCACGGCGCAAACCCCCGCCCCCCCTCGGTCGAGTATCATGGGTCAGCTATGCCTTTGCCGCGTAGCACCCTTTGACCTTTTCCTTCGACGCTTGGCGGTTTTTCGATTCATGGCTTCATCCACGAGCTTCATACCGTACTTATGCGTGGCGGCCGCGGCCTTTATCACGACCCTCCTCACGGTGCCCCTGGTCAAGCGTCTGGCGATTAAGCTCGACGCCGTCGACTACCCTTCTAAGCGCCGCATCAACACCAAGCCCATTCCGCGCATGGGCGGCACGTCAATCTTTTTGGGCCTCATCGTGGCCTGCATCGTGCAGATTCTGGGTACCTGGTACCTGGGCTGGCCGCCCGTTTTGGTGCCGCATCCGCGCCTGCACATCAGCTACCCCATGCTGGCACTCTCCTTTGCCGTAATCTTTGCGACCGGCGCGATCGACGACGTCTTCCAGCTCAAGCCCAAGCAAAAACTGGCCGGCCAGGTGCTTGCCGCGCTCATTGCCTGCATCGGCGGCCTGCGCATCGGCGTCATCGTCAACCCGTTTGCCCCCGGCGAGATCATGCTCGGCTGGCTCGCCTACCCCATCACCGTGATCTACCTGGTGGCGTTCACCAATATCATCAACCTCATCGACGGCCTCGACGGCCTGGCCACGGGCATCTGCGGCATTGCATCGTTCACCATGTTCACGATGGCCATGCTTTCGGGCCGCATCGACGCCGCTGCGCTCTCCATCGCGCTCTTTGGCTCTTGCCTGGCTTTTCTGCGCTACAACTTCAACCCCGCGAGCATCTTCCTGGGCGACTCGGGGTCGCTGCTGCTGGGCTTTGCGCTGGGCTCCATCTCGCTGCTCAACGTGAGCCGCACCGCCGCGCTCACCTCGCTCATCATCCCGCTTATCGTCGCCGGCGTGCCCATCATCGATACGTTTAGCGCCATCGTGCGCCGCAAGCGCGCCCACATCAGCATCGGACAGGCCGACAAGGGTCACATCCACCACCGTCTGATCCAAGAGGGCTACAACCAAAGGCAGGCTGTACTGCTTATCTACGCCTGGTGCATCATGCTTTCGGCCGGCGCCGCTGCTATCAACCAGGTCGAGGTTCCCATGCGCGTGCTCATCTTTACCGTGCTCGCCATTGGCTCGGCGGCCTTCGCCAAGCATCTGCACCTGTTTGAGCCCGTGCTGCGCCACCACTACAACAAGCGCACGCACGAGGACGAGCTTGTGACCCCCGACGACCCCGCCTTTAAGCAGGAGGAGCAGGCAGCCGAGGAACGCAAGGAGGAGCGCCACCACAGGCGCTAGTGTTTGCTGCCGAGGATGTGACCCGTTGCCGCTGGCCGCTCGCAACCGCACCACAAACGCCGCATGGGCCTCGCCTTACCAGTCCCTCACCCTCTTACGCCCCACCCCTTTCATTAAACGCGTTATCATCTTGACCAATTCGCATACGTTAGGAGCAATCATGCCAAACGAGAACAGCTACGAAGTCGCGCTGCAAAAGAGCAACGCCATTCGCGAGGGCCTGGCCAAGACGCCCGAGAAGTTCACCATGCTCACCGGCGACCGCCCCACCGGCCGTCTGCACCTGGGCCACTACTTCGGAACCCTCAAAGGCCGCGTTGAGCTGCAGAACATGGGCGCCAAGACCAACGTGCTCATCGCCGACTACCAGGTCATCACCGACCGCGACACCACCGAGCACATCCAGGACAACGTGTACAACATGGTCATGGACTACCTCGCCTGCGGCATCGACCCGGACAAGACCATGATCTACGCGCACTCTGCCGTGCCCGCCGCCAACCAGCTCATGCTGCCGTTCCTGTCGCTGGTGTCCGAGGCCGAGCTGGCGCGCAACCCCACGGTCAAAGCCGAGATGGAGGCCTCGGGCCACGAGCTCACCGGCCTTCTGCTCACCTACCCGGTGCATCAGGCCTGCGACATCCTGTTCTGCAAGGGTAACGTCGTGCCCGTCGGTCGCGACCAGCTGCCGCACATCGAGCTCACCCGCACCATCGCCCGCCGTTTTAACAACCGCTACGGCAAGGTGTTCCCCGAGGTCGACGCACTGCTGTCCGAGACCCCGCTGCTGCCCGGCCTGGACGGTCGCAAGATGAGCAAGAGCTACGGCAATGCCATCAACATTTCGATGACCGCCGAGGAGACGGCCAAGCGCATCAAGAAGAGCCAGACAGACTCCGAACGCATGATCACGTTTGATCCCGAGAACCGTCCCGGCGTGTCCGGCCTGCTTTCGACGGCCGCCATTTGCACCGGCCGCTCCGAGGTCGAGATTGCCGAGGAGATCGGCATGGGCGGCTCCGGCCAGCTCAAGAAGTACGTGACCGAGGCCGTCAACGAGTACTTCGCCCCGATCCGCGAGCGTCGCCAGCGCTACGAGAACGACCTCGACTACGTGAAGGACGTGCTGCACGAGGGCAATCGTCGCGCCAACGAGATCGCCGAGCAGACCCTGGCCGAGGTTCAGGACGCCATGGGCATGGTGTACTAGGCAAAGCACTTTCGCACAACATAAACGGTGAGATGAGATTTCTCCCCGAAACAGGAACAGGCCCGCTGGCAGTTAGTTGCCAGCGGGCCTGTTCCCGAAGTACACCGTTGAATCGCACAGAGGGGAGGAATGCGAATCAAACTCAACAGGGCAGGTTTTTTCATCGCCTATGACCTGCTCCGTTGCTGAAAACAATATAGTTCACCGTGGTTTACTTTTGGCTAGGAAAGTGCGCCGCCACATTGTCTCCATAAGTTAGCCCCGGTAAACCTGTCAAAACCACCACAAAGGGGACAGGCACCTTTGTGGTGGTTTTGACGATCCGGCCGCTAGAGCCCCGCCGGCCAGCGGCAGACAGCAAGGTCGACATGCATGGGGTCGGTAAACGTCACGCCCTCCCCCAGCAAAAGCTCACGTTGAGCATCGGGGCCGCCAAACGCAAAGCCCTCGCAAATACGACCATCGGCAAACACCACGCGATGGCAGGGAATCTGACCAGGACGCGGATTGCTGTGCAGCGCATAGCCCACGTAGCGCGCGCTGCGCGGACGACCGGCGAGCAGCGCCACCTGGCCGTAGGTGGCGACCATCCCTTCGGGAATCTGCTCGACCACCTCGTATACCTGCTCAAAAAAGCCCTCAGACGCCATTTCGCGCTCCTTTCCTCGCGGAAAAGCATAAACCACCACAAAGGTGCCTGTCCCCTTTGTGGTGGTTTTACCAGGCGAGCTAGTTGGCGGGCTGGAAGAAGGCTACGGCTACGGCGCCGGGGCCCACGTGGGTGCCGATGGTGGCACCGATGGTGTGGACGGGCAGTTCGCCCTCGGTGTGGCCAGCCCACAGTGCCGCGCTGTCCTCGATATACTTCTTGAGCACCGCATCCGAAAGGCCCGTATAGCCGAGCGCCAGCGGCATGGAAAAGTCGATGCCGCCTGCCTTTTCGACCTTCTGGTTGAGCAGGTTACGTCCGTTCTTGGAACCGCGCGCCTTGCCCAGCTGCACGATCAGACCGTCCTCGGCAGCCACAACGGGCTTTACGTTGAGCAGCGTGCCCACGGCGCCGGCAGCAGCAGACAGGCGACCGCCGCGCACCAGGTACTCCAGCGTCTCGAGCAGACCAATAACCACCACGCGGTCACGGACGGCCTCGACGGAAGCCGCGATCTGCGCGGCGCTGCGGCCCTCGTCCACCAGGCGCAGCGCATACTCGACCAGCACGCGCTCGCCCAGGGTCACATTGTTGCTGTCCACGACGAACACGTCGCCACCCGGCATCTCGGCAAGGGCCGTGCGCGCGCTCTGATTGGTCCCCGAAAGTTTGGCACCCACGGTAATAATCACCGCCTCGTCGCCGGCCTCACGTGCTTCGGCAATCGCCTGCGAAAAGGCGTACGGGTTGACCTGACCGGTCTTGGGCAGCTCGTCGCGCTCCACGAGCATCTCGTAAAAGCGCTGGTGATCGATGTCGACGCCATCCATATACACATCGGTGCCAAAGGTAACGGACAGCGGCAAGACGGACAGCGCCGGGTGCTCCGCCGGCGACATATCGCTGGCGGAATCGGTAATAATGCGGACGGACATAGCGAATCCTTTCTTGCGCAGGTCTCGCGCAGGGAATTTTGACAACAATGTCTCGGCACGGCGTACGCGCTCAAACGGGACGATGCAGTTGTTAGCTGAAAGCTAGCGCCAGCGCGGCCCTAGATCTCACGCAGGGTGTTGAGAATCGTGCGCAGCGACGCATACATCTGCTCACGCTGCTCCACGCCCATGGCTTTACCGGTGGTGTCGAGCACCTCGCGAATGATGCGATCGGCCTCGCTCATGCTCTCGCCGCCGAGGGCGGTCAAGCGCACCGGGGCACGGTACTTGACGGCGGCATCGCCCGAGTCGTCGACCTCGACGTAGCCACCCTCCTCCAGGTGAGCCAGCGTGCGCGAGACGGCTGCACGGGTCACGCCGGCCATGCGGGCAAGGTCGGCACCGGTCAGGCCGTCCTTGCTGCGCTCCAGATAGTACAGGCACATGACATCGGAGCCCTTAAGGCCCAGCCTTGCGCCCTCGGACGTCTTGATGCGTTGGATCTCCTTGTAGAGGCCGCTGATCAGTCCGACAAAGTCCTCGAAACGTGTCTCGTCGTTCTGCTGCATGGGAGACGACCGCCTTTCGCTTGCATGATGCTAACGGGTAAACATCTTAGCCGCACAAGGCAACACCCATACCCAAATATCCCATTTGTTAACCCATCAACATAAAAACCACCACAAAGGAGACAGTGAACTGCATCTTTGTGGTGGTTTTGACCATCGAGTTTGATCCGCTGACTTCGCTACAGCCCCACGCAAGGATTGTCGCGGGTCACAAGCGTCTTAACGACAACCGTCGCTCCCAGATAGCGCTCGAGCAGCTCGGCTAAGCGATCGATCGCAGCCTGGCAATCCCCCATCCGCTCGGGCTCCACGCACTCGATCGCCAAGAAGGCGTCCGCCGAATCGTCGGACAACGCCGTTCGAACGCCGTCGCGCCAGTTCCAGCAGCGGCATACGGCGCCCGCATCATCGATGTAGGCGAGCTCGCCGGGAAGCGTCGGGTCATCTGTCTCCTCGCCAAGCGGCAGGAACGCGTCGGCGCCGTCGGTCACCGTCAGGCGCAGATTGCCCTCAATAGCATGCAGATCCTCACCGCCGACGGGCAGCGCGTAGGTCAGCGACACCGTGTTGTAGATGTCCACCGCGGGCGTAATGTGGCCCACCGGTTTGCCCTTGAGCACGCGCTTGAGCAGGTTCTCAATTGAGCAACGCGCGCCCTTCTTGGTCTTGAATAGGCGATATGCCTCGCGCCATGCCTTAACCGGCGCATTCTCGCTGATGGTATCACTCGTCAGGTGACGCTCCGCATCGATATTGGCGCGGTCGAGCAACGCGGCAATCGCATCAACGTCCTCTTGAGGAATCTGAGCCGCGGGCTTCATGCCTTTTACGACCACAACACCGACAGCCGCCTGCGGAAATAGCTCCCAAAACGAATCCTCGGCAATAAAGCTCTTCATGCGCTCTCCCTTCATCGTGCGCGCCCGAGCGAGGGCGCCTAAACAAAAAGCGCCCTTACGACGGCCACCTTCAAAGTCCTACGGTGCCGCCACAAGAGCGCTTACGCTGCCCCCATCCGGAGAAGGGGGCAATATGTCAGGCGTATTGTAACCCGAGTCATCCGCGCGAGTAAAACCACCACAAAGGCGCCTGTCCCCTTTGTGGTGGTTTACAGGCGGAGTCCCAGCAGGCCGCGGCCGCGATGACGGGCGTCGGCGTGCACCTGAGCGTGCGGACCGGCGGCCTTGACGGACTCGGGCAGGTGCGAGTACTTCTTCTCGAAGTTCTCCTCGAACATGACGGCCAGGTTGTGCGCGGCCTCGTCGTAGCGAGCGGTGCTCTGCCAGTACTGGCGCGGCACCAGGATGCCGTCGGGCACACCGTGGCACGTCGTGGGAATGTCGACGTTAAAGATATCGTCGTGGACGAACTCGCTGTCCTCGATGGTGCCGTCGAGGGCGCGCGCGACCAGGGCGCGCGTGTAGGCCAGCTCAATGCGATGGCCAACGCCGTAGCCGCCGCCGATCCAGCCGGTGTTGACCAGATAGACGCGGGTGCGACCGTCGGCGATGCGCTCGCCGAGCATCTTAGCGTAGACCATGGGGTCGAGCGGCATAAACGGCTCGCCAAACAGCGAAGAGAACGTGGGCGTGGGCTCGGTGACGCCGACCTCGGTGCCGGGAATCTTAGCCGTAAAGCCCGTCACAAAGTGATACATGGCGGCGTCGGCCGTCAGGCGCGAGATGGGCGGCAGCACGCCAAAGGCGTCGCAGGTCAGGAAGAGCACGACGCTTGGGGTGGTGCCCATGCCCTTGGTCCACGCGTTGGGAATGTGCTCCACAGGGTAGGCCACGCGCGTGTTGTGCGTGACCGAGACGTCGTCGTAGTTGGGCTTGCGGCTCTCGTCGAGCACCACGTTTTCGCAGATGGCGCCAAAGCGGACGGCGTTGAAGATCTCGGGCTCGTGGAACGCGTCCAGGCCCTCACACTTGGCGTAGCAGCCGCCCTCGATGTTGAAGATGCCCATGTCGGACCAACCGTGTTCGTCGTCGCCGATCAGCAGGCGCGTGGGGTTGGCCGAAAGCGTAGTCTTGCCGGTGCCGGACAGGCCAAAGAACACGGCGGTCTCGTGCGTGACGGGATCCATGCTGGCCGAGCAGTGCATGGGCAGCACGTCGTCCTCGACGGGCAGCAGGTAGTTCATGACGCTGAAGATCGACTTTTTGATCTCACCGGAGTAGCCGGTGCCGGCGACCAGAATCACGCGTTCCTGGAAGTTGATGACCACGGCGGCGCTGGAGTTGAGGCCCTTGATGGCAGGGTCGCACTGGTAGCCGGGAGCGGCGAGCACGCAAAAGTCCGGCTCACCGGTGCGCGCGATTTCGCGGGCGAGCGGGCGGGCGAGCATCTGCTTAATAAAGAGTGCCTGGCTGGCACGCTCGCAGGCAACGAGCAGTCGACGCGTGTGGTTGCGGTCGGCGCCGGCCATGCCGCGGGTGACGAACACATCGCGCTCGTTGAGGTAGTTGACGATACCGGCCTTGATGGTCTCGTAGCTCTCGATCGAAAGCGGTCGGTTGACGGCGCCCCAGGCGATCTTGTCGTGCACGTCGGGCGTGTCGACGATAAAGCGGTCGTTGGGCGAACGGCCGGTGCGCTCCCCCGTCTCGATCACTAGCGCGCCGTTGGATGCCATGCGGCCTTCTTCGCGGCGGATGGCGTGCTCGACGAGCTCCGCGGCGGGTAGATCGACCAGCAGACGGGGCTGATTCTCGGCGGGATCTTCGACCAGTGTAAGACCAAAGTTGGACAAAACTTCTGCAGGGGTAACACCAGGCATGGGGCCTCCTTTAAAAGCGCGACACGTGGACGCGGCGCGCACTTTACTCACGTAAAGCCCGTTGTACCCGATATGCAAAAACGTTTTTGCGGCAACGGCGAAGCGCCCGCCCAACGGTCAAAAATCGCAGGCAAGCGGCCTAGTCATGAGGACGTTTTTAAACGACTAGTCGTTGGGGACATTCTTGAACAGGCAACAACCAAGGACCGTCCCCGGATGCCGGCACAGGACCGTTTTCGTAGATTCTCTGAAGGGCTGTGGCCAAAAAATGGCAAATATGAGTACTGTTACCGTTGCGGATACATTTATTTTCTTTATAAAAGAAGCCCTTGATGGAATTTATTCACATCAAGGGCTTCTTTTATTGAACATTTGGGGAGATACAACAGCATATCCACTCGATAGATACGTCAGATAGTCTTAAAAATGGCCAAAATTGCTGCTGCTGAAAAGGTATCAGTACTCATATTTGACGATTTTTGGCCACGACTCTTTATAGACACCCTGCACGGCGGCGCAAAACAGCCTCCAGCGGCAAGCAATCCGAAGACTGTCCCCAGTAACTAGTCGTTTAAGAACGTCCCAATGACTAGTTATAGCGGCAGTCCTTGGCCGAGCATGGCTATGGCGCTCATCAGGACCAGCATGCCGGCAGCGTAGGGCAGCACCGCGCCCAGGAGTTCGGCGTCCTTACCGCGCACGTGGACAGCAGCCAGGCCAATCGCGAGCGTCTGCGGCGAGATCATCTTGCCGGCGGCGACGCCAAGCGCATTCAACGCAACCATCCAGTAGTCGCTCACGCCCAGCGCGGTGGCAGCCTGGCTCTGGATGGGACCAAACAGCATGCCCGAGGACGTGCCCGAGCCGGTCACAAACGCACCGACCGCACCAATCCACGGAGCCAAAATCGGGTACAGACCGCCGGCGACCGCAATGCAAAACGCGCTGATCGACGAAATCATGCCGGCATAGCCCATCACCTTGGCGCAACCCAGCACCGAAAGCATGGTAATGACCGTCGGCATCATCTGCTTGACGGTCGCGGCCAGCACCTCGCCCATCA
>CAKUEZ010000081.1 GCA_934646965.1 uncultured Collinsella sp. | reverse complement strand
CTCGACGTGACGTTTTCGGCCGGCGCGGTACACGCGATTGTGGGCGGAAACGGTTGCGGCAAGTCGACGATGCTCTCGGTGTTGGCCAAGACGGCTAAGCTGCAGCGCGGCCGCATGGTGCGTGGGGCGGCTTCGGCGGCGCTACTGCCGCAAAACCCCAAGGCGTTGCTGGTTGCCGAGACGGTGCGCGACGAGCTGATGGAATGGGCTTCGACCTGCGGATACGACGAGGCCACAGCGCAGGAGCAGGCGGCGCGCCTGGGGCTGGCGGGCTTGGAGGTGCGTCATCCGTACGACCTTTCGGGTGGCCAGCGCCAGCTGCTTGCGTTGACAAAACTGCTGTTGATCGGTCCCGAGCTGCTACTGCTCGATGAGCCCACCAAGGGCCTGGACCTGGCCAGCCGCCGCATCATCGCTCACGCCCTTCGCGACCATGCGCAAGCGGGCGGCACCGTCGTCATGGCCACGCATGACCTAGATTTCGCGGAGCAGGTCGCCGACGACATCGCCATGATGTTCGACGGCGAGATCGCGTGCATGGAGCCCCCGGCCGATTTCTTTGCCGATAACGTGTTCTATAGGGCGTAGGCGGCCTCGCGGCGGCAGGCACGGACTTGCCGTTTGGGCGCTGGGCGCCGCCGAGGGGCGCCATGGGCCCAATACGACTATCGACAATGGATAGACGGAGGGTAAACCCTAGGGGTATAAGAGCGCTAAAGCGTATCCTATGCGAGCCGTGAGCGGTCGTTCTCCTCGCGCGAACGGGACGTGGTGTTATGGCACCGAAGAATGAAATAGAGCTTTTTACCTGCCAAAATAATCTGCTTGTACAACTAAGGTTGAGTGAAATTGACCGTTTGGCGCATGGAATAAACCTCCTTTCCGACCGTAATCTTCCCTGTGAAATCCGTTTTGAACTAAGAAGCGGGTCACAGGAAAGGAGTTTGCGATGCAAGCGGATACCGTGCTTAAGGGGAAGGTGTTCACGTCTAATCGCGCAGAGTTTATCGCTCAGGCGGTAGCGATTAAGGACGGCATTTTCGTCTATGTGGGCGACGAGGCGGGGGTGAACGAGTACGTCGGTCCTGACACTAAGGTGATCGAGGCGGGCGACGGTATGTTCATGCCGGGCTTCTGCGATGCTCATATGCATTTCTCGTCTGGTGCTGGCCAGTTTGCCTACGAGATTGACATTTTGGGTCTCGAGACCGTGGACGAGTACGTGGATACCATCCGCAAATATGTGGAAGAGCATCCCGGCCGCGAGTTCTATAAGGGCATGGGTTGGGACAACGCCGTGTTCGAGAACGAGGGCAAGATTCAGGCCAAGGAGCTGCTGGATGCAGTGTGTCCGGACGTGCCGATGCTTATCGGTTCCTACGATGGCCACTCCTATTGGGTCAACAGCAAGTGCCTCGAGAAGGCCGGCATCGGTCGCGGCTTTGTGAGCCAGGAGGCTGGAACCATCGTTTTGGATCCCGAGACGCAGGAGCCTACGGGTCTTGTGCGCGATTGGGCCATGAACGATGTCTTCAAGGCGATTCGTTCCTATACGGTCGAAGAGTTCAAGAGCGCCATTCTTACGTTGCAGGAGGACTTGCTTGCGGTCGGTATTACCAATATTTACGAGCCGATTCTTCGCGATGAGGTCAATGCTCAAATTGCTCTCGAGGAGCTCGACATCGAGGGTAAGCTCAAGCTCAAGGTAACCTCCGGCTTCTATTGCAAGCCCGAGCACGAGGGCCTCGACAAGATCGATCGCTGCGCCAAGGTTCGCGATTCCTATCATGGCGAACACTATCAGTGCAACAACATCAAGTTCGTGCTCGATGGTGTCATCGAATCTGGTACGGCTTACCTGCTGGATGACTACACCGACAAGTCTGGTTTCCGCGGCGTTCCCAACTGCGAGCCCGACGATTACAACGCCATGGTTCGCTATGCCAAGGAAAAGGGCTTCCAGGTGCATGTGCACGCTATCGGCGACGCGGCCATCTCCATGGCGCTCGACGGTTTTGAATATGCCCAGGCAACCGATCCGAAAGATGACTGGCGCCCGACCATTACGCACCTGCAGGTCATGCGCGACGAGGACATCGATCGTTTTGCCGCGCTCAAGGGTATCGCTTGCGCCAATCCCACATGGCACTTCAAGGACCCCGTGTGCTATGAGTCCCTGGAGCACGCTCAGCTCGGCGACCGTGCTGAGTCCGAGTACCCGCTCAAGAAGTTCTGGGACCGCGGCATGATCGTCACTTCGGCGACCGACTTCCCCGTGTCAAACCCCGATCCCATGGAGGGCTTGGAGGTCGGCGTGACCCGCTGCGCGCCCGGCGACGCTTCGGAAGAGACCGTGCTCGACCCGAACCAGCGCGTGTCGGTTGAGGACATGATCTGTGCCGGCACCATCAACGGAGCGTATCAGAACTTCCTTGAGAAGCGCATCGGCTCCATCGAGGTGGGCAAGGAGGCCGACTTCGTGCTCATGGACCGCGATATCACGGCCATCGATCCCCATACCATCCATGAGGCCAAGTGCCTTATGACTGTCATTGACGGTAAGACCATGTACGAGAAGGAAGGCGAGTAGGATGGAAGAGACCAACCCCAACAAGCTCGCGCGTAACTACACGCTCATCGGACTGTTCCTCTTTGCTGCCCCCTCGATCCTGCTGCAGCTTTGGACCGGTATCTATCAGATTTTCGACACCGCAATCGCCACCAACTTCAACAGTACGGCGACGCTTTCGGCCATTAATATCGTCTATCCCGCTCAGGCGGTGGTAGAGGCCATCGCCTTCCTGTTCTCTGGCGGTTCCGCGGCCCTCCTGGGCAAGCTTTTGGGCGAGAAGAAGACCCGTGAGGCGAACCAGACGTTTACCTGCGTTTTGCTCATCTCGACTATCATCGCCACCGTTTGGGGTTTTGCTATCAGCTTTGCTGGCGACCAGGTGTGGTACTTCATGGGCGCTGACGCAGGCCTCGCTCCCGTCTGCACCACCTATTGGAACGTGCACCGCTTCTTCATGCCGCTCTACACCATCCAGCTCGGTTTCCAGATGTGGCTGCTCACTGCTGGTAAGCCCACGCATTGCATGGTGATCACCATCCTTGGTGGTCTGGTCACGCTGGGCATGGACGTTGTCTACCAGGGTACGCTTGGTCTGGGCACCACGGGTGCAGCTCTTGGCTTTGGTACCGGTTCTGCCTTTGCCGCCATCGCTTCTGCAGTCGTCATCTTCTCCAAGAGCAGTGCCCTGCATTATGACTCGCCGGCCTGTCCTGCGAAGAATGTCGCCGAGAGCTGCAAGATCGGCCTTGCCGACTTTATCTACAGTGCCGCCACCGGCTTCATGACCGCTATCTACAACATCCAGGCCATGAAGTACTTTGGGGCCGACGGCGTAGCCGTTGCCGCAATCTTCCTGTACGTGCAGTTCCTCTTTGTTGGCCCGTTCATTGGCTTTGGTAAGGGCGCTACGCCGATCATTAGCTATCAGATCGGCGAAAACAATCCCAAGAAGATTCACGGCACGTACCAGAAGTACCGTCGTCTGAGCGCTATCCTCATCGTCGTTATTGCTGTCCTGGGTATCGTTATGATGAAGCCGATCCTGTTGGTCTATGGTCAGGTCCCCGGCGACCCCGTATATACCCTCGCCTCCCAGAAGTGGATTCTCTTCGCCTCTTGCGCTGGCCTCGTCGGCATCAATATCTGCATTCAGAACATGCTCACGGCCTTCAACGACACGATGATGCCTCTCATCATCTCTACCCTGCGTTCGCTCGTTCTTCCCATCGCTTTGCTGCTGGTGCTTCCCATGGTCATGGGCGGCGACGGCGTGTGGCTGGCTCTGACCGTTGCCGAGGCCTTTACCGCTGTGGTTTCGCTCTTCTTCCTTAAAAAGGGTGCCCAGAAGTACGGCTACAACACCGATGAGGGCGTCGAGCTTCCCGAAGAGGTTCTCGAGGCTGCTCGCGCTGCGGCTGCCGAAGAGATGTAAATCAAACAATCGGATTCTGCAATAAATTGCGGGCGGTAGGGTTACTCGAGCCTTGCCGCCCGTCTCTTGCGGGTTGCGACCGGTTCGAATATCCGCGGGGTACCGTTGCGCTATCATGAGTCATGAGTCCCATTGCGGCAAAAGGGGAGGACAAGCTCGTGGGGTTTTATATCTATCTTTACAACGTGTTTTTCCTCTGCCTCTTTGTCTGCGCCGCCTTTTTCTGCGGTGTGACCAGGGGCGTGACGGAGAGCAAGCGCTTTGCGTACCTCTCTATGCTCATGGCCCTGCTGGCCCTCGAAGGAGTGGCCGATATGGGATCGCCCCTTGTGTCGGGGACGTTCTCTTCGGGAGGCAGCTTTGGCCCCCATGGTGCTTTGACCCTTTTTGGAATAGCGAAGACGCTCTCTCAGATGGGCGAGGAGATCCTCTTCTATTTGCTGGCATGTGATGTGACCAAGCGTACCGCACGATCGGCTTTGTTCCTTCTCTTCCCGGTGCTCGCTCTGGTTCGTTGCTTGGCGGGGACAGTTTATCTGGGCATCGTATCCGACATGGTATTTCTCTTTATCGATCCCTTGGTCATGATTTCTCTTTGTGCCTGGAGCCTGATGGGCTTGGCGCATTCCGCCCCCGTGGAGGATCATGATTCTCGCGCGCTGCATCTTTTGCGTTCGCTGCTTCTTTTGTGCCTTTGCGCCTACGCCGCCTCGATTGGCGAGGACCTTATCTACGCAGCCATGTATATGCGTTCTGGCTCGGTTCCGTTTTACGTCGGCAAGATTGTTATTATGGAAGACGCTCTGTGGGCCGGTCTTGCGGTTTCCTGCATTATCTACGCACGCCACTATCAAGATGAGTTCCACGTGCGGCGAACCGAGCAGCTTGTGCGCGATCGTCTGGATTTGTATCGCTTGGAGACGGAGCAGCGCGCGGCGAAGCAGGGCGCCAGCAATATTGCCGATTTCTGTGCGCTCTACGAGCTCACGCCGCGCGAGCAAGAAGTATTGTCTCGAGTTCTGACGGGACAGGGGAACCAGCAGATAGCAAACGATTTGGTTATCTCACTGGGAACGGTCAAGGCTCACGTCCATAGCATCTATCGAAAACTGTCTGTCTCGCGTCGTAGCGAACTCATGGGCATGTTTTACGAGCGCTCGCGTGGTGCTGCCGCTCCTGCGGAAAAGTAATTAAAACTGGCTTTCCAGTAGAGGAGCGGTTTCTCCACGTACCGTATCACTACGAAAACTAAAGGAATATATGAATATGAATACTCGAGAAACGAGGGTCGCTGGCATAATCAATGCCCTGGTGAACCCGCTTCTGATGTGCTCTTTTTTGCCGATTATCGAAGGCAAGGCGGCACTTGACCTATCGAGCCCTACCGGTTTTTGGGGGCAGCTTGCGCTCGCTGTCGTCATCGCAGAGGTGGTGAGTTCGCTACCGCAGTTTGGAAGGGTCGTTGGGGACTGGGTTGATTTCTTCGGATTCAAACCGGGTGGCCCTGCGTCAAAGATCGCGGGCACGGTGTTCGCCGCCACGCTGCTCTTTTTGATTATCGGTTTGGCCGAGATTGCATTCCAGACCGGTTTTGGCCTTGTGGGCGAAACAACCTATTTCTCCCGTTGGGCAAAGCTCGCTACCGGCGGCTGGGCCTTTGTTGTGGTCGGTGGCTTGCTGTTCGACCCCATCGCGGCAAAGATCGCCCATGTTCTTGTGGGCGAAAAGGCCCCGCAGACCGAGGAAATGCTCGAGGTGGAATAGCCTGAAGGACAGGCTCGTCTAACGAATCATTCGCGATAGTTTGCCTCTCCTTTTGCGCGCATGCGATTGGCTTCAGTCGCATGCGCGTTGTTTTGTTTAACGAGTGAAATGTATCGTCGATGAACCTGTGCTGCGCGTGTGCCACAATGGGGCGCGAACGATAGAGAAAGATCGCAAGAGGAGCTCGCGTGCTTGCTCGTATATGGCGCTACATAGAGGGGCCAGTGCTTTTGTTCGTGCCGCCATGCATGGGCATCATGCTGTATCTGGGCATTGCCCAGGCTGCTTTTTTGATGCTCGCTATGGTGGCGCTGGTGCTCGCGCTGTTCTTTGCCGGCTACGAGGCGTCGCGTCCGGGCCTGCGCCAGATTATGCCCACGCTGGTGTTGGCGGCGCTGGCCGCGGCGGGGCGTATTCTGTTTGGTCCTATTCCCGACTTTAAACCCGTGAGCGCCATCGCCATCATTGCAGGGGCGACGCTTGGTCGCCGTAATGGCTTTATGGTCGGTGCGCTGGCGGCGTTGACCAGCAATTTCTTTTTTGGGCAGGGCATGTGGACACCGTGGCAGATGTATGCCTGGGGTCTGGTGGGCTATATTGGTGGCGCACTGGCGCATGTGGGCGCGTTCGACCGCGCCGACGGAACCGTGCGCATGTTGGCGCTGCTGGCGTATGGCTTTGCCTCGGGCCTACTGTACGGCGTCGTGATCAACGCGTATGACATCATCGGTTTTGTCCAGCCGCTCACGTGGGCGGGTGCCGTGGCGCGTCTTGCCACGGCGGTGCCGTTCGACATCACACACGGTCTGGCGACCTGCGTGTTTTTGGCCGCCTTGTACAAACCCTGGTGCCGTCGCATCAATCGCGTCGTCGTGAAATACGGGCTGTAGGGCCGGTTGCACCGGGGCGAGAATCAATGCTGCTTCGGTGCCATTTCAAAACTATGCCGGTTTACGGGGCTGGATTGGCGCAGGCCGACCATACCGGTATTTTTCGAAAAAGGACACGCTGTCTACCTGCGGTTTTATTCTGCTCGAATTGCGTGTGGTTGGGGGTTCGCGATTCAGCCCCGTAAACCGGCATAGTTTTGAAATGAGCGACTCATATGATGGCCATCGTGGGCCGTGAGTGATCAAAATGATCCGTTTTCCTCCGTCCCCGAGGGATCATATGGGGGCGCCCGCCACGAAATTGGCCCATCTACTACGTTTAAGTCGATGCCCCTGACCATAGCCGCATTTCATGAAAAACCGCAGGCTTTCTACCTGCGGTTTTCTTTTTGCTTGGTACGTTGTGGTTGAGGGTGGTGGCGTAAACGTAGTAGATGGCCCGGTTTCGTGGCGAGCGGATCATGCGGATGCCCCCACGAGGCCCAAAATGATCCGTTTTCCACCGTCCCCGAGGGATCAGCTGGGGGCTAGAGCTCCAGGGTGAGGGTGACGGGGCAGTGGTCGCTGCCGAAGATGTCGCCGCGGATGCCAGTGTCGCGTACGTTGTCGGCGATTGCGTCGCTTACCAGGAAGTAGTCGATGCGCCAGCCGGCGTTGTTCTTGCGGGCATTAAAACGGTAGCTCCACCAGCTGTAGACGCCCTCGACGTCGGGGTTGGCTGCGCGCCAGGTGTCGGTAAAACCGGCATTGAGCAGCTCGGTAAACTTGCCGCGCTCCTCGTCCGAAAAGCCTGCGTTGCCGCGGTTGGATTTGGGGTTCTTAAGGTCGATCTCCTCGTGTGCCACGTTAAAGTCGCCGCAGGTCACCACGGGCTTGCCGGTCTCGTGC
This sequence comes from uncultured Collinsella sp., assembly GCA_934646965.1. Taxonomy (GTDB): domain Bacteria; phylum Actinomycetota; class Coriobacteriia; order Coriobacteriales; family Coriobacteriaceae; genus Collinsella. The sequence continues at coordinate 1,462 of CAKUEZ010000081.1, read as the reverse complement.
TCGAGCGCGTTCAAAAAGCCGCGGTAGGCGTCGTCCCAGGCCATGCGAACGTCGATGCGTGCGAGCTCGTTTTGCGCGTTGGGCGTGTAGACGTCCACGAACCAGAACTTGTCAAACTCGAGCGCACAGACGCGGCCCTCGGTCGCGGCCTGGGCGACGAGCTCGGCAGCCTCGCCTTCGCCGGCATAGGGCAGCAGTGCATCGGCGTTCAACACGCGCAGCGGTTCCTGGCGGCTAAAGACCGCGGTACCCGAGTAGCCCTTACGCTCGGCGTAGCTCCAGGTTTGGTGATAGCCGGGCAGGTCGATGTCGACTTGGCCTTCTTGCAGCTTAGTCTCCTGCAGCGCCAGGATATCGACATCGAGGTCCTGCGCGATCTGAATAAAGCTCGGGTCCTTTTTGAGCACGGCGCGCAGGCCGTTAACGTTCCACGAGGCAAAGGTATAAGTCTGAGGCATGGTGTCCTTTCGACGGGGTTGGCAGGCTTAAGATTAACGCAACAAGGGCGGGACGGAGCCCGCGAGCGACGGTGCAAGTGCCGCCGCCCCGGCGGCGCGGACGGAGGACATATATGACGCAGGCAATATCGGATCCCAAGCAGGCCTCCGCCGCGCTGGCGGAGCTGTTCGACACCCACAAACATGTGGTGTTCTTTGGTGGCGCGGGTGTTTCCACAGCAAGCGGCATTCCCGATTTCCGCAGCGTGGACGGCCTGTATCACCAGCAGTTCGCTTATCCGCCCGAGACCATGCTCTCGCACAGCTTTTACGAGACGCATCCGGCGGAGTTTTTCGACTTTTACCGTACCAAGATGATCGCGCTTGACGCCAAACCCAACCGCTGTCATACCAAGCTGGCAGAGCTGGAGCGCGCCGGCAAACTCGATGCCGTGGTGACGCAGAACATCGACGGCCTGCACCAGGCGGCTGGCTCGCAGCGCGTGTTTGAGTTGCATGGCTCGGTCCACCGCAACATCTGCCAGGTATGCGGTGCGGTCTATAACGCCGAATGGGTTTGCGCGCGCGAGTACGAGGACGCCGAGGGCGTGCCAGAGTGCCCCGCATGCGGCGGCCGCATCAAGCCCGATGTAGTGCTCTATGAGGAGCCGCTCGACGAGCGCGTGCTCACCGGCGCGGTTGCCGCCATCGCTGCGGCCGATGCCCTCATTGTGGGCGGGACCTCGCTCGTGGTGTACCCGGCGGCGGGCCTCACGCGCTACTTTACCGGCGATACGCTGGCCATTTGCAATCTAGCGCCCACCGATCAGGACGCAAATGCCGACCTGCTGATTTCTTGCGACATCGCGGCCGCGTTTGCGTTCTAGCCCGCGCACGCGGATACAATAGAAAGACTGATTGCAAAACGACCCCGCCGCCAGCTCCCGAGCGCGGCGGCGCGGGCATTTTAGGAGGATGTTCATGGCGAACGACAGCAAGACATGGCGGTGCGGAAAGTACGAGCT
>CAKUEZ010000080.1 GCA_934646965.1 uncultured Collinsella sp. | reverse complement strand
TTCGACGAGCTCACCACTAAGACCGAGATCTTCGAGACCGGCATCAAGGCCGTCGACCTGCTCGAGCCCTACATCCGTGGCGGCAAGACGGGTCTGTTCGGCGGCGCCGGCGTCGGCAAGACCGTTCTGATTCAGGAGCTCATCAACAACCTCGCCCAGGAGCACGGCGGCACCTCGGTGTTCACCGGCGTCGGCGAGCGTACTCGTGAGGGTACCGACCTGTTCCTCGAGATGAGCGAGTCTGGCGTTATCGATAAGACCTGCTTGGTCTATGGTCAGATGAACGAGCCGCCCGGAGCGCGTCTGCGCATCGGTCTGGCCGGCCTTACCACCGCTGAGTACTTCCGTGATCGCGGCCAGGACGTTCTGCTGTTCATCGACAACATCTTCCGCTTCTCCCAGGCCGGTTCCGAGGTTTCCGCACTGCTGGGCCGTATGCCGTCTGCCGTCGGTTACCAGCCTACGCTGGCTACCGAGATGGGCGACCTCCAGGAGCGCATTACCTCGACCAAGACGGGTTCCATCACCTCCGTCCAGGCCGTCTACGTCCCCGCAGACGACCTGACCGACCCGGCACCCGCCACGACGTTTACGCACCTCGACGCCACCACGGTTCTTTCGCGTAGCATTTCGTCGCTCGGCCTGTTCCCGGCCATCGATCCGCTCGCGTCTTCCTCCGACGCCCTCGATCCCTCGATCGTCGGCGAGGAGCACTACCGTGTCGCCGTCAAGGTCCAGGAGCTCCTGCAGGAGTACTCCGACCTTCAGGACATCATCGCCATTCTGGGTATGGACGAGCTGTCCGAGGAGCAGCGCCTTACGGTCAATCGCGCCCGTAAGATCCAGCAGTTCCTCTCGCAGTCCTTCCATGTCGCCGAGAAGTTCACCGGCAACCCCGGTGTCTACGTCCGCGTCGAGGATACCGTCCGCTCCTTCGCCGAGATTGTCGACGGCAAGGCCGACGACCTGCCCGAGCAGGCTTTCCGCTATGCTTCCACGATTGAGGACGTGCGCGAGCGCGCCCGCAAGATGGGGGAGAAGTAGGTTATGCGTATCCGCATCGTGTGCCCCGTGAGCTGCGCCTATGAGGGCGACGCTGCGTTTGTGTCGATTCCGTCCACGGATGGCGAGTTTGGCGTTCTGCCTGCCCATTCCAGCGAAATCTGCACGATCGACCGCGGTTACGTTCGCGTTTCCGATAAGGCCATGGGCACTGTCGACCACACGTTTGCCGTGGCCGGCGGCTATGCCCAGGTTGCGGACGATGTCGTGACCGTCCTCGCCGAGCGCGCTTGCGATCTGGCGACCGTCGACGCCGACAAGGTTAAAGCTGATATTCAAGGTTTTGAAGAGAAGCTGGGTAATTTGTCGGAGGATGATGCACGCCGCGCCTACCTCTATAATGAAATCGCATGGTGTAAGCTCAAGCTTGCCCAATAGTCAAACGATTTAGCGTTCGACCATTTGCGAACACATCATGCCCGGGATGGCCCAGCCACCCCGGGCATGCTTTTTGAAAGGGTAGACCTTGGATATTATCCGCGTTGAGGGTGGCCACGCCATCGGAGGTTCCGTGCCTGTTTCGGGTGCCAAGAACTCCGCGCTCAAACTCATGGCGGCAACGCTTCTGGCGCCGGGCAAGACGACGCTGCAGAACGTGCCCGATATTTCCGATGTCCACGTGATGGGCAAAGTGCTCAAGGGCATGGGCGCTACGATCGATGTTCTCGACGAGCACACGCTCGAGATCGACACCTCGCAGGTCGATTCCTGGGAGGCTCCCTACGAGCTCGTCGCCAAGATGCGCGCTTCCACCGCCGTGATGGGACCTCTACTTGGCCGTTTCCATCGCGCCAAGATCGCCATGCCCGGCGGCTGCAACCTGGGTGCCCGCAAGATCGATATGCACATTCTTGGCCTCGAAGCCCTGGGCGTTGAGTTCGATACCGCCCACGGCTACATCAACGCCAGCGCTCCCCAGGGGCTGCACGGCACCACCGTCACGCTCGAGTTCGCCAGCGTCGGTGCTACCGAGAATCTCATTATGGCTGCCGTGCGCGCCCAGGGCACCACGGTTATCGATAACGCTGCCCGCGAACCCGAGATCGTCGATCTGGCCAACATGCTCAACGAGATGGGCGGCAAGATTGTCGGAGCCGGCACGCCCGTCGTGACCATCGAGGGCGTGGAGGAGCTGCACCCCGTCACCCATCGCGTGGTGGGCGACCGCATCGAGGCCGGTACCTTTATCGTCGCCGGTGCGTTGATGGCTGACGATCGCGGCGTCGACGTCACGGGCTTTTGCCCCATCCATCTGGGCATGGTGCTCAAGAAGATGGAGCTCATGGGCATCGATTGCGAGCGCACCGAGAACGGCGTCCATGTGAATCGTGCCGAGCGCATCAAGCCGGTCGATATCCAGACGCTTCCGTTCCCCGGTTTTCCGACGGATATGCAGGCGCAGATCATGGTGCTCTCCGCCCTTGCCGATGGCAGTTCCGTTATCACCGAGAACATCTTCGAGAATCGCTTTATGTTTGCATCCGAGCTGGTGCGCATGGGCGCCGATATTCGCATCGAGAGCCACCACGCCATGATTCACGGCGTCAAGGGTTTCTCGGGCGCACAGGTCACCTCGCCCGATTTGCGCGGCGGCGCGGCCCTTGTCGTCGCCGGACTGATCGCCGACGGCACGACCGAGGTCTCGGCCATCCATCACATCAAGCGCGGCTACGAGCAGTTTGTCGAAAAGCTGCAGGCCCTTGGCGCTCATGTCGAGCACGCCGCTGTTCCCGATCCCGTCATCTACTAATGCAGGTTGCCTATGTTTAAGAAAAAGCCCCTTGCTGAATCCCGAAGACCTTCGACCGGCGCGCAGGCCAAGATTTATAGCCGCGATAACGTCGCCCGCTATTCCGAGCGCGCCCGCCAGCGCCGTCGCGGCCATACGGTTCGCCGTGTCGCGCTCATTGCCGTACTCGGTGTGTTGCTGAGTGCTACGACTGCCGCTGGCCTGTGGTTTGCCACCATTATGGGCAAGCTCGGCGATTCCAATGTCATTACCGACAACCTGCGCCAGATTCTGGTCGATACCGACGAGGCCAAGGACCCGTTCTATGTGCTGCTCCTTGGTACCGACGGCCGTCCGGGCGAGGATACGTACCGCGCCGACTCGATTATCCTGGCGCGTATCGACCCTACGCAAAAGCAGGCGACGCTCATCTCCATTCCGCGTGATACCAAGGTCGTCTACAACGGTTCGACCATGAAGATCAACGCCTGCCATACCTACGGCGGCGCCGAGGCCATGGTCCAGGCGGTCAACGAGCTGTGCGGCGTGCAGATTTCGCACTATGCCGAGGTCAGCTTCGATGGTATGCAGTCGTTGATTGATTCTGTCGGCGGTATCGACATCAATGCAACCGACGATGTCGACGACCCTGAGCACTTGGACATCAAGATTACCGCCGGTCAGCAGCACATGGATGGCGCGACCGCCCTTACCTATGCCCGTTGCCGCTACACCTATGCCGATGGCGACTACACGCGCATGCGTCATCAGCGTCAGGTGCTTGGTGCCCTTGCCAACCAGATCCTCAACAACTTCGACGCCACCAAGATCTTTGACTTGGTCAATTCGTTGTCCGATATGCTTGTGACCGATATGAGCGTTCAGGACATCGTCTCCACGGTCAACGCCATGCGCGGTATGGACGTCGATGGCATCTATTCGGCAAACCTGCCTTCTTACGCAGACGATACAACCATGATTGACGGCCAGAGCTATGTCTTTGTCTACGAGGACGAGCTCAAGGAAATGATGGAGCGCGTCGATGCCGGCAAGGACCCCAAGGGTCCCAACACCATGGGCATGTCCGATGGTTCCAGCTCCACAATCGGCGATCTTAATAACAACACGTCCGACGATTACGCAAACGGCACCGCCACTTCATCGAGCGGCTCGGACGATTCCGAAGACTCCGGCGGCTCGACCGACTCGAACTACTACGAGGAGCCCACCGGCGACGGTAACGGCTACTCATATTAGTTACGGCGTTTTCCAAACGCCGTAACTGCTCGACGCTGCACCCTTGGTTCCGCCGTTCTACCGAACGGCGGACCGGCCGACGCTGCGCGCCGCCCAAGGCGACAATTTGTCATTCAGAAGGCAGGGCATGACCAGAAGGTCAATGCCCTGCCTTTTTCATGCCAACTTGTTCGCCTTGGACGGCGCTCGCTGACGCTGGCTCAACCTGCGATGTTGTGTAGTCGTTTTCGGCACTTGGCACTTGGGGACGTTCCCTTTGTGCCGGCAGTTTGGGACACTCCTTGTAGTCATTGGGGACGTTCTTAAACGACTAGTCGTTGGGGACGTTCTTGTTTGACTAGTCGTTTAAGAACGTCCCCAACGACTACCCCCTGTAACAATAATCGCCCTGTTCTCGGTTTTGAGAACAGGGCGATTTTGTTGAACGGGATTGTTCGAGCGTCTTATGCGAAGCGGGCGACGAGCTCCTGCAGGACATCGGTCATCTTGACGAGCGAGCTGACCGGGACAAACTCGTTGACGCCGTGGTAGCAGTAGCCGCCCGTGGAAAGGTTGGGGCAGGGCAGGCCGCGGAACGACAGCTGTGCGCCGTCGGTGCCACCGCGAATCGGAAGCACCTGGGGCTCAACGCCGCAAGCAAGGTAGGCTTCCTTGGCAACATCAATGAGCTCGGGGTAGTCGCGCACGATCTCGGCCATGTTGCGGTACTGCTGCTTGATCTCAACCGTCACGCGCTCCTCGCCCAGGCGCTGGTTGAGCAAGGCAGCGGCGGAATCGATCAGTTCGAGCTTCTGCTGGAACTTGGCCGCGTCGTGGTCGCGAACGATATAGCGCGCCGTGGCGTGGTCGACGGTCGCCGAAACGCCCTCAAGATGATAGAAGCCCTCGTAGCCCTCGGTGTACTCCGGGCGCTGCACATAGGGGAGCAGGGCGTTAAAGTCGCAGAACAGATTGCCCGCGTTGACCATGCGGCCCTTGGCGTCGCCGGGGTGAATGGACTGGCCTTCAAAGCGAACGGTCGCCTCGGCAGCGTTAAAGCACTCCCATTCCAGCTCGCCGACGGGGCCGCCGTCGACCGTGTAGGCGTACTTGCAGCCAAAGGCGTCGATGTCCAACAGCTCGGCGCCGTGGCCGATCTCCTCGTCAGGGCAAAAACAAATGCCGAGCGCGGGGTGGGGCAGCGAGGGGTCCTGAGCGATGCGGGCGACGAGTGCCATAATCTCGGCGACGCCGGCCTTGTCGTCAGCGCCCAACAGCGTCGTTCCGTCGCTGCAGACCAGGTCCTCATCCACAAGGTCGTTCAGGGCGGGGAGCTTGGCGGTGCTCATGGCCACGGGCTTGCCGTTAACCGTGCCGCAGACCAGGTCGCCGCCCTCGTAGTGCACGATGTGCGGCTTCACGCCGGCACCCGGCGCAACCTCGGTGGTGTCGAGATGTGCGATCAGGCCCAGGGCGGGCTTGTCCTCGGAGCCAGCGCTCGCGGGGATGTGCGCGCAGACATAGGCATGCTCGGTCACATGGGCATCTTCCGCACCAAGCCCGCGCAGCTCCTCGGCAAGCACATTGGCGAGGTCAAACTGAACAGCGCTCGAGGGCACCTGGTCGCAGTTTGCATCCTCTGATTGCGTATTGATCTGGACATAGCGCAAAAAGCGCTCAAGGACGTCGGGGCTCGTGGTGTTGTTTTTCATAAAGACCGCTCCAATCTTGGTTGTCGTGTGCAACAAGAACTCTAGCACGGTATGCCACGGCATACCGCGACGCTTGGTTGGGGTAGAATCAGCCATTGGATGCAGAAGGGACGGAAGGTCATGGAAACGACAAATAGCTCGCGCGAGCTGCACCTGACGGTGGCGAACGAAGACTACTTGGAGTGCATGGTTCGCATCGAAAGCGAAGAGGGGGAGACCAACGGCGTGCGATCGGTCGACATCGCGCAGCGTCTCGGTGTCTCCAAGGCATCGGTCAATAAGGCGGTTTCGGCGCTCAAAGCCTCCGAGCTTGTCGAGCAATCGCACTACGGCAAGGTCATCCTGACCGAGCGCGGCCGCGAGGTTGGTACGGCTATCTGGTACCGCCATCGCCTCATCCGCACATTCTTGGTCCAGGAGCTCGGCGTCGATTTCGAGCGCGCCGATTCCGAGGCCTGCATGATGGAGCACGCGCTTTCCGAGGACACGATGAACCGCTGGCTCGCCTATCTCGAAAAGCAGGGAATTAGCGTCGAGGAATAGCGGGTTATATATGGATACGAGTTACTACAACCGCTTTGGCGCCGAGGAGCTTATGCGTCGCTTATCGAGCGAGACCCTGTTGGCGCAGGGCCCCATGGGTAGCGTGCTGATGAGCGAGTACGATGCTGCCGATATTCCACCGGCGTTTTGGAATTTGGCAGAGCCGCAGACGGTTTCTCGTATCCACCGCCTGTATGTCGCCGCCGGCGCGCAGGTACTCATTACCAATACCTTTCAGGCATCGAGCTTTGCCCTCAAGCGCGATCAGATTACGCCGTCCGTGGCGGAGGTCAATCGTGGGGCCGTCGACGATGCCCGCCAGGCGCACCCTCAGCTGCTGCTGGGTTCGATGGGTCCCATCGGTATTGAGTGGTTTGCCGAGAAATCTGCCGAATATCGTGAAATCCGAGGCATTGCGCGCGAGCAGGCGCACGCCCTGCTCAATGCTGGCGTTGACGGCCTGCTGATCGAGACGGTGACGTCTATCCGCAATTTGCAGCCCATGCTTGCCGGCGCTCGGGATGCCGCTGACGGCATGCCCATCCTGGTGAGTTTTGTCATTGACGATAAAGGCGACCTGTTAGGCGATGGCCTTAACATCGAAGCTGCCGTTTTGTACGCCGAAAAACACGGTGCAAATTCGGTCGGCGTCAACTGCTGTTCGCTTGCGGCCGCGAATGCCGCGGTTCCCCGGATGGTTGCATCGGCGACTACGCCCGTCACAGTGCGTCCCAACGTGGGCGATCCTGTCCAAACTCAGGATGGCCCCGTATGGCACGAGACCCCCGAAGCCTTCGCTCGGGCATGTGTCGAATGGAGGCAGGCCGGTGCCGCGATGGTGGGCAGTTGCTGCGGAACCACGACAGTCACAACGGCGGCTATGGCCGATGCGCTCGATATATAACTAGATACCAAGAATCCGAATCACCGCCCCGCACGGGGCGGTTTTTTTGTCGCTTGAGTGTCCTCGATAGCATTTGCCCAAACGGTGAACGCATACGCCGGCAGGTTGCCGGGCGCGCGTTGCGGGTATACCTCATGCGTATCATGATTCAAACACTGTGAGGTGTCTGCGCGTGTGCGCGATAATTCATTTTGGAACTGACGGTTGGCGTGCCCGCGTCGACGATGACTTTAATATCGACAACGTTGCCCGCGTCGCCGACGCCGTTGGCGAGCTATGGCAAAAGACCAACCCCGCTCAGACGGTATACGTGGGCTTTGATACCAGGCCGCAAGCACGCGAGTTTGCCGAACTTGCGGCGGGCGTGCTCGCAGCGCATGGGCTTGACGCCGTGCTCGTGTCCCGGCCCGTTCCCACGCCTGCCCTATCGTGGGCGGCGGCGTATGACGGTGAGTCCTGCGGTGCGTTTATGGTGACGGGCTCCCACCATCCGCAGGGCTATCTGTGCCTTAAGCTTCGTATGGGAGACGGCTCGACGGCCAACCAAGATGTCATCGAGGAGCTCGAAGAGTCCATGGCCCCTGAACCGATGGGGCTCGAGGGACAATATCGCACGGCCGATATCATTCCAGACTATATTCAGGCGGTAGCGTCGTTTATCGATGCCGACGCCATCCGGGCTGTCCACCTGCGCGTGGTGGTCGACCCCATGGGAGGTGCGGCCCAGGGCTATCTTGCCGACCTGCTGCGCGAGCTTGGCGTCGAGGTGCACGAGATCCATGCTGGGCAGTCGTCCGGTCAAGAGGATATCTGCCCCGATCCGCTCGAGCCGTGGGTAGACGCCTGCGAGCGTACGGTTATCGAGGACGGGGCGTGCGCTGGCCTCGTGACCGATGGCGACGCCGATCGTATCGGTGCAGTCGACGAGCGCGGTAGATATATACATCCGCATCAGATCATGGCGCTCGTTTTGGGCGATCTGGTCCAGTTTCGCAATTTAGAGGGGCGCGTCGTCGTAAATCTCTCGTGCTCGACGCTCGTGCGACGCATTGCCGAGGCTCTTGGCTGCCGCGTGACCGTCAAACCCGTCGGCTTCAAATATATAGCGGCGGAGATGAAGAAGGGCGGCGTCCTCTTGGGCGGCGAGGAAGCCGGCGGTATCGGTATTGCCGCACATATGCCCGAGCGCGACGGAATCCTCGCATGTCTGATCTTGTGTGAGCTCATGGCAAAGACGGGTGCGCCGCTAGGCGTGTTGGTCGATCAGCTCGAGGCTAGTTTTGGCAAGACGAGCTACGGCCGACGTGATTTGCGCCTTGAGGCCGAGGATGCCGAATCGTTGCGAACGCTGCTTCCGGGCATGAATCCCAAGTCGCTCTGCGGCAAGGCGCCGCAGAGCGTAAGCCATATGGATGGCTTGCGTCTGGCATTCGAGGATGACACCTGGCTGCTGATTCGTCCCAGCGGGACCGAGCCGGTGGTGCGCGTGTACGCCGAAGGCTTCTCGGTGGAGGAGCGCGATGAGTTGCTCGATGCCGGTTGCGCTTTGGCCAGGGGAGCCTACCAGCTCTAGCCACACGAACGCAGCCTATAAAGAGAAGCTCGGTGAGCGGTAGATAACGGCTGGCGAGCGTTAGCCGGACTCATAAATGTGTAGGAAATGTGTGCGCCCAGATTCCCGCCCCGGACGCCCCTCCGGTCTGGCAATATATCTCCTTGCCGCGCGGCCCGGTGAGACCGGATCAGCCGCGGGGCGTGCACCTTGAGAACCGGATACTGCGAGGATGGACACTTACTTCAGTGTCGCATCCGGGCAGACATCGAACCATTTGAAATGGTCTAACTTGGATTTGTTTTTCGCAAGGCCGCCGAG
>CAKUEZ010000079.1 GCA_934646965.1 uncultured Collinsella sp. | reverse complement strand
GCCGGGTGCCCAAAGCGGTCGTTGCAGATTTTAAGGCCGTCGATATCGATATAGGCGATCGTGTGCTCGAGCTGACGGTTCCAGATGCATGCGAGGTCGTAGGTGTAGGCGGTACGGTTGGGCAATCCCGTGAGCGGATCGGTGTAGGCATCAGACCTGAGTTTTGCAATGCGCTCGCGTAGACGGTCGGCGGCATCGGCTGCCTCTGCGAGCAGGCGCTCGGCCTCGGGCTGCTGTGGGTCGCAGGCGCTCGATAGTTCGGCGAGGCATGTGTCCAGCTGGTCGAGCTCGTTGTACTGTTGCGGCTCGGCACTCTGCGCTTCGTTTGTTTTCATGCCCCCGCCTTGCTGCATCGCTGAGTAAATACGTCAGCAGCTGTTTGCTGTTGAAAATAATCAGTAGTATAAACAACTATTATATGGGCGCATGACGGCGGGCGTGCTGCGAGGTGCTATTAAATCGCCAAACGGTAATGCGGTTACGTGCGCAGAAAATGCGACGAGAACGATATTTGTTGACGGGTATACTTGTTCCGTTCAAAAGCTTGGGAACGGAGATGGTCGCATGGCGCAGCCAAATACGACGCCCACGGTGGGGCTGGCACTCGAGGGAGGCGGCTATCGCGGCATGTATACGGCAGGCGTGCTCGACGTATGGATGGAACACGGTCTGGCCTGCGATCATATGGTTGGCGTCTCGGCGGGCGCGGCGTTTGGCTACAACTTTAAATCGCGCCAGATCGGCCGTGCCATTCGCTATAACAAGGCCTATTGCGCCGACAAGCGCTATGCGAGTGTGACCAGCTGGCTGCGTACCGGCGATATGTTCAATGCCGATTTTGCCTATCACGAGGTGCCACTCGAGCGCGACCCCATCGATCTGGAGGCGTATCGTGCCTGCCCCATGCGGTTTACGTGCGTATGCACCGATATCGAGACGGGCGAGGCGGTCTATCATGATTTGCCCTATGGCGATGAGCGCGATATCGAGTGGATCCGCGCGTCGTCGGCGATTCCCGTAGCGACGCGCCCCGTCGCCATTGAGGGACATAAGTATTTGGATGGCGGCGTTGCCGATTCCATTCCCAGCGCCTGGCTGTTTGCGCAGGGCTACGACCGCAATGTGGTGGTGCTCACGCAGCCGGCGGGCTTTGTGAAGCAGCCCAACAGCGTGATGCCCATGTTGCGACGCGTCTTCCGCCACTATCCTGCATTTGTCGCGGCGCTTGAACATCGGCATGAGGTGTACAACGACACGCTCGATGATCTGGCACGTCGCGAGGCAACTGGCGAGATCTTTGTGGTGCGGCCGAGCGAATCGGTAAAAGTGCCGTCGCTGTGCCGCGAGCCGGATGAACTCGAGCGCATCTATCAGGTCGGTCGCCACGATGCGGAGACGACACTGCCGGCGCTGGAGGCATACCTGGCAGGGTAGGGGCTGCGGTCGACAGCTCGGCGGAAAGCACATCCCGGAATTTGCCTTCGGAATGGGACACAGTTTCCGCGAGAGGCCCGTAGCGGAAACTGTGTCCCAGAATCGGCGTTCAAAACGGGTTGCAGTTTCCCGAGCGGTGGGGTTTCGGAAAGCGCGACCCGGAATTCGCGTTCAGGATGGGATGCTGTTTCCCGTTGAGCGTCTATATGGAAAGCGCATCCCGGAATGGAGGTCCAAACTGGGATGCGCTTTCCGATACTGAGGCTATGAGGCTACGGAGCAACTGCTCGGCCTAGACTTACGCCTGCCGCCAGGTATCGACGAGCTCCTTGGCTGCGGCGTAGGGGTCGTCGGCGCTGCAGACGGCACTCACCACAAAGAAGCCGTCGACGCCGGTGGCCTTGAGCTGCGGCAGGTCGGCTGTCTTGACGCCGCCGCCCACCACGATGGGCACGGGACTTGCCGCATGGAGCGCCGCCAAGTCCTCAAAGCTCTTAGTGATGATGGAGCCGTCGGCCGCGCGTCCGCAATCGCGCTTGGTCTCGGTCTCGTGGAGCGGACCGATACCCAGGTAGTCGACCAGGCTCATATCGGCAGTCTTGACGTACTCAAGCATTTCTTCGCAACGGGCCGAAAGACCCACGATGGCGTCGGGGCCCAGCAGCTTGCGGCAGACCTCGACGGGGATGTCGCTCTGACCCACATGCACGCCGTCGACGGCAATGCCCTGCTCGCGTGCGGCAAGCACGCAGTCCAGGCGGTCGTCGATCAGCAAGGCGACCTGACCGGTCTTGCCGGCCCGCGCGATGGCCTGCGCGGCGTCGTCCGTCAGCGCGATGATCTCGCGCGCGCTTGCCACCTTGGAGCGCACCTGGATGCAGGTAAAGCCGGCGTCGAGCGCCTGGGCCACTACATCGCCCACGGGGCGTCCGAGGGTGTTTTCGGGGCCGAGCACCAGGTAGGCCGAGATATCAAGGTTGTCGCGGATGCTCATGACGCTTCCTCCTGCTTCTTGATCTGCGCTTCCATGCGCTCGAGTTTGCCGGTCATGGTATCGGTAAATCCGGGGCGAATATCGGCTTTGAGCACGACTTCGGTGCGGATGCCCTTGTTTGCCAGAACAAAGGTGGCATCGCGCACGACCTGCATGACCTCGTCCCAGTCTCCCTCAATCTCGGTGAACATCGAGCTGGTGCGGTTGGGAAGACCGCTTTCGCGAATGACGCGTACGACTTCGGCGACCTCGGCGGAGAGCTCGTCGCCCGTACCGCACGGGGCGATGGCAACGGCGACCAGCGTGTTCATGCCGGTATTGGTTGCGGGCTCGGACATGGCTTATGCCTCCTCGAGCTCGAGCTGGTTGTTGGCGATGTCCTGGGCGGTCGCGCGATAGAGCTCGTCGATAAAGGCGACCTTGAAGCTCGCTGGGGCATCGGCGACGGCGGCAGCGCGCGTGCCGGCGACGTTGTAGACGGCGGTACCGCAGACGGCTGCCGTAAACGGGTCGGCGGCGCAGGCATACACGGCCAGCACACCGCCCTGCGAGCAGCCGCAGCCGGTGATCTTGGACATGAGCGGGCTGCCACCGTGGGACTTGGCTACGGTCGTGCCGTCGGTAATCAGGTCGACTTCGCCCGAGACCACCACGGCGCCACCGGTATAGTGGGCGAGCGCCACGGCAGCATCGCGGGCGGCGTCTACCGTATCGGTGGTATCGACGCCGCGTACGCGGCTCAGGTCTGCCGCTTCGCCCTCGAGGTCCCACAGCCCGGCGAGCGCGATGATCTCGGAAGCGTTGCCGCGTACGATAGCGGGCTTGTACTGCTTGAGCTCGTTTACCAGCTGGGTGCGCAGACTACCGATACCCAGGCCCACCGGATCGAGCACCCAGGGCTTGCCGGCGTTGTGCGCCGCTTTGGCAGCGCGGGGAATCGTTTGCTCGTAGATGGGGAAGAGCGTGCCCATGTTGAGGTAGATGGCGCCGCCGCCGGCGACGAGTGTCTCGCCCTCGTCGGGCAGGTAGACCATAGCGGCCGAACCGCCCACGGCGAGCTGCGCGTTGGCGACAAAGTCGATCGTCACCGTGTTGGTGATGGAGCCTGCCATCGGGTTGGCGGCGCGAATCTCGTTCACGGCCTTGACTACACGTTGTTTAAGCTGTTCCGAATCAATCACTGCACATGCCTCCTTGGCATAGAAAAGGGGCGCTGTGCATAGACAGCGCCCCTGTAAAGGCGGCATGCTCCCTACGCCAGCATTAACTGACAGGTTCAAAGGATTGGGCCCATTGCCCTCTCAGCCTTGTGGTTTGCACCGCCGGCACTCCCGCATCGAATCTGTTGCTCCCTATACTAGCGCACCTGCCAAAAAGGGACAGGTTTATTTTGGCAGGTGCCAACTGGGATGATGCGTTTTCCCAGATAAAACCTGCCAAAATAAACCTGTCCCTTTTTGGCAGGTCGGTACAATAGACGGGATAAAGAATGACTGAGGGGACCTTATGATCAAACTTGTGCTGACCGATATGGACGATACGCTGATTCCGGCTGGGCAAGACGGCGCTAGCGACTATGCCATCGAGGGCATTCACGCCATGCAGACGGCGGGCCTGCACTTTGGGCCGGTTTCGGGTCGTCAGCCGTCCGCGATGGGCTGGATGTTCCGCAATCGCTCCGAGTGCTTTTCGACCGGCGCCTTTTGCAACGGGCAGGTGATGTTTGTGGACGGCGCGGTGGTCGCATCGCGCGCAACTGATAACGATGCCCTGATGCGCCTGGCCGACTACCTTGAGCAAGAGACCGACGACACCTATCTAAAGGTCTACAGCCTGGGCGATGACTTTTGGGACAACGACGCCTATTGCGTGACGAGCGATCCCGAGCGCGTTCGTCGCGCCATGGAGTCGGGCGGCAACGCGTGGCTCAAGGGCGAAGAGGCCCCGTGCCGCCCTGTCGTCGATGACGCCCCGGTATACAAGGCGAATATCTGGAGCGCCCGCTCGCGCGAAGAGCTCGCCGAGCTGCGTGAGCGCGTTGCCGCCGAGGTGCCGGAACTCTCGCTCGTGTTCCCCAACAACCGTGTGCGCCTGTTCGACATTCTCCCGGCCGGCTGGGACAAGGGCTGCGCCGCGCTCGAGCTGGCACGCGCTTTGGGCCTGACGCCCGACGAGGTGGCCGTGTTCGGCGATTCCGATAACGACCTGCCCATGATTGATGCCGTTTTCAACTCCGTGGCGGTCGCCAATGCCAACGAGGCCGTCACGGCTGCCGCGCGCTGGCATATCGGTGCCGCGGCAGACGACGCGGTCGCCGGGGCCCTGCATCAGATTGCCGCCTGTGCTGCGACGGGGGAGATGCCGCCGTTTATGCGCCTGCCGGGTGCGGCCGGCGTGGATCTCGCGAACAGCTAAGGAGGCCACTATGAAGCTCCAGCAGCTCAGATATGTCGTCAAGGTTGCCGAGTGCGGTAGCATCACCGAGGCCTCGCGCCGCCTCTTTGTGTCGCAGCCCTCGATTACCGCGTCGATTCGCGACCTCGAAAACGAGATGGGCGTGCATATCTTCGAGCGCACCAACAAGGGCGTCATCGTGTCCGAGGAAGGCGAGACCTTCTTGGGATACGCGCGCCAGGTGCTCGATCAGGCCGATCTGCTCGAGGACAAGTACAAAGGAGCGTCCGAGCAGGTGCCGCATTTTAGCGTAAGCTGCCAGCACTATTCCTTTGCCGTCAACGCGTTTGTCGATGTAATCCGCGAGTTCGATACCGCGCGCTACGACTTTACCTTGCGCGAGGAACAGACCCATGAGATTATCGAGGATGTTGCGCACATGAAAAGCGAGCTGGGCATCCTGTACCTGTCCGAGCACAATCGCGAGGTTATCGAGCGTATGCTGGCGACCAACGATCTCGTGTTTGAGGGGCTCTTCTGCGCCACGCCGCACGTCTTCGTATGCGCCGATCATCCGCTGGCGGATCGCTCCAGCGTGACGCTCGAGGATCTGGAAGACTACCCGTTCCTGTCCTATGAGCAGGGCAGCTATAACTCGTTTTACTATTCCGAGGAGCTGACCTCGACGTTTGAGCGCCGCAAGAACATCCGCGTGCGCGACCGCGCGACGCTGTTCAATTTGGCCATGGGCCTCAACGGCTACACGGTATGCTCGGGCGTGATCAGCCACGAGCTCAACGGCCCTGGCATTATCTCGATTCCGCTCGACGTGGACGAGTACATGGAGATTGGCATCATCACGCGCAAGAACACGACGCTCACGCGCTATGGGCAGGCCTATATCGACGCGATCCGCCAGCATATTTAGCCTTTTGAGCGGCGCCGTATTCGAACTTGGCGTCGTTCGATTTACCGCGAACGTCCCAGGATGATGCCGTATTTCGAGCCACATGTCCAATTAATTGGCGCCCCCTCGCATTACCCTCAAAGTGAGCCGCTATGCGAGGGGAGGTCGCCGTGGATCGGATATATACCGGCAACTGGCGTTTCCCCATGCCGCTTATGTGCACGGCGTTTGAGCCCGGGGCGCTCGACAAGACCCTCGACGTGATGCTCAAAGATGACTATGGCGTGATCGCGCGTGCCGAGGCGCACTACTATCGCGGTTGCCCCGATGAAGCCCGCCGCCTGGCGGAGCCGTACTTGCTATCGGATGACCTTTCGCTTCGCCTGTCGGCATGCCTGCTGTGTGCCTATGCAAATCTGTCTTTGAATCGCGCGTTGGCGTCGCGCCGCTGCCTTACGTATCTTGAGGAGACGGGGAAGAGCCAAAGGGCGACAAAGGACCCACGTGCTCAGGCCTCGTATATGCTGCTCGCGGCCAGCGCGTGCGTGCTCCTGCATTTTCCCTCGCCGGTGTCGCGCGGCGAATTCGATTCGTACGCATCGCTGCTGCCTGAGGGGCTGCGTCTGTTTGCAACCTATGCACTGGCGCACCGTGCCTACCTCGATGGCGATTACGGACGCTGCGTGGGCATGGCGGAGAACGCCCTATCGATGAAACAGGAAAGCTATCCCGTCCCTGAGGTCTTTTTGCACCTGATCGCCGCCGTTGGGTGGATCAACCAGCGTGAAGCTGACCGCGCGAACGTCCACTTTATGCGCGCGTGGCAGATTGCGCAGCCCGATGGCCTAATCGAGATCGTCGGCGAGCATCACGGACTTTTGCAGGGCGTGCTGGAATCATGTCTAAAGAAGGATCATCCGCAGGAGTTCGCGGAGATTATCAAGGTTACCGAGCGGTTTAGCCGCGGTTGGCGTCGCGTGCATAATCCGGGGGCGGGCGCCACTGTTGCCGAAAGCCTGACCACGACGGAGTTTGCCATCGCCATGCTGGCCTGTCGCGGCTGGACCAATGACGAGATCGCCGCCCACATGGGTATCTCGCGCGGCACGGTCAAGAATCGCCTGTCGAACACCTATGTCAAGCTGGGGATATCGAGTCGCGCCGCCCTGAGGCAGTTCGTATTGCTGTAGGCAAGGCGAGCTCTTTTGCTTTGAGTGAACAACCGAATCGGGATTGTTCAAACGCGGCGCGGCCGCCGGTGGGAGGTCCGGCGGCCGCTTACCATGGGACGATGCGCGCCCGAATTAATCGAGCGGCACGAGGCTTGTAACTACGAGCGCTTGCGGCTGGTAAAGATGCCAGCGACGACGGCTGCCATGCCCGTAATGGCAGCGGCGACGGCGCCCATAACGGAAGCGTCGCCCGTGGCCGCGAGCGTGCCCTTGGTGTCGACATGCTTGATGGTCGCGGCGGCGGTCGTTACCTTAGGCTTCGACTCGGGCTTTGCCTGGGGCGTCTCCACCGGAACAATGACGGCGCGCTTGGCGATAGCGTCGCTATCCAGATCTGTGATGACGTCGCTAGCAGTGCCGATGGTCTGGCCGCGCTGATACGGAGCGTCAACGGGTTCGGTGTCAACGAAGCGCACGTCGCAAATACGTCCACCGTTGGGTGTTTCGATAATGCTGTCGACGATATTGATCGTGCCGGAAATGCTGCCGTCTGCGCTATTCACGACGGCCAAGATGGCAGCGGTGTCGCCTTCTGCTGTTACACGGCTGCGTGTGATGGAGATAGTCGCAGGCGTTAGGCCATCTTCGGTGAGAGCGAAGATGCCATACGTACGAGCGTTCACGTCTGGGTCAACTACGACAATGTCGCCATGGCCGAATGGCGGTAGGGGCTGGTTGCCTCCATCGTAGTTGATGTAGTGGGCAATGGCCTCGACGGTCGAGTCGCTGATAAAGATGCGCCCGCCAGGTCCGCCGGCACCGTAGTTGTACGAGTAGATTCCTGAGGCGTTTTCGCCCTCGGCATAGGCGTGAACGAATGAGCCGTTTTTAATGGTGATGTCGCCCTCGTCGGTGAAGATGGCAGTGGGGCTGTCTTCGCGCGCTGGGTATGCATGCGCTCGCACGGTCGCTGCATCAATGGTCAAGCCGTCGAAAGCATATATACCGCTGCCGAATCCCTGGGCGGTTAGCGTACTGTCGGATACCGTGAGGGTTTCTTTGGCGACGATGCCGCAGTCCTGCTCGGAGCTTGCGTCGACTGTGCCGCCGCCGGTTATGGTCATATCGCCGTCGGCGCGGATACCCTCGTCGCTTCCGCCCTTGGCGGTAACGGTGCCTGTCCCGCCGATCGTCATATCGCCTGCTGAATACAAGGCGCCACTTTCGGCGGTTGCCGTCAGGGTGCCCGTTCCGGAGATATTGAGCTCGGCGCCCTCATTGGCACCGTCCACAACTGAAATGCCGTCGCCGTACTCGTTAGTAACCGTATTGTCGTCCTCGTAGCTCACGTTGAGCTTGCCACCGGCAGCGATGCCTCCGCCGTTATAACCATTGAGGGTCATGTCGTCGGCGCCGTTCCAGGCCCATGTGCTGCCGTCGCCAGCTGCGACGCCGGCGTAATAGGGGGTGTTGTCGACCTCGATCCACTCAGCTGCAAACGAGATGCTCGGCATAAGCAGCGAGCTCACGGTGAGTGCGCAGGTCAGGCCGCAAACAATGCGGCGGGTCACGCGGCGCCAACTGCCACAGGTGAGAACGGCGCGCTGGCGTACGGGGGACTCAACGTAATGAAGTCCTGCGGTGCGATCAGTATGGCGCGTGGGGGTCGTAAACGTGGTCATGGTCGCTCCTATCTCTCGCGTGGCCTTATGCGGTCACCACTAAGCGTATGGGCGATAGGACAAAGCTGCTAGTGCCATTTGGGCGCGAAAATGGCTATTTGCACTGGCGGGCAGCATGGGGATCGGGGGCATTGGTCTGTTGATAGTAAGATAGGAAAATCCTATATCAAACCAATTAAAACGCATATTTTACGATAGCAATTTTGGCGCTCATACTCTGTCTCGTTAAAGCAACCAATTGCAAAGGGAGAAACCTATGAGCACTTCGACCCAGATGAACGCGCCGTTTCGCGCCGATATTGTCGGCAGTTTTCTTCGTCCGCAGGCCGTGAAGGACGCCCGTGCGGCCTATGCCGCGGGCACGCTCGACGATGCCGGCCTTAAGGCTGTCGAGGACGAGGCCATTCGCGACTTGGTGGCCAAGCAAAAGGCCGCTGGCCTGCAGGTGATTACCGATGGCGAGTTCCGCCGCAGTTACTGGCACCTCGACTTTATGTGGGGCCTCAACGGTGTTGAGCGTCGCACCTCGCGCAATGGCTATATGTTTCACGACGAGGAGACCACGGCCGATACCGCTGTGGTGACTGGTCCCATCAGCGGCGAGAACCATCCGTTCGTTGCACACTTCAAGTTCGTCAAGGCGCTCGAGGGCGAGGGCAAGGTCGCGCGCCAGACCATTCCGGCACCAATCCAGACGTTTTCCGAGGTTACGCTCGATCGCTGCGATGGTCAGCAGGAGAGCCTGCGCGCCGTCTATAAGACCGACGAGGAACTCGCC
>CAKUEZ010000078.1 GCA_934646965.1 uncultured Collinsella sp. | reverse complement strand
CGACAACGTCGGTAAAGCCCTGAGCCTTAAGCTCATCGATGGACTCAACGCGGGCGTTGAGCTGCACCTTGGCGCCAAAGGCCAGGCAGAGCTCGGCGTCGTGCGAGATATCGTCGCTGGCGATACGGAACTCGGGGATGACGTGACGGACCACACCGCCGAGAGAGTCGCGGGCCTCGAAGATGGTGACGGGCACGCCGGCGCGCGTCAGGAAGAACGCCGTCGCCAGACCAGCCGGGCCGCCGCCGATAACGGCAACGTTGCGCTCGCCGTCGTTGGCGATAGCCTGGGCGCGCAGCTTGGGCAGCACGGCGGTCATGGCCTCGCGGGCAGCCTTGAGCTTGCTGGCGCGAATCTGGGCGCCCTCGGGCTCGTAGAACGCGCGCTCGCAGGCGCGGCCGCAGGGATGCGGGCAGATGGTGCCGGTGATGAACGGCAGAGCGTTGCGCTCGATGATGATGTTGAGCGCGTCCTCGTAGCGGCCCTCGTCAACAGCCGCCAGATAGGCGGGAATGTCCTGCTGGATGGGGCAGCTCGTGCGACACGGCGTGGTAAAGCAGTCATTGAGCGGGCTCTTGCCGGCGACCTTGCGGTCGGGCAGCGGGCGCAGCGGCTTCTTGTAGAGCGGGTTGGTGAGCGAATCGGTCTGGATCGCGGTCACGGCGTCGAGCGAGACGCCCGCGAACGGCTTGCCGTCCAGGTCGGTGAACTCGCCGGCCATCTGGCTAAAGCGCTCGTAACCGCCGGGCTTGAGCACATCGGTCGCCAGGGTGACGGGCCAAATGCCCGCGTCATACAGGGAGCGGATGTTGTAGACCGTGGCACCGCCGGAGTAGCTGATGCGCAGCTTGCCGTCGAACTGCTCGGTAATGCGGCGGGCGGCCTCGATGGTCAGCGAGAACAGCGAACGGCCGGACATGTACATCTCGGTGGAGGGCAGCTCGTTTCTCGTCACGTCGACGGGGAAGGTGTTGGTCAGCTTGACGCCAAACTCCAGGCCGCGCTCGGCGCACAGGGCAATCAGGCGCTCAAACATGGGCACGGCGTCGACCCACTGCAGGTCCTCGCGGAAGTGCGTGTCATCGAAGACGATGTAGTCAAAGCCCAGCTCGTTGAGGCGCTGTCGTGCAAACTCATAGCCCAGCAGCGTGGGGTTGCACTTGATGTAGGTGTTGAGGCCCTTCTCGGTGATCAGATAGGTCGCGATGCGCTCAATCTCGGCCGGCGGGCAGCCATGCAGGGTGGACTCGGTGATGGAGTTGGAGACGCGTGCCGGAATGGACTCGACAAACGCGGCGTCGACATGCTCGAACTTGTCCAGGTTGGCAAGTGCCCACTCGCGGCACTCGTTCCAGACCTCGGAGCCGCTGGCGTCCTTCATGCCCTCGATGTAGGCGTCGACCTTGGGGCTCTTGATGCCCTCGAGGTCATAGCCCACGGACATGTTAAAGACAAAGCCGTCCGGGCTGCCCAGGCCATACTCGCGAGCAATGAGGTGGCAAGCGAACCATGCCTTCACGTACTCGGCATATGCCTGCGGAACCTCGAGCTCGGTCGACCACTCGCAGTTGTAGCACTCGTCCTGCGCCACGATGCAGGGCTTGTTCACGCACTTGGAAAGCTCCTCGCCGTCCATAACCTGAACGGTCTTGAGTTCGAAGAAGCGCGCGCCCGCCACGTAGGAGGCAATGATGTTCTGGGCAAGCTGCGTGTTGGGGCCGGCGGCCGGGCCAAACGGAGTCTCGATGCGCTCATCAAAAATGGGAAGCGCGCCCTCCTGGTTGGCCGTGACCATCTTGCGCACGCCAAAGACGGCGCCCTGGGTCTTGTGTTCCTCGATGATCCAGTTCATCAGCTGCGAAAACGGGATCGGCCTCATGATGTCGCTCATAATGAGCTCCTCTCTGTAACGCCCGGCGAGACCGCGCGGCGGGCGAAATACGGTGTAGCGCTAGCACAGCGCCGGCGACCCCGCGGAGGCCGCCTCTACGCGCGTCGAATGTGGCGAAACATTCGACGCGCGTGAATCTACATGTGAATTAGTAGGTGCGCTCGTTGAGCGTGCCCCAGAGCTTCTTAGACTCGGCCATGGTCCACGCGTTGATCTTGTCCTCGTCGATACCGACGAATTCGCGGTCCTTGTACAGGACCTTGCCGTTGATGATGGTGGTGCGGCAGTTTTTGCCCATCATGCCAAAGAGCATGTGGCCGTCGATGTTCTCCTCGCTCAGCGGCGTAAAGGGCTTGTAGTCCATGACGATGACGTCGGCGGCGGCACCGGCCTCGAGCACGCCGAGCTTGCGGTCGAAGTACTTGCTGGCCATCTTGGCATTGTTCTCGAACAGCATGGTCATGGCCTCGCACCAGCCCACATTGGGCATGGCGGCGTTGTGGCGCTGAATGATCAGGAAGACCTTGAGGCTCTCGAGCATATCGTGGGTGTAGGCGTCGGTGCCCATGCACACGGGGATACCGCGGCGGAAGAACTCGAGCACGGGAGCGCAGCCCACAGCGTTGCCCATATTGGATTCGGGGTTGTTGACCAGCCAGGTGCCGGACTCCTTGACGATATCCATCTCGGCGGGCGTCACGTGGATGCAGTGGCCGAGCATGGTGTCGGGACCGAGCAGGTTGTGCTGCAGCAGGCGCTCGACGGGACTGATGCCACCGCGGTTGAGGCGGGAATCCCACACGTCGTTCATGCCCTCGCACACATGGATATGGAAACCAGTCAGGCCGTTGTTGGCCTCGGCCATCTTATCCATGGTCTCGTCCGACAGCGTAAAGGTGGCGTGGCCGCCAAACATGGCAGCGACCATGTGGTTGTCGTTATCGCGACGCTCCTTGGCGGCCCACTGGGCAAACTCGGCGTTCTCGGCAATGGCCTGATCGCACTTTTCCTGACCGCGGCGGTCGGAGACCTCGTAGCACAGGCACGAACGCATGCCCAGCTCCTGAGCGGCGTCCTTAATGGTAAAGAGGCTGCCCGGGATCTCGCAGAAGCTCGCGTGGTGATCGAAAATCGTGGTGACGCCGTCGCGGATGGAGTCCAGGATCGTGGCATAGGCGCTGGCCTTGGTGCCATCGAGCGTCAGGTTGTCGTCGATCTTCCACCACTGCTGCTCAAGATTCTCCAGGAAGTTGGTGGGGTTGCAGCCCTTAATGGCAAGGCCGCGGGCCAGACCCGAGTAAATGTGGGTGTGGCAGTTGATGAGTCCGGGCATGATGAGGTTGCCCTGGGCGTCGACGTACTCGGCATCCGGGTACTTGGCCTTGAGCTCGCACTCGGGGCCCACTTCGACGATCGTATCTCCGTCAATGGCGACCGCACCGTTGGGAATGAACGGGGTCTGAGCGTTGCGGGTAAAGACGGAACCGTTAGCGACCAGAAGCATAGATGCTCCCTTCAACATCAGAGGCGGGGTTTGACACCTCTGACATAGCGGAAGTGCGAAGCGCCGGCCTACACCGGAAACGGGCCCTCTCCCGTCAACGCTTCACCAAAGGGACAAGCCCTTTGAAGTGCGGCTTGGCGCCGCAAGACGTCGACGGACGAGGCGATACGTCCGCCGACGAGTAGCACCGAATTGGTTACTTCTTGCTCTCGGGCAAGACCAGATCCACGGCAGCATCCTTGGCTGCATCGATGTGCTGAGCCACGACCGGCGTCTGCGGAAGGATCAGATTGAGCACGATGGCCATGATGGCAGTGGGGGTCACGGCGTTGGAGCCGATGACGGTAGACACCCAGGTGGGCATGCCCTCGCCGGCGAGGCAGCCGCTGGCCATCCAGATGCCCAGGCCAAAGACGACCGAGGTACCGACGATGGTGGTGGTGCGCTGCGTGAGGCCCTCGCGGGTGAACATGCGCACGCCGTTCATGGTGATAGTGCCAAAGACGCCGACGGTCGCGCCGCCGATGACGGGCTGCGGGATGGCGGAGAGCACGGCAGAGAGCTGCGGGAACAGACCGGCGATGGCAAAGACGGCCGCGATGATCACAAAGACCCACTTGTTGACGACCTTGTTGGAGCAGATGATGCCCACGTTCTGGCCAAGGGCGCTGGTGGGAAGGCCGCCGAGAAAGCCGCCGACCATAGAGGTGAGGCCCTGGGAGACGATGGCGCCGGAGAGCTCGCGCTCGGTCGGCATACGGTCGATGGAGCCCAGGCAGGCAGCAGACACGTCGCCGATAACCTGGATGGCGACCATGGGGAACACGACGGCAAGGGTAATGCAGACCTCGGGATCAAACTCGAGCGCATAGGGCATGAGCTTGGGAAGGGCGAAGACCTGGGCGGTGGCGACGCTGGAGAAGTCGATCATGCCGAAGGGGATCGAGACGATCATACCGACGATCATGCCAAAGAACACGGAGCCCAGCTTGAGCGTGCCCTTGCCAAAGTTGGCGAGGGCGAAGACGACGGCGAAGGTGATCAGAGCGACGCACCAGGCCTGCGGGGTGCCCCACAGCGGCGTACCCATGCCACCGGCCATGTACTTGACGGCCGTGGGATAGAGAGAGACGCCAATGGAGAAGATGACCGTACCGGTCACGACGGGCGGGAACAGCCACTTGATCTTGCTGTAGGCCAGACCAAAGAGAACCGCGACGGCACCGCCGACGATCTCGCCGCCCAGCAGCGCGCCAAAGCTAAAGCCCGAGGCGCCCATGGCCTGCAGGGCCGGGAGGAACGCGAACGAAACGCCCATGACGATGGGCAGGCCGCCGCCAATGCGACGGAAGGGAGCGAAGGCCTGAAGGGCCGTGTCGATTGCCGAAAGAATGAGCGCGACCTGGATGATGTCGGTACTCTGCTGACTATTGAAACCGTACACACCGGCCATGATGACAGCCGGGGTGATGATACCGGCAAACGAAGCCAGTACGTGCTGAAGGGCACACGGGATCATTTCTTTAACGGGAGGCATGCCTTCACGAGTGAACAGGGCTTCAGTGCCGTTCTTAACCGTCTCCTGGGTCATTTGACCACCAATCCTCGAAATAGTTGTTTTCGCATCTAACGCTCTATTGTGACGCAGTGCGGGGTTGAGGTTGTGCCTTCGTTGCATATCGTATTAAAGATTTTTCTTATTAACAATAATAATTTTTTGTTATCAGACTATTCTTCAGGCGAAATTAAACGTTTTCGCAGGTCAGAAACGTGTCTGTTTTGAGTAACATCTTACTTTTCTTTTTGTCGACCGTTTACCGCCAAATTCCTACCGCTCGTCCGTATTACGCAATGTACCTGCGGATATGCGAGATGAGGAATGGCGTGTTACCATGAGAAAAAATTGTTATGAACATTTCCGATTTCACCCCAAGGAGTTGCCCGTGAACGAGACCGTACGTCGCTTTTTGCCGATGGTCGATTTCCTGGAGCAGATACTCGGCAAAAACAGCGAAATCGTGCTGCACGATTTTTCGGATCCCGACCACGCCATCGTCGATATTCGCAACGGCATCGTGAGCGGCCGCAAGATTGGCGGTCCCGCCACCGATCTGGCACTCAAGATCATGCACGACGCCAAATATCGCGACCTGCCGTTTATTACGGGCTACGAGGGGCGCGGCGCCGGTGGCAAGACGTTGGAGTCGGCGACGTACTTTATCCGCGAGGATAACGAGATCGTCGGCATGCTCTGCGTCAACACCGATCTTTCCGCGGTACGCTCCATCAACGCCATGGCCCAGCAGCTCATGGCGTGCTTCGACGCCGCCCCGACGCGCACTGAACCCGCCCCCATCGAGGTCGAGAGCTTGTCGGAGTCCACGCAGGAGCTCATCGATCGCAGCATTGCCGAGTTGCTGAGCGCGCGCGGGCTGGATGTGGCCTCGCTTGGGCAGAGCGACCGCGTGGACGTGATCCGTCACCTCAACGGCAACGGCGTGTTCATGCTCAAGGGCGCCGTTGCCTGCGCCGCCACCGCACTCGGGATATCGGAGCCCAGCGTCTACCGCTACCTGCAAAAGGTCCGCAAGGAGGGCTAAGGTTACGGCGCTCTCGGCGACCGCCGGTGATCTGCATTATCACAGCGCTTAAGCTCGGCGGGAGCCGCCCATATATCGTTCCACGCGCAGTTTCGCAGCGCAGCGAGAATGTTTGAGCATGGAATGATATATGGGCGGCTCCCGCCGAGCAGCTTCGAAAATAGACCCTGCAGCTCGCACGCGCTGCAGGGTCTATTTGCATGTCATGTTTTGTTTTCGCCAACGCCTTAGAGAGCGGCGACGACCTCGATCTCGACCAGACCGCCGGCCGGAAGGGCGGCAACCTGGAAGGCGCTGCGCGCGGGGAACGGAGCCTCGAACTTGGAGGCGTAGATATCGTTCACGGCAGCGAAGTCGGCGATGTCGGCCAGGTAGACCGTGGTCTTGACGACATCGGCAAAGGTGGCGCCGGCAGCGGTCAGCAGGGCCTCGACGTTAGCGAGGGACTGCTTGGCCTGGGCCTCAACGCCCTCGGGCATCTTACCGGTTGCAGGGTCGATGCCCAGCTGGCCGGACAGGAACACCATGTTGCCGGTCTGAATACCGGGGGAATACGGGCCGATGGCTGCGGGTGCGTTATCGGAAGACACGACGGTCTTGCTCATGTTTATCTCCTTACGATTAGCTGAGAGAGCGTGAGCGCGGTGTTCACACCGGGAGGCACAGTTCGGTCTGAACGCCGCGCTTGATTGGGATAGTACTCAAGGTTTCTGCGCGATGCAAGATAATTATCACGATGCGAGAATATTTTATCGCCCAACGGCGCATACGGGCCGCCGAACGGTGTGACCGGACGGTGAAGCTCACCGCAAGGGCTGCTGAAGACTTTGTCCTGCTTGGGCTACGGGCATCGTCCGCCACGACGACGCCACTATACTTTTGAGTATCTGAGCATTTTGAAAGGCAGGATATGACCGCAACCGCCAGTCGAACCACCAACCGCAGGCCCGAGCTTTTGGCCCCCGCCGGAGGCCCGGAGCCCTTTGCCGCCGCGCTCGCCGCAGGCGCCGACGCCATCTACTGCGGCATGGGCAGCTTCAACGCCCGCCGCAAGGCAACCAACTTTACCGACGAGGCCTTTGAGCAGGCGTGCCGCGCCGCGCATCTGGCCGGCTCGCGCGTCTACGTCACGGTCAATATCGTCATCAAGCAGTCCGAGATGGGCGAAGCGCTGCAGCTTATCCATCGCTGCTCCACGCTGGGCGCCGATGCCTTCATTATCCAGGACTGGGGCCTATTCTTTGAGGTCAAGCACACGATGCCCGGCATCGAGACGCATATCTCGACCCAGGCAAACATCCACGACGACCGCGGGACCGTGTGGTGCCGCGAGCAGGGCGCCGACCGTGTGACCCTCTCGCGCGAGCTCTCCATCGATGAGATCGCCACCATTCACGACGCCGCACCCGATGTGGACCTTGAGGTCTTTAGCCACGGCGCCATCTGCTTTTGCTATTCGGGCCTGTGCCTGCTTTCGAGCTTTGCCATGGCGGGTCGTTCGGCCAACCGCGGCATGTGCGCCCAGCCCTGCCGCCTGCCCTACGAGCTGATCGACGAGAACGGTCGCTCGCTCTCCCCCGCCGGCCGCGAGCGTGCGCTATGCCCGCGTGACACCAACACCTCACAGCTTGTTCGCCGTCTGTATGACGCCGGCGCCGCGTCGCTCAAGCTCGAGGGCCGCATGAAGGCACCGGACTACGTGTACTCCATCGTCGATGTGTATCGTCGGCAGATTGACGACATGCTAGCCGGGGCTCCGATTGCCAAAGACGAGGAGGCCGCTCGCCAGCGTCAACTCAAGCGCTGCTTTAACCGCGACTTTACGCACGCCTACCAGGACGGCACCTCGGGCGACGAGATGATGAGCTACGAGCGCTCCAACAACCGCGGCCAGATCGTGGGCGCGGTGCTGGACAGCCGCCTGGCCAATCGCGACGTGCGCGGGCTCAAGCCCGACGACCGCCGTCGCCGCGCCGCCATCGCCCGCATTGAGCTGTTTGAGCCCGTGGGCAAGGGCGACCTGCTGGAGCTTCGCCACGATAACGAGTTTGACCAGTTCCTGACCACCATTGCCGCCGATGATGCCGCCGCGGGCGACGTCATCGAGTGCCGTGTGCCCCGCAGCATGCCCGAGGGCTGCCGCGTGCGCGTGATTCGCAGCCAGCGCGCCATCGACGCCGCCGGCGCCGCGCTCAAGCGCGACGTGTTGCGCCGCCGGACTGTTGATGTGTCCGTCGTGGCGCGCCTGGGCGAGCCGTTTACCGTCACGCTCACCTGCCGTGACGACCCCGCGCTCACCGCCACCGCCACGGGCTTTACCGTCGAGGCCGCCAAGACCCGCGCCGTCGGGGCGGCAGACCTGGTTGAGCATGTCGGCCGTATGGGCTCCTCGCCCTTTAAGGCCGCAAGCTTTGATGTGATGCTCGACGCTGGCTGTGGCATGAGCTTCTCCGCTGTGCACAAGGTACGCGCAGCTGCCTGCAAGGCGCTGGAGGAGGCCATTCTGGCGCCGTATGGAGAGCGCGCGAGAACGCTTGAGTTGCCGGTGCTCGACAAATGCACGCACCCCATGCCCAAGCACTACCGTGACGAGCCGCAGATCTGCGCCACCGTCACCTCGATCGATGCAGCCGAGGCCGCCCGTTCCGAGGGCGCCACGCGCATCTACATGACCACCGACGCGCTCGAGGCTGCCGGACTCTCCCCTGCCGATACACTTGAACAGGGCATTGTGCCCGTACTCGACGAGGTCTGCCGCGCCGTCGACCACGCGCGCGTCGACCCCTGGATCAATGCCGGGTCCACCGTCGCCGTCGGCAATATCTCCGAGCTCGCCGTTGCCGCCCAGGCTGGCGCCACGGCCGAAGTTCGCTCCTGCCTGCCCGTGCACAACACGCCCTGCATGGAGGCACTTGCCGAGCGCGGAGCCGGTGCGTTTTGGCTCTCGCCCGAGATCACGCTCGACGAGATCGTCTCGCTCGGCGCCGCCGCGCCCGCGGCCCTGGGCATCACCGTCTTTGGCCGCCCGCGCGTTATGACGAGCGAGCATTGCATTCTGCAGGTTGCCAACGGCTGCATCCACGATTGCGTCAACTGCCGCCTGCGCGCCCGCAAGCTCTCGCTCAAGAATATCGACGGCAAGGTCATGCCCGTCCGCACCGACATCCACGGCCGCTCTCGCCTGTACGATGCCTACCCCATCGACCTCACACCGCAGGTTCCTCAGCTGCTCGACGCCGGCGTCCGTCGCCTTATGGTGGACGGCACGC
Organism: uncultured Collinsella sp.; assembly: GCA_934646965.1. Classification (GTDB taxonomy): domain Bacteria; phylum Actinomycetota; class Coriobacteriia; order Coriobacteriales; family Coriobacteriaceae; genus Collinsella. The sequence continues at coordinate 150 of CAKUEZ010000078.1, read as the reverse complement.
TGCTCGATGCCGAAGAAGTGGGCCGCGCCGTCGCCCGCGTCCGTCGCGCCGTCGAGGCCGCGCAAGCCGGCCGCAAGCCCGCCGCCCGCTTGCGCGGGGCAACCTCGGGCTGCATGTTTGTGGGAATCAGCTAACCGAAAGGCTTACACG
>CAKUEZ010000077.1 GCA_934646965.1 uncultured Collinsella sp. | reverse complement strand
GGATGGTGTTGCGCACCAGCTGCTGGGTGATGGTCGATGCCCCCTCGTGGCCACCGGAGGCGGTTGCCACGGCGGCACGTGCGATGCCCCACAGGTCGATACCGCCGTGCTCGTAGAAGCGCTCGTCCTCAACGTCGACGGTGCCCTGCAGCACGTACGGAGAGACCTGCTCCTTGGTGACGGACTTGCGGTTTTGCGTGTAGAAGCTCGCGATCTTGTTGCCGTTGCAATCGACGATCTCGGTGGGTTCGCTTACCAGATAGGCATTGGCGTCGGTGTAGTCGGGCAGATCGGACAGCCAGCGGTTGACGTTGCCGATCATGCCGATGCCAAACGCCACGCCCGCGATAAGCAAAAAGCCCAAAAACGAGAGCAGGATCATGGGCAGGGCATGCGTCTTGGAACGACTGCGTCCCTGTCGTTGGCGAGGACCCATATATCGACCTCCAGGTATGTCGTGCCGGGCGGTTTGGTTGGCGCCGCCGGGGCAGGATGGACATAAGTTATTACACGATAAACCAAACCGGGGCGCGCGAGGCCTCGTGTATGCTGGGTAATGGCAATTTTCAGAGTGACTGCATACCTTGGTGAGGAGTTTGCCGATGGCGATTCGGACGACGGGGCCGAACGGAGAATATGGAGAGAGGCCGGGGGCTACCGCGACGGCGCTGCCCGAGCTGCTGGCGCCTGCGGGCGGGCTCGATCAGGTGCTCGCGGCCATTGCGGCGGGTGCTGATGCCGTCTATGCGGGTCTGGGTGGGTTTAACGCCCGCGTGAGCGCACATGGCTTTACCGACGACGAGTTCGCCCGCGGTTGTGCCGTGGCCCATGCGCATGGCGTGCGCGTGTATGTGACGCTCAACGCGTTTGTGTTCGATGACGAGCTGGCCGATGCGGTGGCGTTAGGGGCGCACGCGCTGGAGCTGGGTGCCGATGCCCTGATCGTTGCCGACGCCGGATTGGTATGCGCGCTGCGTGCGGCGATTCCCGGTGTCGAGATTCACCTGTCCACGCAGGCAGGTGTTCATAGCGAGGGTGCCGTGCGTCTGGTGGCCGACGAGCTGGGCGTCGAGCGCGTGACGACGGCGCGCGAGCTGACGGTCGATGAGATCGCCGCCTTGTGTGCTACTGGCGTGCCTATCGAGGTGTTCTGCCACGGCGCGATTTGCATTGGGTATTCGGGCGCCTGCGAGTTTTCGGCTCTGCGGCGCGGACGCTCGGCGATGCGCGGCGACTGCACCCAGCCCTGCCGCCTGGCGTATGACCTGGTGGACGAGGCGGGGCAGAGCGTCGTTACCGTCGAGGGCGACCGCCTGCTGTGCCCGCGTGACTACTTGGGCATCGCGCATCTGCCCGAGCTCGTTGGGGCCGGGGTGGCGTCGCTCAAGATTGAGGGGCGTATGAAAAACCCCGACTATGTGTTCAACGTGGTGCGGGTATGGCGCCGAGCGCTCGACATGCTGCGCGATGGCGCGTGGGATGCCGGCGCCGCTGCCGTACTCGAGCGCGAGTTGGGCAGGTCGTTTAACCGCGGGTTTACCGACGCGTATCTGCGGGGGCGTTCGGGTGCCGAGCTCATGAGCTTTGAGCGCGCGATCAACCAGGGCGTGCGCGTGGGCCGCTTGGTCGCCGTGGGGCACGAGGAAGTGACCGTCGAGCTCGATGCCGCCGTGTCCGCGGGCGACACGCTCGAGATCCGGTTCTATCCGGGTGCCGACGCGCGTCCCGATGTGCCCAAGCGCTGGCCGCAGGTGCCCTGCCAGGTGAGTGCCGCGGCGGGGGAGCGCGTCGTCGTGCACTGCAAGCGCAAGGTCGATGCGGGCTGCGAGGTGTATCTGATTCGCAGTGCTGGCGTGCTGGAACAGACGGCGGCGGCTCTGGAACGTATGCGGTCCGAGGCGGATGCGGTTGTGCCCGCTGCGCGCGCCGTCGAGGTGCTGCCGTTCGAGGGCGTTGCGGTGGATGGCGATGCGTCGGCTGCGGAGTCGGCGAGACTGGCGGAGTCGGCTGCCCAGGGGGCTTTGGCTCGCATGTTCTTTGCCTGGGAGCTGATGGATGCGGACCCGCATGACGAGCTCGATCTGTCCGATGCGACCGTGGTGCTCGACGAAGTGTGTCGCGCGGGCGATGCCGGGCGGACTCGGTCGCTTATGCAGCGAGCCGGGCGCGTGGTCTGCCGCAATTTGGGGCAGGTGGCGATGGCCCGCGAGCTGGGCGTGGCGTTTGACGTGGCGGCGCCGGTGTTCTGCGCGAACCGGGCCACGCTTGTCTGGCTTCGAGGGCTTGGGGCAGGACGCGTGTTTTTGCCTGCCGAGTTGCTCGGCAAGGAAGAGGAGCGTGTTGCTGAACTGGCTGCCGAACCCGGCGTCCTGGGCTCCGTCGATGCCGATCGCCCCGAGCTCATGGTGTGCGAGCACTGCCTGCTGACTGCCGAGGGCGTTTGCGCTACCGATGCGACGGGGCGGGCCCATTGCCGGGATTGCGCCCGTCGCCAGCAGACGCGCTATTTGGTCGAGCACGACGGCACGCGTCTGCCGGTCGCTGTTGACGCATGCGGCAGGACGAGGATTTTCCTGTCGTAGGTGCCGCGTCGCGTCAGTTTGTTATCATGTGAGAGTTTATGGACTTCCAGCACCGCCGTATTCGGCGAGGGTGCTATAGCAAAAGGAGGATACCCAATGCTGTCTGTTGACGAGCAAATGCGTATCATCACCTCGGGCGCTGCCAAGATCGTCCCCGAGGCCGACCTTCGCAAGAAGCTTGAGAAGGGCGAGCCCCTCAACATCAAGCTCGGCGTCGATCCCACCAGCCCCGACCTGCACCTGGGCCATGCCGTGCCCCTGCGCAAGATGCGTCAGTTCCAGGACCTGGGCCACAACGTCGCCCTCATCATCGGCAACGGTACCGCGCTGATCGGCGACCCCTCGGGCAAGAACTCCACCCGCCCGCAGCTTTCGCAAGAGCAGATCGAGGCCAACGCCGAGACCTACGTGAGCCAGGCCATGAAGATCCTGGATCCCGAGAAGACCACCATCGTGCACAACGGCGACTGGATTCTGTCGATGGACCTGGCCGGCCTGCTGCAGGTGTGCTCCAAGTTCACCGTCGCCCGCATCCTTGAGCGCGACGACTTTACCAAGCGCTATCAGTCCCAGACGCCGATCGCCCTGCACGAGTTCCTGTACCCCGTGATGCAGGCCTTCGACTCCGTTCAGATCAAGGCCGACGTGGAGATGGGCGGCACCGACCAGCTCTTCAACCTGCTTGCCGGCCGCGAGCTCATGGAGAAGATGGGCATGGAACCGCAGATCGCGCTCACCATGCCGCTGCTCGAGGGCACCGACGGCGTGCGCAAGATGTCCAAGTCCTATGGCAACTACATCGGCCTGACCGACGCTCCCAAGGATATGTTCGGCAAGACCATGTCCATCCCCGACGAGATGATCGGCAAGTACTACCGTCTGGCCAGCTCGCTCACCCCGGCCGAGGTCGATAAGATCGACGCCGCCCTGGCCGACGGTTCCGCCGACCCCTACGAGCTCAAGCGCGCTCTGGGCCGCGACCTGTGCGACACCTACCATGGTGCCGGTGCCGGCGACGAGGCTCAGGCCGAGTTCGACCGCGTGTTCAAGGAGGGCCAGCTTGCCGACTTCCCCGAGAAGCACGTTGAGCTGACCGTTAACGACGAGGGCCAGATCTACCTCGCCGGCCTGCTCAAGGACCTGGGTCTTTCGGCGAGCACCGGCCAGGCCCGTCGCGATATCGACGGTGGCGGTGTCAAGATCAACGGCAAGGCCGTGGCTCCCAAGAGCTACAACATCGACCCCAGCGCCCTCAAACTGGGCGACACCCTCTCCGTAGGCAAGCGCAAGGGCTTCAAGTTGGTCTAACGACTAAGTCAACCTAACATGTGCAATAGGGCCGCAGCTGGTTTCTCCAACTGCGGCCCTTTAAGTTGCGGTGAAATAGTTCCTAAAAACGCGGCCTAGGCCTTTAAACAGGAACTATTCCACCGCAACTTTTTGATCCCTTGGGGACGGAGGGGTGTTATCGGGGGCCTTCTTTTGGGCATACAATGGCTATTGGCTTGCTGCGGTGAAGGTTTGTCCGCTCCGCAGTTATTTCAAACGTTAAAGGAGTATGTATGTCCGTTGAGGTCATGAGGTCTGTGATCGAGGCTGCCGAGGGTCGTGTGCCCGTCGACACGCTGTTTACCAATGCGCAGATTGTCGACGTGTACGGCCAACGTGTGGCGTCCGGCAGCGTTGCCGTCAAGGACGGTGTGATCGTCGGCGTGCTCTATGACGGCCGAGATGACGCTGCCGGCACCTACGAGGCTGCCGAGGTTATCGACTGCCAGGGTCGCTATCTCGCCCCCGGTTTTATCGACGGACATCTGCACATTGAGTCCTCGAACATCCGCCCCGCCGAGTACGCGCGCATGGCGGCGACGCGCGGTACCACCACTGCCATTGCCGACAGCCACGAGATCGCCAACGTAGCGGGCCTGGACGGCCTGCGCTTTATGATCGAGGACGGTCGCCGCGCGCCCATTTCAATCAAGTACATGATGCCCTCGTGCGTGCCCGCGCTGCCCGATGAGCAAGCGGGCGCTGTGATTACCGCCGCTGACATGCAGGCGTTTTTTGCCGAGCATCCGGGCGATGTCTTTGGTCTGGGCGAGATGATGAACCTGCCGGGCGTCTTTATGGCCGACCCCGAGACCTGCGCCCGTATCGACGCCGCCAACCAGACGCCGTCCAAGCAGGTTGACGGCCATGCGCCGCTCGTTGCCGGCAAGGACCTCAACGCCTATGCCGCAGCGGGCATTATCGCCGATCATGAGTCGACGATTCCCGAGGAGGCGCTCGACAAGCTGTCCCGTGGCATGTACGTGATGCTGCGCGAGGGTACGTGCAGCCATGACCTGGCCAACCTGTCGCCGATGCTGCTGGAGAACCCCGCGCCCGCCCGCCGCTGCTGCTTTGCGACTGACGACCGCGCCCCTTCCGATGCGCTTGCGACCGGCATGATCGACAATGCCTGCCGCGTGGCGATTGAGGCCGGTATCGACCCCGTGGTCGCTATCTCTATGGCGTCCCTCTCCACGGCCGAGGCGTTTGGCCTGGATCACGGCTGCCGCGACCCGCACGAGCTCCGCGGTGCGATTGCCCCGGGCAAGCGTGCCGATCTGCTGGTGCTCAACGACCTGACGTTTGCCACGGCTCCGCATCGCGTATATGCCGCCGGTACTCTGGTGGCGCAGGGCGGCACCTTTGTGGGCGAGATCGCACCCGAGATGGCCGAGGTTGCGGCCCTTGCCGATGAGCTGCGCGCCTCCGTTAAGCTGCCGAAGCTTTCGCTCGACGTATTCGACTATGCCTTTAAGCCGGGCGAGGCCGTGATCGACGTGGTGCCGGGCAAGGCCATCACAGGTATGGCTCGCCCCGAGAACGCCGAGGGCCTGCGCCGCATTATGCTGATCGAGCGCCACGGCCGCGGCGTGTCGCTGCAAGCCGAGGGCGCCGACGGCGATGGTCCTGCGGGCCTGGGTCTTGTTGGCAAACACATCGGTCGCGGCTGGGTGCGCGGCTTTACCATCACGGGCGGTGCCATCGCCTCGACGATCGGCCACGACTCGCACAACGTGTGCGTGGTGGGCGACAACGCGGCCGATATGATGGCTGCCGTCGAGGCTGTTGGCCAGGGCGGTCACGTTCTGGTGCGCAACGGCAAGGTCGTGGCGCGTATTCCGTTGGCGCTCGGTGGCCTGATGAGCGAGGGCACGGCCGAGGATGTCGCCGCGCAGCACGACGACTTTATGGTCAAGGCGCGCGCCATGGGCATCGAGCCGCCGCTCGACCCCATCATGGGTATCATCTTCCTGCCCCTGCCGGTGATTCCGACGCTCCGCATCCGCCCCGAGGGCATGTTCGACGTCACCACGTTCACCTACGCCGACTAGTCATTGGGGACGTTCTTAAACGACTAGTCGTCGGGGACACTCTTTGGCGTGTCGCCTGACGCCGCGACCGTGAGACCTCTGGCACGCGTGAGCTATTTGCCAGGTCCATGTAACGTTTATTACTGCGGGGTCTTATTTGAGCTCCCTTTGGGTACGTTGGAATCGGATACACGTTCGATTCCAACAAGCCCGAAGGGAGCTTTTCTATGTTTAAACTGATTGCATCCGATATGGACGGCACGTTGCTTGACGAAAACGGCCAGGTGCCTCCCGAAACCTATGAACTGATCCTGGCGCTACGCGAGCATGGCGTGCATTTTGCCGCATCGTCAGGTCGTCGCTACGATCGACTGTGCGAGTTCTTTGCGCCCGTTCGTGACAAGATGGACTTTGTCGCAGCTAACGGTGCCCAGGTCTACGCCGACGGCAAGATGGTGGACCGTGAGGTGTATTCGCACCTGGCGATTCGAAAGCTCGCCCAGGCCGTCGGGACGTTTCCCAATCTGCATCTTGCGCTCTTTGACCGAACCAAATCCTTCTTGCTCGATGACGAGTGCAAGTTCGTACGCGAGGTCGATAAGGACCTTCCCAATGCCAAGCGCATTTGGGAACTGCCCGATCCCAGCGTAAATATCATCAAGGCGAGTATCTTTTGCGATGACTGTGCCGTTATGGACAGCGCGTACGTGCTGCAGCGCGAACTCGGTCAGCTCTTTACCTTTGCGCCTTCGGGTAACGCGTGGATCGATGCCATGCAGCCCGGTGTGTCGAAGGCTTCGGGCATCGCACAGCTCGCGGAGCATTACGGCATTGGACGCGACGAGGTCATGGCGTTTGGCGACTCGATGAACGACTACGAGATCATTCGCTTTGTCGGCACGGGCTGCGCGATGGAAAATGCGCGTCCTGCGCTCAAAGCGGTCGCTGACCGCGTCGTGGGCTGCAACCGCGACCACGCCGTCCAGCAGGAGCTCCGTCGCGTGCTGAAGAGCCTCTGCTAGACCGGTAGTTGGGGACATTCCTTATGCGCCGGCAGTTGGGGACAGACTTAAGTGAGTGAAACCACTCATTGGGGACAGACTTAAATGAGTGCCGCCAGCGACTAGCCATTTAAGAACGTCCCCAATGACTACCAATGACTAGGCGAGGGCGGCCATGATGGTGCGGGCGACGCCGTCGTGGTCGTTGTCGAACGCGGTGATGGCGGCGGCTGCCTCGCGATCCTCCGGCTCGCCGTTGACCATGGCCATGCCGTGGCCCGCTGCCTGCAGCATGGGGATGTCGTTGATGTTGTCGCCGAAGGCCCAGGCGTCGGCAAGGGGCTCGCCCAGATGCTCACACAGCCACGTGAGGGCCGTTCCCTTGGTAGCGCCCGCACCCATAACCTCGATATTCATAGCGTACGAACGCGTGACCTCGATCTCGCCGAGCGTATCGAGCGCCGCGACGATGGCGTCGCGGTCGGCCGGATCGTGCCAGTACATAGCGATGCGCTCGAGCGTCTCGACCTCATCGATCTTGCTGTCAACGTCCACGTCGATAGGCGTGCGCGTGCGCCTCAGCGACCCGGCGATGTGCGGGTCGCCGCCGCAGAACTCGTCCAGGCGCTCATAGAGCGAGCGGGGGAGGAAGCACTTGCCGTCGGCGAAGATGTCAAAGGTGACGTCGTGGTCGGCGGCGATGCGATGGATGCGGTGGGCGATGTCGCGATCGAGCGGACGGCTCAGAATGCACGTGGCGCGCGAGGCGTCGGTGGGTGCATCGTCGTCGAGCTGCCAGGCGCTGGCGCCGTTAGCGCAAACGGCATAATGCACGGCGGGATGGGCGAGGATGGGCTCAAAGACGCCCGACAGCGGGCGGCCTGTACAGGGCACAAACTCAATACCGCGGCGCGCAAGCTCGTCGAGCATCGCCCAGGTGGCGTCGCTCATCTGCTTGTCGCTCGTCAGCAGCGTTCCATCCATATCGGAAAACACAATCATCTGATGTGGTCCTTTCCAAGAGACATAAAAAGCGTGGCCGAGGGCGGTGATGCCCCGGCCACGCTCGAGTTCTATAACGGTCCGCGTCCTAGCGGTCGGCGAGCGGCTTGTACTCCAACGACTCGATAACCGGGCGATACGCGGGGCGGATGATGCGGTGCGCGCAGAAGAGCTCTTCCATGCGGTGCGCCGACCAGCCGGCCATGCGGGCGACGGCGAACAGCGGCGTAAAGAGCGTCTCGGGCACGCCGAGCATCTTGTAGATAAAGCCCGTGTACAGGTCGATGTTGGCGCAGATCGGCTTGGTCATGCCGTGATCGCGCATGACCTGCGGCGCCAGGCGCTCGATACGCTCGATCAGCGCGAACTCTTCGCCCAGGTCCTTCTTGGCGGCAAGCGTGCGCGCGTAATGGCGGCACACCTCGGCACGTGGATCGCTCAACGTATAGACGGCATGGCCCATGCCGTAGATGAGACCCGTGCCGTCGAAGGCCTGCTTGTCGAGGATCTTGCCCAGGTAAGCCGCGACCTCGTCCTCGTTTTCCCAGTTGGAAACGTGCGCGCGGATGTCCTCGTGCATGGACACGACCTTGGCGTTGGCGCCGCCGTGGCGCGGGCCCTTGAGCGAGCCGATCGCCGCGGCGTAGGCGGAATATGGGTCGGTGGCCGAAGATGACAGCACGCGGCAGGCGAACGTGGAGTTGTTGCCGCCGCCGTGCTCGGCATGCAGCATGAGCATCACGTCGAGCAGCATGGCCTCATCGCGGGTGAATGCCATGCCGCCCCGCAGGACCTGAAGGATGGTCTCGGCGGTGGAGAGGCCGGGCGTGGGGTGCGGCACGTGCACCTCGGAGCCGCGACGCTTGGCGACCGAGGCCATATGCGCGAAGGCGGCGATGCGGGGGAGACGGGCGAGCATGGAGATGGCCACGTCGATCTCGTGCTCGGGCGTAATCGCGTCGGGCTCGGCATCGAAGGCGTAGAGCAGCAGCACGGCGCGCTGAAGCACATTCATGATGCTCGACGACACCGTGGTCATGGGGAACTCTTGGACGTATTCGCCGCTCAGATGCCTAAAAGCGCTCAGGCGTTCACAAAATCCGTCGAGCTCCTCTTTGTTGGGCAGCGAGCCCGTGATGAGCAGGTAGGCGACCTCTTCGTAGCCATAGCGATTCTCGGCCTGGGCGCTGTTGACCAAGTCCTCGATGCTATAGCCGCGCAGCGTGAGCTTGCCCTGGTCGGGCACGACCTTGCCGTCGACCTTGTTGTAGCCGTGCACGTCCGAGATGCGGGTGAGGCCCGCGACCACGCCCGAGCCGTCGGCATTGCGCAGGCCACGCTTGACGTTGTGTTCGACAAACAGGCCCTCGTCGTACGGGTCGGTCGGCAGGCCGTGGTAGAGGTTTTCGCTTTCGGGCGAAATCTGACGGCTCGCCTCGTAGTCCAAGACCAGACGGCTCAGATGGTCATCAAAGCGGTAATAGATTTTCTTGGCGTCGTAGGCCATGCGCGCTCCTCTCCGGTCCGCTGTGGGGTCGCGCACTTGGACGACATGACGTCAAGCTGCCCCGAGCGGCTTGTTCGCTACAGGCGGTACATAAAGTTAAAGACGTCCTCGCGCTGGATGGACACGTTGACGCCCGAAAGCTCGCCGG
>CAKUEZ010000076.1 GCA_934646965.1 uncultured Collinsella sp. | reverse complement strand
AAAAAGGGGACGGGGCGCAAACCCCATCCCCTCTCAATCAACCCGTAAGGTTTACTTACTTGTGATTAGTAGGAAAGCTTCCACATGTAGCGACGCATGGTCAGCGGGTGCTGACGGGCCTCGGCGATCTGGTTGCCGTACTCGCGCATAACGGCGAGGTGCAGCAGCGGGTTGAAGTAGGTGACAACGCTCGCCGGCACGGCGTCGGCCAGACCGTAGTCCTTGGAGTCGATCAGAGCAACCTTGGCGCCCATGCGCTCAAGGAAGGTGAGGGCGCGGGCGTCCATCGGACGGGTGGCACCATCGGACATGAAGAAGACGTAGGGCTTACCCTCGGTAGAAACCTCGAACGGGCCGTGGAAGTACTCGCCGGTGTTGTAGGCGGCGGCGTCGATCCACTGCATCTCGGTGAAGAGGAAGGCGGCGTGAGAATAAGCCATCTTCTCGGAAGCACCGGAAGCCATGAAGTAGATCATCTCGTCGTCCTTGAAGTCCTCAGCGAACTTCTTGGCGAGCTTCTTGCAGGACTGAGCAGCGTTCTCGCACAGGTCGAAGACGTTGGTGAGGCCGGTGATCATGTCGTCGTACTTGTCATAACCCTCGGTCTGCTGAAGGATCTCGAGAGCAAGAGCGATGGCGTAGCCAGGCTTCTCGGCCTTGGCGGCAAAGTTGGCATGGAAGCCGTGGACGATGACGTGGTCGGCGTCGACGGTCAGAGCGGAGCCAGCCTTGTTGGTGAGGGAGACGACCGGGCAGTTGTGCTTCTTGGCGGTCTTGTTGGCCTCGACGGTCTCGGGCGTGGAGCCACCGAGGGAGCAGGTGATCACGAAGGTGTGCTCGTTGACCCAGGAAGGCGTGTCGTAGTTGAACTCGTTAGCGGTGAAGATCTGAACGTTCAGCTTGTCCGTGTTGTTGGCCAGGAAGTACTTGGCGGGGTACAGGTCGGACATGGAAGCACCGCAGCCGACAAAAGCGACGCTGTGGATCTCGTGGTTGGACAGGACGTCAGCGACGATCTGCTTAGGGAGGTTAAGGTCGATCTCGTACATCTGACACATTCCTTTCGATTTTTTGCGACGCCACATTGCCGGACGCTCGCAGGGTTACTGAGGTTGGGACCGAGTCGCCGGCCCGTTGAGGATGTGACATGAGGGACTGTCCCTTTGTCACGTTAGGGATGGAAACCTGCCTGGGGGTATGGGGCCCAGGCAGGTCCCCAGGGGAAAGCGGTTAGACGCTTGGTTGCGACTAGGCCAGGATGCCGGCCGCGGAGAGGGCGATGCCGCCCACGATGGCAATCACGAGAAGCCAACCGGTGTTGACGTTCTTCTTGATGAGCGCATACATAAGGCCGGTGAGGCCGAGGGAGATCATCTGAGGCATCATGCCGTCCAGGATGTCCTGGATCACGACGGTGCCGTCAGCGAACTGCAGCGGGGTGGTGGCGCCGATCAGCGTAGCGATCATGCCGCCCACGGACATAAGACCCACGATGCCGCAGACATACATGAGCTTCTCCATGAGGTCGCCGCCCTGGAGCTTGCTCAGGTACTGGTGGCCGCCCTGGTAGCCAATCTTGGCAGCGAACCACGTGATCAGCACGGAGGGGACGATGGAGATGAGCATGGCCAGGATCGGGCCCATGATGGAGCCCTGCTGAGCCAGCTGGACGCCCAGGCCAAAGGCGATGACGCGGATGGTGCCCTGGAAGAAGGAGTCACCGATACCGGAAAGCGGGCCCATGAGGGAAGTCTTGACCGCGTTGATCGAATCGGGGTCGAAGTTCTCGGGATCCTTGGCGTACTCCTCCTCCATGGAGGCGGCGAGGCCCAGGACGAAAGCGCTCGTCTGCGGGGTGCAGTTGTAGAACGCCATGTGACGGTGGTAAGCCTCTTTCTTAGCAGCAAGCTGCTTGGGGTCGGACTCGTCCGGATAGAGGCGGTCGAGCGTGGGAACCATGCCGTAGAGGAAGCCCATGTTCATCTGACGCTCGTAGTTCCAAGAGGCCTGGATGGCCCAGGAGCGCCAGAAGAACTGGCTGACCTTCTTGTTCAGGGACACGTCCTTGGTTGCGGTTGCCATAGTGTGTTCCTCCTTAGTCTTCGTCGTCTTCGAGCGGATCGTAGTCGGAATCGACACCGGCAGCTGCATGGGAACCGTTGAACTTGAAGCCCATGAAGACGATAGCCAGGCACACACCGATCAGAGCGACCGCGATGACGGACAGGTTGAGGTAAGCGGCGAGCAGGAAACCGATGAACAGGAACGGGGTCATGCCCTTCTTGATCATCATGGTGAGCAGCAGGGCCAAGCCGTAGGCAGTCATGATCTTGGTCGAGACGTTCAGACCAGTGGACAGCCACTCGGGAACCATGTTGACGATGGCCTGGACCAGGTCGGTACCGACAAAGACGGCCAGGAAGATCGGCAGGAAGTACATGATGGCGTACAGACCGGAGCCGGCGCAAATGTGCATACGGTAGGCGGTCTTGAACTTGCCGTTATCGATCGCGCTATCGGCCACATGGGTGAGGGCGGCGATGATGGAACGGAAGACGATGCCGAGGAGCTGACCCAGGACGGCGACCGGGATGGCGATCGTCATGGCGGTCTCGGCGGAAGCGCCGGTCAGGCAAGCGAAGGCGGAAGCCACGATGCCGCCCAGGACCATATCGGGCGGAACGGCAGCGCCGACCGACACGAGGCCCATGGAAACGAGCTCGACGGCAGCACCGACGGCAAGGCCGGTGGGCACATCGCCCAGCAGCAGACCGACGATCGTAGCGCCAACGAGGGGCTGCTCGAAGTTAAGACGACCGAGCAGGCGGGAGTCCCACATGCAGAACACGCCGACGAGGCCGACGAGCACCGCACTGATGAACGTATTCATACCCTTCTCCTTTCAGTCAGGCAAAAGCCTGGTTGATTACAGCTTGGCGTCGATGTCGACGCTCTGATACGTGGGGGTCTGCTGAACGTAGAGCTTGATGCCCATGTCGAGCAGCTGGTTGACGTCAGCCTTCTGGGTGGCGTCGAAGAAGACGGAGCTGTCCTTGCCGCCGATCTGATCGGCACCGTCGTGGTTGGCGGTGGCGCCCAGGTTGATGGCATCGAGCTTGTAGCCCTGGCAGAACTGCAGCATCTCGGCGGTGTTGCCAAAGATGAACATGACGCGCTCGCCGAGGGTGTTGAGCTTGTCCATCTTGGCGAGGGCACGCTCGACGGTGAAGACGTTCAGGCGCACGCCCTGGGGCTTTGCCAGCTTAAGAGCGCCCTTCTTGATGTCATCGTTGGCGGCAGCGTTGTCGACGACGATGATGCGCTCGGCCTGGACCTTGGTAGTCCAGGTAAAGACGACCTGGCCGTGCAGCAGACGGTAGTCAAGACGTGCGAGGACGATCTTGGCGGGACCGGCGTTGTGGCGGGCGGCCTTGGCCTTCTTGACGGGGGCTGCGGCGACCTCGACCGGGGCGTTGGGGTTGGTCAGACCCGTGCGGGCCTCGTTGATGAGGGCCGCGAGCTCGGCGCCCTTGACGGGGGCGGGGCTCATAGCGAGCGTGAGCGCCAGCGGGATGTTGAAACCGCTGACAACCGTGAACTTCATGCCGTTCTTGGAAAGCTCGACCATGTTGTTGTTGACCGAGCTACCGAGCATATCGGTTAGCACATACACGGTGTCGTCCGCGTTGAACGTGGCGATCATAGCCTCAACCTTATTGGTGATGGGCTCCTTGTCGTCACGAGCAAGCGACACGACGTGGACGTTCGACACGTCGCCGAGAACCATCTCGAGCGTGTCTTTGGCGCCTGCGGCCAGGCCGCCATGAGATGCGAGAATGATCTGATTCATCTTGCCTCCTCCTTTTCGTTATGGTCATTATAACGTCTTATACGTTGCTTATATTGCTAATTAGTATAAAGACCGTTCGCGGGTGAAAATCGACCGTTGGCGGGTTTAACGTACTCGAAACGTTGGGGCTGGGAGGGCGGCGCTGGCTGGATAGCCCCAGGTCAGACGCTGCACGCAATCCCCTATCGCACAAAGTACCAGGGGCTTTCCTGCACGGTGGGCTCCAGTGCGATACCGGTGCGCTCCTTGAACAGGTCCATGTCCTGCGATTTCTCCGTCCACCACGCGTTGGGCTTAAAGGTCATGCTCTCGACAATACGTTTGACGATGACGCTGTCGCGCAGCTTGGAGAAATCGGTGTTCATGATCAGAATGGACATGAGTACCAGCGCAATGCCCAGGACCTTGATCGCGCCGGCGGACTCGGCGTAGATGCCGATACCGACCAGGACGGTCGCCACGGTTTCGAACGAAGCCACGACCGGCACCTTCGACGTCTCAAGATCCATCGAGAGGCCCTGCATATAGAAGATGTATGCAAGCGCCGTAGGAATAAAGCCAAAGCCTGCGAACAGCAGGATGAGCTGCGGGGACATTGCTGCAGCCACATCGGACCAAGGGGCCGAGAGGACCGCCATAAAGCATCCGCCAAAGACAAAGCCCCAAAACGTGACGGCCAGCGGATGCAGCGTCTTGGTGGCCATGCGGCTAAACACCGCCAGTAGCGCACCGCAAAGTCCGGCGATCACGCCCGACACAACACCCCATACCGAGAAATGGAAACCGGAAAGGTCGCCACTCGTCACCGCAAGCACGCAGCCAACGATGTTAAAGACGATGGCCACGAGCTTGTTGGGGGTCACGTCCTCGCAATAAAGCACGCGGCCGAGCATGACGCCAAACACCGGCGAGGTGTAGAGCAGCACCGATGCCGTGGACATGCCCACCTCGCCCATGCACTCGTAATAAAGCGTGTTGGCGGTGGCGAGGCCAATGATGCCAAGAAGCGCACAGGGAACAAGCTCTTTAGGACTTGCTTTGAACAGCGCCATAGGACCCGAGGCTCTTCCCTCACGAGCACCTCCCTGGCAACCCATAAATGCCAAGACCGGAGCCATTAAGATGGCACCCGACAACAGGCGAAAGGCCGCCATGCTCTGAGACGAAACGCCCAGGGCCGATATGCCGTTGACAAAGATTCCGATGGTGCCCCACATGAGCGCGGCGACCAGCACCAGCACATAGCCCAGATTGCTTCTCTTCAACGTAGCCTCCTTGGCTTTGTTACCAATATGTTTCATACTACGTTATAGTCGTTATATACATTTATCAAGACCGAAATCGGCGAACGGGAAACATTGGTGCAAGGAGTGCCCCCAAATGCCGGCACAAAAGGAACGTCCCCAAGTGCCAGCCATGGCAGCACCGATGCCTTGGCAATGCCAGCGAAAACCCGCCAGAGCGAGCAAGGTGCCTTGAAACAAGGCGGTATTGACCTTCTGGTCATGCCGCCGAAGTTGAAAGGCAGATTGCCGCTCTGGCGGGTTTGCAGCGTCGAGCAGTTACGCGGTTTGGTAAAACCGCGTAATTAATAGTCCAGCTTCCACATGTAGCGGCGCGTCATGTAGTCCTTGTGGGTGACGGCGGAAAGCGCACGCATGTAGACGTTGTTGAGGATCGGGGCGAAGATCAGGTGGTTGAAGTACTCGCTCACGCTGTCCTTGATGTCGTTGAGGCCGAGCTCCTTGGCGTCGAGCTGATAGACGCGCTCGCCACCGTACTGGTTGACAAAGCGGATGCCGCGCTCGTCGTTGCAGCGGCTGCGGCCGACGCTGATGAGCTGGAACAGCGAGGTGCGCTTGTCCAGGATCTCGAACGGGCCGTGGAAGAAGTCGCAGGTGTTGATGGTGCAGGAGTCGATCTGCAGCATCTCCTGAACGTTGCAGATGCTAAAGACGTAGGCGGCACCAAAGAGCGGGCCCTGAGCCATGACGTTGATGCAGGGCTTGTCGGCGTTCTGCTCGGCCCACTTGGCGGCGAGCGGACGGGTGTACTCGACGGCCTTGCGGTAGATGGGATCGACCAGGTCGAAGGCGGCCATGGCGGTCTCGTACTCGGCATAGCCCTCGGTCTGCTGCGTGAGCTCCATGGCGATCATGGTCACAACGGCGGAGTTGGTGCGGCCCATGCAGGACTCGTCGACGGCCAGACTGTCGTACTGGACCTTGTAGTCGCAGACCTCGGTCAGGCCGGACTCGTCAACATAGATGGCGATGGTGCTGGCACCGTGATCCTTGGCGACCTGAGCAGCGACGATGGTCTCCTTGGTGCCGCGCATGGAAACGACGACGGCCAGGGTGTTCTCGTTGACGTAGGCCGGGGTGGCGTGCACGAACTCGTTGCTGGTGTAGCTGGAACTCACGACCTGCGTGGCCTCGTGCTCCATAAAGTACTGGGCAGGATAGTTGCCGCCGTTGGATCCGCCGGCGCCGATCCACACGACGCGCTTGATGCCGCCCTTGTCTGCCTTGTCAGCCAAAACCTGGGAGACGACGTCCTTAACCTGTTCCTGAGTAGCCATCGTGCATCAGCCTTTCTTCTCGTTTGATGCTGTCGATGGCATACAAGTTACAGACATGTTTTTGCGATGTCGACTAGTTGTATGCTATATTTGTCTTAGAAATTTTGCTGGTGTGATTCTCGGCAATCCGTTACCAGCGGTTTTGTTGTTGTATTGGATACATGCTTGGTTCTATAAGCATACAAGTTAGATACAGGTTGATCGCATGAGCATTTCGTCGAAAAAGAACTTGACCCAATACGAGCGCTTGGCTGGCACGCTGCGCGACCGCATCGCCGCCGGCATCTACGCACGCGGAGACAAGCTGCCGTCCGAGATGGAGCTCATGGATGAGTCGGGGCTGTCGCGCAGCACCGTGCGCCATGCACTTAAGGTACTGGTGGATGAGGGCCTAGTGCACACCGAGCGCGGGCGCGGCGCCTTTGTGGCCGACACACCCGCGCTCCACGAGAACAACCTGGTGTTTTCGAGCTATACCAAGCAGGTCGAAGGCCAGGGTATGAAGCCCACCACACGCACGGTGGATTCGGGCTTTGCCAAGGCGACCGGCAGCATTGCCAAGTTCTTCGACGCCGCCGTGGGCAGCAAGCTCGTCAAACTCGTCCGCCTGCGCTATCTGGACGATGCGCCGCTGTGCCTGGAGACCACCTACCTACCGCCGAGCTTTGGGGCGCTCATCGACCGCGACATCAACGGGTCGCTCTACGCGACGCTGCGCCAGGAGTTTCACCGTGCCCCGGCGCAGGGCCACAAGACCTTTGAGGTGTGCTATGCCTCGCAAAACGAGGCGTTCCTGCTCAATGTTGAGCGCGGGCAGGCGCTGATCCTGATCACCGACTACGTCTACGACACCGATGGTCGCCCGCTCCACGTCTCCAAGCGCATCCAACGCACCGACCGAGCCAAATACACCGAGCCCATCGGCTAACCTGCCAAAAAGGGACAGGTTTATTTTGGTCGGTTTTATCTGGGGTTTTGTTAAACCCGCAGGTCAAACCAATCAAACGGACGCACCAACATAAAAGCCGCCGCGAAGGTATTCGTATCCTTCGCGGCGGCTTTTAACGTTTGCCCAGATAAAACCTGCCAAAATAAACCTGTCCCTAAATGGTAGGTTTGGGGAGGTTGGGGAACCAGGTTGGTTTGGGCTGGTTGGGAACGCGCTCGGCTAGGACCAGCTCCATCCAGCACATGTCGTACCAGCGGCCGAACTTTTGCGCGCAGCGATCGAAGGCGCCCACCAGGCGATATCCCATATGGGCATGGAAATCCTGGCTGTTGTGCGTCAGGTACTCGTCGTCCTTATCGTGCGGCACGGCGATGAGCGCGCACATGTTGGTAATGCCCATCGCGACCAGGCATTGCTTGAGCGCGTCGTGCAGTTTGCGGCCCAGACCGCCATGGCGCACATCACGCGCCAGGTAGATCGACGTCTCGACCGACCAGTCGTAGGCCTCGCGGCTATTGAGCGCGCTCACATAGGCATAGCCCACCGGGCGGCCATCGAGCTCCATCACCAGGTACGGATAGCGCTCAAGTGTCTTGGCGATGCGCCCAGCAAACTCCTCAACGCTCGGCACCTTGTATTCGCAGGTAATCGCCGTCTCGCGCACATACGGCTCGTAGATGGCCAGCAACGCCGGCGCGTCGTCGGGCGTCGCCAGACGAATCGTCGGCTCGGACATCTCGGATTTCTCGGGCATACAGCCCCTCCTCCGTCAAAAGCAAAGGCCGCCCCACGCCAAACCCAGGCGCAGGGCGGCCCCATCATCACATCAACCTACAGGACGGCCGCCAGCGCGTCGATGTCCTCCTGCGTCGTCGCCCAACTGGTGCAAAAGCGCACCACGGTGTGGGTCTCGTCGTACTTTTCCCAGTACTCGATTGCCGCATGCTCGCGAATGCGCGCCATGTCCTCGTTGGGCAGAATCACAAACTGCTGGTTCGTGGGCGTCTCCAAGAAGAACTGATAGCCGCGCTCGTGCAGCACACGGCGCAGCGCCTTCGCGGTATCGATCGCCTGGCGACCGATCTCAAAATACAGCCCATCGGTAAAGAGCGCCTCAAACTGCACGCCCGTCAGGCGGCCCTTGGCCAGCAGCGCACCGTGCTGCTTAATGCGCGGAATGGGATGCGCCGGAGCATGCATACCGCAGAACACCACAGCCTCACCGCAAAGCGCGCCGCACTTGGTGCCGCCGATATAGAAGACGTCGCACAGCTGCGCCAGCTCGGGCAGGGTAATGTCGCACGCATCGGCCGCCAGCGCGTAGGCCAGGCGGGCGCCATCCACAAACAGCGGAATCTCGCGCTTCTGGCACACCGCGTGAATCGCCGCGAGCTCGGCCTTGGAGTACAGCGTGCCGTACTCAGTCGACAGGCTCACGTACACGGCGCCCGGAAACACCGTGTGCTCGTAGCTCTCGTTTTCGTAGAACACCTGGATATAGTTCTCGAGGTCCTCGGCATGCATCTTGCCCTCGTAGCCGGGGATGGTGAGTACCTTGTGGCCACCAAACTCGATGGCGCCCGCCTCGTGGCAGGCGACGTGGCCGGTCTCGGCGGCAACGACGCCCTCGTAGGGTGCGAGCAGCATATCGATCACCGTGGCGTTGGCCTGCGTGCCACCCACCAGCAAGAACACATCGGCAT
Organism: uncultured Collinsella sp.; assembly: GCA_934646965.1. Lineage (GTDB taxonomy): Bacteria > Actinomycetota > Coriobacteriia > Coriobacteriales > Coriobacteriaceae > Collinsella. The sequence goes on along the minus strand of CAKUEZ010000076.1, from coordinate 523 downwards.
CGGGGGCCTGGCAAGCCTCACGGATGAGCTGTTTGGCATGCTCGGTGTGCGCGTCGGTACCGTAGCCGGGCTGCGGCTCCATATTGGTGTCGACGAGCGTCTGCAGCACCGCCGGGTGTGCGCCGTGGGAATAATCGTTGTTGAACGCGAGCATGGCAATCCTCTCTTACCGGGTTTCGGCCAGATGATTCAAACGGGGCTATTGTACGCCGTGCGGATAGGCAATGCGCGCGGCAAGGCATTCGAGCGCCAGCACCAGGGCAAAGCCGCAGCTCACGTCACTCAAAAAATGCGCGCCGATCACGATGCGACCAAAGGCGACGAGCGCCGCGACGGCAGCCGCGGCCCAAAAGACCACGCAGCGGCTCGACGGCTTTTCCGTAAAGGCAGCCGCCGGAAGCCCGGCGAGCATAAGGCCGATCGCCGCATGCGCCGTGTGCCCGCTTGCAAACGACTTAAAGCCGTCCTTGATCACGCCGGCCGCAATATAGCTCCACTTGTCGGGGTTGCCGATCACCCACCA
>CAKUEZ010000075.1 GCA_934646965.1 uncultured Collinsella sp. | reverse complement strand
CTCTTTCTTAAAACCAAACATGTGGTTCCTTCCTCGTGCGTTTAAAGCATATTTGTACGAATTGTAGCAATAAGCACGGGCTTCCACCAATTGCGCACGCAGGTTATGCCGCCGGAGGGCAACAAATTACGAACGCGGCTGCGGCTTCCAGGCGCTCACGTTGGCATCGTACTGGTTAAGGGCGCTGTTGCCGCCCTGCGCGATGGGCGCCAGAATCTCGCTCTGGCGGGCGCTCAACGACTCGCCGTCGGGAATGGACAGCGAGATATCCCAGCTCTGGCAGATTATATCGACGCGCTCGTACATCCACTCGGCAAGCTGCTTTAGATGCTCGATGTCCTCCGCGTAGGCGGTATCGTCCTGAACCTTAAGGTTGTTGAGCTCGTCTTGGGTCTTTTTGATCTGGTCACGCAGGGCGTAGGCACTCTGCGACAACTCCTGACGCGTAGAGAGCGGCGTGCGCAGGTAGCCGCTGTTAAACGAGTCGATGACCTCGCCGATCTGGTCATCGTCGCTATACGACACGATGGTCTGGTACAGTCCGTCGAGCTTGGTATAGAGCTGGTCGTCGGAAAGAACAGTCTCCTCCTGAACGACCTCCGCGGTATCGTCGGACTTGGTGTCCTCCTCGGTAGCCTCGCCTTTCTGACGCGAGGGGAACGCGGTCTTGGCCGCCTGGCCAAACTGATCGTAGAAGCCCGGCATGACGCCCATGGGATCCGCCGTCACAAACCAATAGGCACCGCCGCACACGGCAGCAAGCACCGCGATGACAATGAGCGGTTTGGGAATCTGACGCTTGTGCTTATGATAGGCATCCTCGTCCGGGTGCACTTTGCGCTTGGGTTTTTGATTTTTGGACTGAGCGTCGTCGCGCAGGGACACCGGCAGGGGGATATCGACCTTGGGGATGCCAAAGTCCTTGTCGAAGGCCGGCAACACGCAGGTCTCGTTGGGGTCGGCGGCGTCCGAGAGCACTGCAGCGGCAGAAGCCGGCGCATGAGGGACCTCAGTATCGATCTGCTCCTGGGTCAGGCGCGGAAAACCAGCCGTACGGCCTGCCGCCAGGTCGGATGCGGCGGCATCCTTTGAAAGGATGCCCGGAGCGGGACGGCCGCACTTGGGACAGGTGCGGTCATGCGGAGACAGGCGGGCGCCGCAGCCGTCGCAAAACACGAACTCGGTGTGCTCGGGGCCATCGCCAGGTCCAACGTAGGCATTGCAATAGGGGCAGAACGAGGAGCCGTCCTCTATGGTCTTGAGACAATGCGGGCAGATCACGGCATCCTCTTTTCGGAATCATTCGAACAATTGGGTTTAGAGCATAGCATCGCTACGCCCCCACAGGCACAAGGCACCAATTCAACATCGCAGGGCATTCTTTTGGGGGATGATTTTTCAGGGACGGGGATTAAAAAATCATTGTGTACCTAATGATTTTTTAATCCCCGTCCCTGAAAAATCATCCCTGAAGGCCGCGGACTACTTCTTTTTCTTGGGCATCGAGACTTTGATGCCTTGGGGCGATTTGGTCACGCGCGAGCGCTTGGCGCCGGAGCTCCTTTTTTTCTTGGGCTGCGCCTGGGCCACGCCCTCGAGCGCGCGGGCCTCGGCTTCGTGGGCGGTGCGTTCCTCACGACGCTGAGCCATGTCGGCAGCGACGCGCCTGGCAATACGCCCGGCCGTCGAACCCGTCGAGCTCACCTTGCCGCCACCGCGCCCCAGACGCACGCGGACACCGCGGCCAAAACCCGTAGCCGAATGGCGACGACGCGGCTTAAGCGAATCCATCATCGTGGCGAGCTTAAAGAACACCGAACAGGTAAAGACTATGATGACCGCCAAAATGACCATCTGGCTGATGGACAGGTTGGCGATGGACAGCAGCGCCGGGAACCCGATAACACCCGTCAAAATGCCGGCGACGACAAACACGAAGAGCACCACGCGCAGGGGCGTGAGCGGCTGGGAGATGCGCCAGATCAGGCTGACGCTCGCCGCACACGACGTGAGCAGGCACATCGTGGACAGCGTGAGCTGGCTAAACCCAAACACGCGGGCCACGAAGATGTCGAGCATCGCGGCCAAAATGACCGCAACCGACGCAGGAAGCGCACGCTTGAGCACGTTGGTCAGGAACGACCCCTTCACGCGGGCGTTGTTGGGCTCCAGGCCCAGCACAAAGCCCGGCGCGCCGATGCAGAAAAAGTTGATGAGCGTCATCTGGATGGGCTCAAAGGGATACGGCGGCAGCGCAATGCACAGCGCCGCCAGGCCCATCGAGAACAGCGTCTTGGTCAGGAACAGCGAGGCGGAGCGCTGCAGGTTGTTGATGGAGCGGCGGCCCTCGGCCACCACGGCGGGCATCGAAGCGAAGTCGTTATCGACGAGCACGATCTCGGCCACGTTACGCGCGGCATCGGAGCCGGCGGCCATCGCCACGGAACAGTCGGCCTCCTTGAGCGCCAGCACGTCGTTGACGCCGTCGCCCGTCATGGCCACGGTGTGCCCGCGACGCTTGAGCGCCTGCACGAGCTCGCGCTTTTGCTGCGGCGTCACACGTCCAAAGACGTGATAGCGGTCCGCCGCCGCGTCGAGCTTGGCAGGCGTATCGAGCGTCGTGGCGTCCACGTAGGCATCTGCCCCGGGCACGCCAACCACGCGCGCAATCGACGACACCGTACGGGGGTCGTCGCCGCTGATCACGTTAAGGGTCACGCCCTGCTCATTAAAGTAGCCGATGGTCTCGGCAGCCGAGGTGCGGATCTCGTCGCGGATGGTCACAAAGCCCACGGGCTCGGCCTCGCCCACCATATCGCCGTCGGGCGTAAAACCGTCAACACGCGCCACCACGAGCACGCGGCAGGTGTCGGCAAGCTCGGCCACACGGTTCTCGACCTGTGCAAACACGCGGTCCGAAAGCACAAACTGCGCCGCGCCCATCACATAGGAGCCCTGCGCAAACGAAGCACCACTCCACTTTTTGGACGACGAGAACGGAATGACCGACAGCGGCTCGGACACCTCGACCGGGCGGTCGGCATAGTAATTGAGCAGCGCCTGGCAGGTCTCGTTGGCATCAGCCGAGGTCGCGCGCGCCACGTTTGCCAGGGCAAAATCGAGCACCGTGGTATCGACGAGAACGGTCGTCTCGCTCTCCCCCACGCCCAGGCCAACGCCCTCGACCGGCAGCGGGTAAGTACCCTCGACCTCCATGCGACCCGACGTGATGGTGCCGGTCTTATCCAGGCACAGCACGTCGACGCGCGCGAGCGTCTCAATGCAGTAGAGCTGCTGCGCCAACACCTTGCGACGCGCCAGACGCACCGTGGCGATGGCGAGCACCGACGAGGTCAGCAGCACCAGGCCCTGCGGAATCATGCCCAGAAGAGCGCCCACCGTGGACAGCAGCGCCGACGAAGGCACGCGGCCGGCCAACAGCTCCGAGAAGCACCACGAAAGCGCACTATCGCCCGGGGTGCCGGCGGCGTCCCACAGATCGCTCACGCTCGAAGCGAACAACGCCAAGCCGAGCGGAATCATGATGATGCTCGCGAACCGCACGATGGCGTTGAGCGCGTTCATGATCTCGGAATTGACCTTTTTGACGTACTTGGCCTCGTTGTTGATCTTGGCCACGTAATTGTCGGCGCCAACGTGGATCACCTGGGCGCGCAGCAGTCCCGAGTCGATAAAGCTGCCGCTCATGAGCTCGGAGCCGGGCTGTTTCTTGATGAGGTCGCTCTCGCCTGTGAGCAGGCTCTCGTTAACGAGCGCCTCGCCCGACACCACCACGGCGTCGGCGGGAATCTGGTCGCCGCGCCCGAGGCGAATGATGTCGTCGAGCACGATCTGGTCCAGGTCGAGCTCCACCTCGGCACCGTCACGCACCGCAATGGCCTTTTTGGAGGTAAGCAGCGTAAGCTTGTCGACCATGCGCTTGGAACGCATGGATTGAATGACGCCGATAGCGGTATTCAAAAACACCACGAACAAGAACGTCAGGTTCTTAAACGACCCGGTCAGCAGGACCAGAATCGCCAGAATCACGTTGATTAAATTGAACAGCGTGCAGAGGTTTTCGATGATGAGCTCGCGGACCGATTTGGTCTTGAGCTCCATATTGCGGTTGATCTTACCGGCGGCGATGCGTTCTTCGACCTCGGCGGTCGAAAGCCCGCGCTCGATATCCGTTGCTGCCATACCACGTCCCATCACGTCGCGTCGGTATAAGAAAAACCGCCCGGACCATGCGAGGTTCGGACGGTCTTACGTTCGATGGTGCCCCATGTTGGATTCGAACCAACGGCCTTCTGCTCCGGAGGCAGACGCTCTAATCCCCTGAGCTAATAGGGCGAACGGAAAGCATTATACCCAAGTGCGCCATGGGCTATCAAATAAAAGATAAAGCTTTGCAATTCCCTGGGAGACACGGCGCAACGCCTCACTTTAGAAGGCAAAAGTGAGTCAGATAGTATAAACTCTCATGCACCATATATACACGGCTCGCGATGCGGGCCGTTTTTGCAAAGGATATCCATCGAGGTGAGAGGCACACCATGATTGCAATTTTAAAGCAGAGCGCCAGCGACGAGGCCGTCAGCCACATCGTCAGCTGGATTGAGAAGAAGGGTCTCAAGACCGACGTCTCGCGCGGCGAGAACGAGACCATCATCGGCCTGGTGGGCGACACGACCAAGATCGACCCGTTCCTGCTCGAGTCCATGGACGTCGTCGAGCGCGTACAGCGCGTCTCCGAGCCGTTCAAGCGCGCCAACCGCAAGTTCCACCCCGAGGACTCCGTCATCGACTGCGGCCACGGCGTCAAGATCGGCGGCGACCAGTTCCAGGTCATCGCCGGCCCCTGCTCCGTCGAGGGCGAGAACCTCATCCGCATCGCCCGCCGCGTGAAGGCCGCCGGCGCCACGATGCTGCGCGGTGGCGCCTACAAGCCCCGCACCTCCCCCTACGCCTACCAGGGCATGGGCCCCGCCGGCCTTGACCTGCTGTGCGAGGCATCGGCCGAGCTCGACATGCCGATCGTCACCGAGATCATGGACCCGCGCGACGTGCAGATCTTCCTGGACAAGAAGATCGACGTCATGCAGATCGGCGCCCGCAACGCCCAGAACTTCCCCCTGCTCAAGGAGGTCGGCAAGACGCAGACCCCAATTCTGCTTAAGCGCGGCATGTCCGGCACGATCGACGAGCTGCTCATGGCTGCCGAGTACATCATGAGCGAGGGCAACGACAACGTCATCCTGTGCGAGCGCGGCATCCGCACCTTCGAGACCCGCACCCGCAACACCTTCGACCTCAACGCCGTGCCGGTGCTGCACCACCTGTCGCACCTGCCCGTCGTCGCCGATCCCAGCCACGCCACCGGCTACACGCGCTACGTTGAGCCCATGGCGCTCGCCGCGACCGCCTGTGGCGCCAACGGCCTGGAGATCGAGGTCCACGACGACCCGAGCCACGCCTGGTCCGACGGCGCTCAGGCCCTCACCCCCGACCAGTTCGACGACACGATGCGCCGCATCTGCGCCATTCGCGAGGTCGTCTGCCAAGAGACCGTTACGGAGTAGCAATGGGCACGGTGAGAAACGCACGCGTTAACCAGGGCGGCCCCAAGTGTGCCGGTATCGTCGGCCTTGGCCTCATCGGCGGCAGCTTCGCCCGCGGCTATGCGCAGGCGGGCGTCCGCGTGCTGGCCTGGGATCCCGATGACGATGTCATGACGGCAGCCAGCATGGGCACCGTCGCCGGCGAGCTCAACGACGAGACGCTCGGCGAGTGCGACATTATCGTGCTGGCCTGCTACCCCGAGGCGTGCATCGAGTGGCTCGAGGCGCACGCCCAGGCGCTCGCCGACGCCACCGACACCGAGGCCATCATGGGCCCCGTGGTCATCGACACCGTGGGCGTCAAGGGCATCGTGTGCGAGCGCGCCTTTGAGCTCGCCCGCGAGCACGGCTTCTACTTTGTGGGCGCGCACCCCATGGCGGGCACGCAGTTCTCGGGCTATGCGCACTCCCGCGCCGACCTGTTCCAGGGCGCACCGCTGGTGCTCGTGCCGCCCGCGGTGGACGATGCACTTAAGCTGGAGCTTTTGGGCCAGGTGCGCGAGATGGTGCGCCCCCTGGGCTTTGGCAAGTTCAGCGTGACCAGCGCTGCCGAGCACGACCGCGTCATCGCCTTTACGAGCCAGCTCGCGCACGTCGTCTCAAACGCCTACGTTAAGAGCCCGACCGCCCAGGTCCACCACGGTTTTTCGGCCGGTAGCTACCGCGACCTCACCCGCGTGGCACACCTCAACCCACAGATGTGGTCCGAGCTCATGATCGACGACGCTGACGCTCTCGCCTTCGAGATCGACCATCTCATCGAATCGCTCGGCGCCTACAGCCGTGCACTCAAGGACCGCGACCAGCGCTATCTGGAGAACCTCCTTGCCGAGGGGGACCGCATTAAGCGCGCGCTCGACGACGAGGCCTCCCACTAGACCACCCATCACGCCAGGTCGAAAGGACCGAAGCTTATGGCGATTACCATCGATATCGACACCGCACGCCCCTACCAGGTGCATGTGGGCACGTTTTTGCTGGAGCAAGCGGGCGAGCTTGTGCGCGCCACCGCCGGCGGCTCGCGCGCCGTCATCGTGACGGACACCAACGTAGGTCCGCTCTACCAGATGCCCGTTAAGCAGAGCCTTGAGGCAGCTGGCTACGAGGTGAGCATCTGCACCTTCGAGGCCGGCGAGGCCCATAAGCGCGCCGAGACCTACGTTGCCATTTTGGAGTTTGTGGCCGAGCACGAGCTTTCGCGCTCCGACGTGATCGTGGCGCTCGGCGGCGGTGTCGTGGGCGACGTGGCGGGCTTTGTGGCCGCCACGTACATGCGCGGCTGCAAGTTTGTGCAGATCCCCACGAGCCTGCTTGCCATGGTAGATTCTTCGGTCGGCGGCAAGACGGCTATCGACCTGGCTGCCGGCAAGAACCTCGCCGGCGCCTTTTGGCAGCCGAGCGTTGTTATCGCCGACGTGGGGTGTCTGGCGACCCTCACGCCCGAGCAGTTCGCAGACGGCTGCGGCGAGGTCGTCAAGCACGCCATGATCGCCGATCCCGAGCTTTTCGACGAGCTGGAGAAGACCCCGCTCACGCTGGAGCTCCTCAACCGCGACGTCGCCCGCGTGGCGCTCATCATCGCCCGCAATATCGACATCAAGCGCGCCGTGGTCGTTGCCGATGAGCGCGAGACCAACCAGCGCAAGCTGCTCAACTTTGGACACAGCGCCGGACACGCCGTCGAGGCCTGCGAGCACTTTGAGCTCGGCCACGGCAACTGTGTGTCGATCGGCATGGGCATCATTACGCGCGCTGCAGCCCTGCACGGTATTTGCGATGCCGAGCTGCCCGGTCGTATTGAGGAGCTCTGCGCCCGTCACGGCCTCAAGACTCGCTGCAACTTGGATGCCGATGCCGTCTTTGCCGAGGCGCTCCACGACAAGAAGCGTGCGGGCGACACCATCGATCTGGTGATTCCGCACGACATCGGCCGCTGCAGCATCGACCGCACGCCGCTTTCCACCTTCCACGATTTAATTGCCGAGGGCCTCGGCCAGAAGGGAGACGCATCCGCATGCTAGCCCGCATCACCCCGTCCCCGCTCAAGGGCACGGTTCCCGCCATCGCGTCCAAGTCGATGGCGCATCGCCTCATCATCTGCGCCGCGCTTGCCAACGGCGAGACGCACGTCACCTGCAACACCACCTGCGCCGACATCGAGGCAACGGTTCGCTGCCTTACGGCCCTGGGCGCCCGCATCGAAACCGTCGAGGACGGCTTCCAGGTCCATCCCACCATGAAGAGCGTTGAATTTGGCCTGCTCAAGGCTCTCGCCGGCGGCACGCTCGACTGCGGCGAGAGCGGCTCCACGCTGCGCTTTATGCTGCCCGTCGCCTGTGCGCTGGGTGCGGAGGCCACTTTTGTGGGCCAGGGTCGCTTGGGAGCCCGCCCACTCTCCCCGCTTTCGGATGAGATCATCGCCGCAGGCTGCGACCTGCAGGGTCTGGGCGGTTTTCCGCTCAAGACGAGCGGACGCATGCGCCCGGGCACCTTTGTGCTGCCGGGCAACGTGAGCTCACAGTATATCTCCGGTCTGTTGCTGGCGGCCCCGCTGCTGGCCCAGCCCTCCTGCGTGCAGGTGACCGGCCTCATCGAGAGCCGCCCCTACATCAACCTGACGATCCAGGCCATGAAGGCCTTTGGCGTCGAAGTCAACGTTGAGCGCATCCCCGCCAAGGACGGCCAGCCCGAGGTTACGAACTTCCGCGTGAATAGCGGCTCGTACCGCACGCCCGGCAGCGTGGCCGTCGAGGGCGACTGGTCCAACGCCGCCTTTTGGCTGTGCGCCGGCGCCATCGGCACCGACCCCATCACCGTCGAGGGCGTGTCCCTGAGCTCCGCGCAGGGCGACCGAAACGTGCTCGCCGCGCTTTCGCGCTTTGGCGCCCGCATCGTGCGTTCCACCAACGCCGCCACCGTGCAGTCCGACAAGCTCGCTGGCTTTGAGATGAGCGCCCACGACATTCCGGACCTGGTGCCCGTCATCTCGGCCGTAGCCTCGCTGGCGCAGGGCCGCACCTTCATCCGCGACTGCGCTCGCCTGCGCATCAAGGAATCCGACCGCTTGGTCACCACCACCCGCGAGCTCACCGCGCTGGGCGCGCAGGTGCGCATTGCCGGCGACGACCTCATCATCAAGGGCGTCGACGCCTTTACCGGCGGCGAGGTCAATTCGCACAACGACCACCGCATCGCCATGATGGCCGCCATCGCCGCGAGCCGCGCCACCGGCGAGGTCGTGATCCACGGCGCCGAGGCCGTCAACAAGTCCTATCCCGATTTCTTCGACCATTACCGCCTGCTGGGCGGCAAGGTCACGCTCGAGGAGGAATAGCATGTCCTCGACCTTTGGCAACGTCTTGCATCTGAGCATTTTCGGCCAGTCTCACTCCCCTGCCATCGGCTGCTCGCTCGATGGCATTCCGGCAGGTATTAGCGTTGATCAGGAAGCGCTGCAGGCATTCCTCGATCGTCGCGCCCCCGGACGCGACGAAACCGCGACTAAGCGCCGCGAGGCCGACGCCGCGCACATCATCGCCGGCGTGGTCGATGGACATACCACCGGCGCGCCCATTGCAGCGATTATCGAAAACACCAACACGCGCTCCAAGGACTACACCGAGCTGCGCCGCAAGCCCCGTCCGGGCCATGCGGACTTCCCCGCACGCGTGAAGTACCACAACATGCACGACGTCGACGGTGGCGGGCACTTCTCCGGCCGCCTGACGGCCCCCTTATGCATCGCCGGCGGCATTGCGCTGCAGGCGCTTGAAGCCCGCGGCATTAAAGTGATGGCACACGTCGCACAGATCGGCGGCATCTCCGACCTGCCCATGGACGACATGGTCTATCGCGAGTCCGACCGTAAGGCGATCCTTTCGAACGACCTGCCGTGCATCGACGCGGCGGCTGCCGGCCGTATGCGCGAGGAGATTCTTGCCGCGCGCGACGAGCTCGACAGCATCGGCGGCATCGTGGAGTGCGGCATCTACGGCCTGCCCGCGGGCATCGGCG
>CAKUEZ010000074.1 GCA_934646965.1 uncultured Collinsella sp. | reverse complement strand
CGCAACGGCAATGTCCTCGCGTGCTACGAAAACGTTCGACCTTGGCGCATGTGCTCCCACCCATGCGCCTGGGCCGCACTGGAGCGCCCCTCAATCCTCGCTTCGCCTCCCGCCTTCCAACGAGTACCGGCATGAAGGGGTGGAGTGGAAAAACTTCTTGCTGCCGGCTGATGCCTCTGACGTGCTGTTCTGTGGGCCCGAGGTTGTGGCCGGCGCCGTACTCAAAAACTTTTTTAAAATTCTCGGTTGACCGGCGCGCGTCCTTGGTTATACTAATCAAGCCTTGAAACAAGGCACACCTCAAATGGCTGGGTAGCTCAGTTGGTAGAGCAGAGGACTGAAAATCCTCGTGTCAGGGGTTCGATTCCCTTCCCCGCCACCTTGACTTGATAAGGACTCCTGCAAAGGGGTCCTTTTCTTTTATGTAGCCCCCACATGGAATCGAACCCCGTGAGGGCGCGGAGCTGAGGAAACGCGTAAGCGTTTGCCAGCGCAGCTCGCAAGGCGCGGAAGCGCCGCAGCGGTCCGCACGCGCGCAGCGCGGGCGCGATTCCCTTCCCCGCCACCTTAAATTGACTAGGACCTCTGCAAAGAGGTCCTTTTCTTTTATGTAGGGTTCCGCGGAAAATGCGTCCCGGAATTTTGCTTCAGAGTGGGTCATGCTTTCCGCTTCAGGGTTGCTTGGGAAAGCACGATCCGGAATTACGCGAAATTGCGGGACATGCTTTCCGGTTGGGCCTACTAATGGAAAGCGCATCCCATTCTCGAGCGGAATAATGGGTCGCGCTTTCCGGCGTACGCGTGCATCTCGCGTTTCGCCTGCCCTGGACATTCCTCCCACTTTTGCGCCACTTTGCAGACCGTTCGGTCGCCTGTCCGTACGCGCGGGTATACTCAAAACGATACTTATCCTATGCAATACGATGCGGGTTCAACCTGCACGATCCGAAGGGGGCAGTGATGGAGAGGATACTCGGCGTTAATCTCTCTGGCTGGTTTATTCCCGAGCCTTGGGTGACCCCGTCGCTGTACGCGGCGACCGGTGCATCCAACGCGGCCGAGCTGCAGGAGGCCATGGGCACCGCCGCCTATAACGAGCGCATGCGCCGTCATTACGAGACGTTTGTGAGCGAGGACGATTTTCGCCGTATGGCGCAGATCGGTCTCAACGCCGTGCGCCTGCCGGTGCCGTGGTACGCCTTTGGCTCGCAGGAGTCCGATGCCTCCTACATTTCGGTTGTCGACTATATCGATCGCGCGATTGAGTGGGCTGCCAAGTACGACATCCGCGTGCTGCTCGATCTGGCGACCGTGCCCGGCGGCCAGGGCGATTCCAACGATTCGCCCACCACGCCGGAGACCGTCGCCGAGTGGCATTCGTCTACCAACGGCCGTCATGTCGCGCTCGATGTTCTGGAGCGCTTGGCCGATCGTTACGGCGAGGCCGAGAGCCTGCTGGGAATCGAGCTGCTTGACACGCCACAGATGAGCGTTCGCAAGAGCCTCTTTACCATGACGGACGGTATTCCCGCTCACTACCTGCGCAACTTCTATCGTGATGCGTACGAGATCGTTCGCTCGTATATGCCCGAGGACAAGATCGTCGTCTTTTCCTCTTCGGGGCACCCTGGCGAGTGGAAGCACTTTATGCGCGGTGCCAAGTACAAGAATGTCTATATGGACCTCCACCTGTACCATTACCGCGACGAGTATGCCCTCGATATCACGAGCCCCCGCGGCCTCGTGACCGCCATCTCGCGCAACAAGCGCGAGCTCAAAGAGGCAATCGCGACCGGATTCCCCGTCTTGGTGGGCGAATGGTCGGGCGCGGCGATTTTTGCCAACTCGTCGGTTACGCCCGAGGGCCGCAACGCCTACGAGCGCGTGTTTATCGCCAACCAGCTGGCTTCGTTTGCGCCGGCTGCTGGATGGTTCTTCCAAACCTGGAAGACCGAGAAGCGTATTGCAGCATGGGATGCCCGCGCAGCACTCGGCACGCTCGAGCGCGGCATGATTGAATAGGTTGATATGACGCAAAATGGCGCCCGTACGGGCAAACTCTATGTGGTCGGTACGCCCATCGGTAACCTGGGCGATCTGTCCCCACGCGTCGGCGAGGCGTTTGCCGCCGCCGATGCCATCTGCTGCGAGGACACTCGCGTGACCTCAAAGCTCTTGATGCATCTGGGCATTTCCAAACCGCTTGTCCGTTGCGATGAGAACGTGATCGCAAGTCGAGCCGCTGGCTTGGTCGATCGCCTGCTGGCGGGGGAGACCCTTGCCTTTGCCTCGGACGCCGGTATGCCGAGCGTGTCCGACCCGGGCCAGGCACTGGTCGAGGCGGCGCGCGAGGCGGATGTGCCTGTCGAGGTTATCCCCGGGCCCTCTGCTTGCGTCACGGCGCTCGTGTCGTCTGGCATTCCCTGCGAGCATTTCTTCTTTGAGGGTTTTTTGGGCCGCAAGCATGGCGAGCGCGTGCGTCGGCTGCAGCGCCTCGCCGTGGTGCCCGGCGCGCTCATCTTCTACGAGTCTCCACATCGCATCGCGGCGACGCTCGAGGCCGTGGCCGAGGTCTTCCCCCAGCGCGAGGTCGCCGTTTGCCGTGAGCTCACCAAGCTGCACGAGGAAGTCTTGCGCGGATCTGCCGCCCAGCTTGCCGAGGAACTGTGCGCTCGCGGCGAGGTAAAGGGCGAGATTGCGCTGGTCATCGCGCCGCCGAGCGAGGACGAGGAAGCCGGCATCACGCCGGTTGGCATCGCGGCGGTAGACCCCGATGAGGCCCTACGCGAGGACATCCGCGCCGCACTCGAGGAGGGCGAGCCCGCCTCCGCGGTAGCCAAGCGCCTGTCGCAGAAGTACTCGCGCCGCAAGCGCGATGTCTATGCCATGGTGCTCGATATGCAATAGATGGAGGATATGCAGCCCTTGCGCTAGAATCATCCCCTGTATGCAACGTTTTTCTGGAGGACAGACCCCATGGATCAAACCAAGCCTTCGTTTTTTATCACGACGCCTATCTACTACGTCAACGCCGATCCGCACCTGGGCACGGCTTATTCCACCATCATCGCCGATGTCCAGGCTCGCTATCGTCGCTCTGCCGGCTATAACGTCAAGTTCTTGACCGGCATGGACGAGCACGGCGAGAAGGTCGCCGAGGCCGCAGCCAAGCACGACATGACGCCGCAGGAGTGGACCGACAGCCAGGCCCCGCACTTCAAGGAGCTTTGGAGCAAGCTCGAGATTTCCAACGATGACTTCATCCGCACCACCGAGCCGCGCCAGCATCATGCCGTGCAGTACCTGTGGGAGCGCATGAAGGAGTCCGGCTACCTGTATAAGGGCAGCTACGACGGCTGGTACTGCGTGCCCGACGAGACCTACTTCACCGATACGCAGGTCCAGAAGGGCGACGAGGAGTACGGCAGCGTCGGTCAGCACCTCTGCCCCGATTGCCACCGTCCGCTCGAGCGCGTGCAGGAGGAGTCCTACTTCTTTAAGCTTTCCGCCTTCCAGGACAAGCTGCTTAAGCTCTATGACGAGCATCCCGATTTTGTCGAGCCCGCGTTTCGCATGAACGAGGTGCGCAGCTTTGTCGAGGGCGGCCTCAACGACCTTTCCGTGAGCCGCACCAGCTTTGACTGGGGCATTCAGGTCCCGTTTGACGAGGGCCACGTGACTTACGTGTGGTTCGACGCGCTGCTCAACTATATGACGGCCGTCGGCTACGGCGTCGACACCGATGAGGCCCGCGCCGAACTTGCCTATCGCTGGCCTGCGCAGTTCCACATCGTGGGCAAGGACATCATCCGCTTCCACTGCGTCATTTGGCCGGCCATGCTCATGGCCATCGGCGAGGCCCTGCCCGAGCACGTCTTTGCCCACGGCTTCCTGACCGTGCGCAATGCCGAGACCGGCAAGGCCGAGAAGATGTCTAAGAGCCGTGGCAACGCTATCGCCCCGCAGGACGTTATCGACATGCTGGGCGTCGAGGGCTATCGCTACTACTTTATGACCGACGTGGTTCCCGGCACCGACGGTGCCATCAGCTTCGATCGCATGGAACAGGTCTACAACGCCGACCTGGCCAACAGCTGGGGCAACCTCATCTCGCGTTCGCTCAACATGAGCGGCAAGTACTTTGATGGTTGCGCGCCGGCTAAGCCGGCGTCTGCCGATGCGTTCGATAACCCGCTGGCAAAGATCGCCGACGGCCTGGTCGAGCGCTACATGGCCAAGATGGACGTGCTCGATTACGGCGGAGCAAAGGACGAGGTCATGGAGCTCATCCACGCCGCCAACCACTACATCGAGGACTCCGAGCCCTGGGCGCTTGCCAAGGACGAGGCCAAGGCTGACGAGCTGGCGTTTGTGATCTACAACCTGCTCGAGGCAATCCGTATCGCCGCTCACCTGCTGATGCCGCTCATGCCCCAGACTTCTGCCGAGGCTCTGCGCCGCCTGTCCTGCGAGGACGAGGCCACGAGCGACGACCTCAAGGGCATCTGTGCCTGGGGTCTGCTTGCTGGCGGCCAGCCCGTCGAGAAGGGCGATCCGCTGTTCCCGCGTCTGGGCTAAGACGCCGCGCGAGCGCCATATCGGCAATTTGCTGTTTAACGGTAAGGGCATGGCCACAACGGTCCATGCCCTTTTGCTTTACGATGCAGCCACCATGTTAAGGAGGCAACCATGACAACTTCGCCTTTGGCAAACCCCACGGCAACCAGGGAGCTGCTGGAGGAGTTTGGCCTTGCGACCAAGCATCGCCTGGGCCAGAACTTCCTGATCGATAACCATGTGATCGAGCGTATCTGCGAACTCGCCGAGCTTACGGGCGATGAGCGCGTGCTCGAGGTGGGTCCGGGTTGCGGTACGTTGACGTTAGCCCTACTGCAGGAGGCGTCGTGCGTCACGTCGATCGAGGCCGATCCCGAGCTCGAACCGGTGCTCGATGCCCATGCCGCCGACTACGCCAACTTCCGCTTTATCATGGGCGATGCGCTCAAGGTGACGTCGGAGCAGATCGAGCAGACCGCTGGTGGCGAGCCCACGGTGTTTGTCGCGAACCTGCCCTATAACGTGGCGGCGACGATCATCCTGCAATTCTTCCAGACGATGCCCGCGCTCAAGCGCGCCGTGGTCATGGTGCAAAAGGAGGTCGCCGATCGCATTGCCGCAACGCCCGGTAACAAGACCTATGGCGGCTACACGGCAAAACTCGGCCTGTATGCGCGGGTGACGGGTCGCTTTGAGGTGCCGCCGCGTTGCTTTATGCCGGCGCCGCATGTTGACTCGGCCGTCGTGCGTATCGACCGCGTTGACGGCGTGGTGCCCGAGGGGCTCGATCGCGAGTATGTGGCACGTGTGGTCGACGCTGCATTTGCCCAGCGCCGCAAGACCATCCGCAATTCCATGAGCGCCAACGGCTTTGCCAAAGACGTGCTCGATGCCGCCTTTGAGGCTTGCGGTATTGCGCCCACCACGCGCGCCGAGACGCTCGGCGTTGCCGACTTTGTCCGTCTGGCTCAGGAGCTTTCCCATGACGCCTAATGCCGAACGCGTGACGTTTACCAAGAAAAAGAAAACGATTGCCTGTCCGGAGCCTCTGGCACCGCTTGCCGATACGCATGCGCACCTGCTCTCGTTTTGGGGCAAGGAGGTGCCCGAGACGCTCGTACGCGCCAAGGCCGCGGGCGTCGACCTGTTGGTGACGGTCTTCGATCCCATCGCCGACAAGCGTAGCGTGGCGGACTATAGCGACTGGCTGACGCGCAAGATTCTGCCGATGCAGGATATTCCGCAGATAAAGTATCTCGCCGGCGTGCATCCGTATGGCGCTCCCGACTATACCGATGACATTCATGCGCAGGTTGTTGCCGCGCTCGATGACCCCTTATGCGTCGGTATTGGCGAAATCGGCTTGGACTATCACATGGACTATGACGACGATATCGCGCCGGCACCCCATGACGTGCAGATTGACTGCATGGCGCGCCAGCTCGAATTTGCCGTGCGTCGCAACGTGCCGGTGGAGCTGCACCTGCGTCACGAGGACACGGACCAGGAGCGTACCTCGCATGTGGATGCCTACAACGTGCTTCGTGAGGTGGGCGTGCCTCAGGCTGGGTGCGTGTTGCATTGCTTTGGCGAGGACCGTGCCACGATGGAACGTTTTGTGGAACTGGGCTGCTATATCGCCTATGGCGGCGCGGCCACCTTTAAGCGCAACGACGACGTGCGCGAGGCATTCGCGGCAACTCCGCTCGATCGCATTTTGTTCGAGACGGACTGCCCGTATATGGCGCCGGAACCCATTCGCGGCCTTGAGTGCGAGCCTGCGATGATCTCTATCACAGCAAACGCACTGGTAAACGACCGTGTCGACCGAACCGGCGAGGACGCCGAAGCCATTGCGCAAGCCGCTTGGGATAATGCCTGCAAACTTTTTCAAAAATAGTTCTTGCGTTCCCAGCGGTGCTCCGTTATTCTAATTCCTGCACGCGGGCGTGGCGGAATTGGCAGACGCGTACGGTTCAGGTCCGTATGGGGGCAACCCCATGAAGGTTCAAGTCCTTTCGCCCGCACCATTGAATGAAAGAGCTCCCAGCAATGGGAGCTTTTTTGTTATGGGCCCTTCGCAGGGACTTGAACCTGCGAAGGAGCGAGCGGAAAGAAAACGCGGAGCGTTTTTAGCGAGCTGGCGAGGGCGCCGGCAGGCTGTTTTTACGGATCCAATGCCGATATTTCGTATGCCCGAAACCCCAGTGGGCAAAAAACGGCAAATATGAGTACTGTCACAAAGGCGGCAACATTTCTAGAGGTCTATTTTGTGATAATTACGCAACAGATGTACGTTAATTTGATTCGGCTTTGAGACAAAGCGGCTCAATTTGGAAGGATCTCGGGTTCGACAGGGTGCTATTTCGCTAAATAGGCTGCTACTAAAATAGTGACAGTACTCATATTTGGTCTTTTTTGCCCACTGGCCCTGCCATCGGGCCTTTGGGGCCGTCCAGGACGGGTATCCTAGTGCCAATGTATGCCCAACAGAGGAGAAACCATGCTGCTATCCGGTATCATCGCTGCCCTTACCAGCCTTTTGATCCCCATCATCATCCTGTTGTTGCTTCTTCCTAACGCCTGCTATGTCGTCGAGCAACAACATGCCGTGATCATCGAGCGCCTGGGCAAGTTCAACCGTATCGTCAACGCGGGTTTCCACCTGAAAGTGCCTGTGATCGACCGCAAGGCCGCCACGGTGAGTCTGCGTACCATGAAAAACGGTTTTGGTATCGACGTTAAGACTCAGGACAATGTGACCATCGGCCTCGAGGTCTCGGCCCAGTACCATGTGAGCTATGACATGGGCGCTGGCCCGGCGGATTCGGGCATCTACAAGAGCTACTACATGCTGCAGGAACCCGTCGATCAGATGCGCGACTTCATCACCGATGCACTGCGCTCCTCGATTCCCGTCTACACGCTCGATGAGGTCTTTGCCAAGAAGGACGACATCGCCAAGGACGTCAACGCCACCGTGTCCGAGCAAATGGCTGCCTACGGCTTCACCCTTGTGTCGACACTCATCACCAAGATCGCGCTCCCGACCGAGGTCGAGAACTCCATGAACGACATCAACGCCGCACAACGCAAGCGCGCCGCGGCGCAGGAGCTCGCCGAGGCCGACCGCATCAAGCGCGTGACCGAGGCAACCGCCGAGGCCGAGGCTATGGAAAAGGCGGGCGAGGGTATCGCCAATCAGCGCAAGGCCATCGCGCTGGGCATCAAGGATTCACTCGAGATCATCCAAGAGACCGGTGTCGGTAACGACGAGGCCAACCAGCTGTTCATGTTTACGCAGTGGGCCGAGATGATGACGGAGTTCGCGCGCACGGGCAAAAATTCGACGGTCGTGTTGCCGAGCGATTTCTCCCAGTCGACCTCGATGTTTGAGCAGATGCTGGCTGCGGGTAAAGCCCAGAGCGATTCGAAGGAGTAGGCGCGCGTGAAGTACACCGTTGTTTGCGTCGGTAAGCTCAAGGAGCGCTTTTGGAAGGACGCGTGCGCCGAGTACACTAAGCGCTTGGGCGCCTATGCCAAGGTGGATATGCGCGAGGTCGCCGATATCGACCCTGCCAAGGCAGGCGGCGTGGACGCTGCGCGCGACAAGGAGGGAGCGGCGATTCTTGCCGCCTTGCCGCCGCGGGCGCATGTGATCCTGCTGGCTATCGAGGGCAAGGAGCGCTCGAGTGAGGAGCTTTCGGCGCGCCTCGACGATCTTATGCTGCGGGGCAACAGCGACATCGCCTTTGTAATCGGCGGCTCGGACGGCGTGAGCGATGCTGTGCGCGCCCGTGCCGACGAGATGCTCAGCTTTGGACGCATCACCTTGCCGCATAACCTGGCGCGCGTGGTGCTGCTAGAGCAGATTTACCGCGCCTGCAAGATTAGCCGTGGCGAGCCTTATCACAAATAGGTCGGCAATACGAAACAATGGCATGGGACAATTACATCCGTTTTTGAGAAATGCGTCTGAGAGGACTACGTGATATGAAGATCGGATTTGTCGGTTTTGGCAATATGGCGAGCGCTATGGCCGATGGCTGGATCGCTGCCGGCGTGGCCGCGGGTGACATGTGCGCCTGCGCGGGCCGCTACGACGCCCTAGTCGAGCGCTGCGAGGCACGCGGCATGACCGCCTGCCACGATTCGGCCGAGGTCGTTGCCGCGTCCGATATCGTGGTCGCTGCGGTCAAGCCGTACATGATCGAGAAGGTGTTCGCTCCGCTGAAGGACGCCCTTGGCGACAAGGTCGTTCTCTCGGTCGCCTGGACTTGGGATAGCGCCAAGTGGGAACAGGTCCTGCCGGGCGTCGCGCACATCTCGACGGTGCCCAACACGCCGGTTTCGGTGGGCGAGGGCGTTATCGCCTGCGAGAAGACCTCGACGCTCAACGGCGAGCAGCGCGCCACGGTGCTCGATCTGCTTGGCAAGCTCGGTACGGTGGTCGAGCTCGATACGAACCTGCTGTTTGTGGGCGGCACCGTGGGCGGTTGCGCGCCGGCGTTTGTCGCCATGGCGATTGAGGCTCTGGGCGATGCGGCCGTCAAACACGGTATTCCGCGCGCCGATGCCTATCGCATTGTGAGCCAGATGGCGCTGGGTACGGCAAAGCTGCAGCTGGCAACCGGCCAGCATCCCGCCGCCATGAAGGACGCCGTGTGTTCGCCCGGTGGCGCCACCATCAAGGGCGTCGTCGCGCTCGAGGACGCCGGCATGCGCAGCGCTCTGGTCAAGGCCATCGACGCCACGCTCCAGTAAAACCGACCAAAAAGGGACAGGTTTATTTTGGCAGGTTTTTCCTGCGGTTTTGTCCCTTTAGTAAAAAGCGCCCCGCAACTGGCTCAATTCCAGTTGCGGGGCGCTCGCGTTTGCCCAGATAAAACCGACCAAAATAAACCTGTCCCTTTTTGGCAGGTTAGTCCCAGAAGCTGTCGTCCTCGTCCTCGGACTTGGGGCCGCGGTCGACGTACATCTTATGGGTGCGCTTCTCTAGCACAAAGGCGAGGATCGCAAAAAGCAGGATACCGCCGCCAAAAAGAACGGCAAAACCAGTGGTGGTGCCAAACAAAAAGGAAAAAACTGCGTCCATTAGGTGCCTTCTTGCGTAGTTGAGTTGGGTCGTAAACGCTCATAAGTATATACTTGCCCATACATGTACAAGGTTGCAA
>CAKUEZ010000073.1 GCA_934646965.1 uncultured Collinsella sp. | reverse complement strand
TCATAAAGCGGCACTTTGTCGATTCCAGTCTTGACATTACAAAAATCGTGTCGGACGATTACGGCGCCTTGGGCTTGAGGCCGTCTGCGTGCTTAGCCTTTGGCGTTTGAGCTGCTGAATCGTTGTTTTGGAGCATGTTTTTATGCCTTCGTCGTTGACCGAACTTTTTTCGCCCGCCTGTCATTTGTGTCCGCGCCGTTGCGGTGCGGAGCGCGATGCGGGCTCACGAGGCGTGTGCGGCGCCGACGACACGCTCAAGGTGGCGCGTGCAGCGCTTCATATGTGGGAGGAGCCGCCCATCTCGGGCGAGGCGGGCTCGGGCACGATCTTCTTTAGCGGCTGTTCGCTCAAGTGTGTCTATTGTCAAAACCATGAGATCTCGACGGGCAATTTCGGTCTTGAGATTTCGCCCGAGCGCTTGGTCGAGATTATGCTGGAGCTGCAGGAACAGGGTGCCAACAACATCAACCTGGTGACGGCGACGCACTATGCGCATCTGCTGCCGGCGGCGATCGCTTCGGCACGGGAGCGCGGACTGGTCATTCCGATCGTCTACAACACGAGCGGCTATGAGCGGGCGAGTGCCGTGGCCGCGTTGGGCGACCTGGTGGATGTGTGGCTCACCGACTTTAAATATGCCGATGCAGGGCTTGCGCAGTCGCTCTCTCATATTAAGGATTACCCGCGCGTCGCCGCATCGGGCCTGGCCCAGATGTCGCGCGAGATCGAACGCCGCGGGGGAGAGCTGGTGGATGACGACGGCCTCATGAAGCGCGGTATCATCGTGCGCCACCTGGTGCTGCCGGGGCATGCGGACGATTCGTGCCGCGTGCTGGACCTGGTGTGGCAGACAGTGGGCGACGTGCCGATTTCGGTCATGAACCAGTACACGCCCAACGCCCTCATGCGCGAGCAGGGTGGAGACCTGGCGCGCGCCGTGACGCGCGAGGAGTATGAGCAAGTGCTCGACCATGCCGACGACTTGGGCTATACGACGATGTTCTGGCAAGAAGGCGGCGCAGTGGACGAGAGCTTCACCCCTGTCTTCGACACCACCGGCGTCCTCACCAGCGCCCAATGCGGCTAATTTAGCCCCGTCCCAAAAAGACTGGGTATTGGGCGTTGACAGTTGGCGAGCCGTAGGTAAAATATCAACTTGTCCTGGGGACGTAGCTCAGTTGGGAGAGCGCTGCCGTCGCATGGCAGAGGCCGAGGGTTCGACTCCCTTCGTCTCCACCCTTGGATTTGATAAGCCGCTGACATTGTGTCGGCGGCTTTTTTTAAAAGAAAGGGCTGCACTATGGCCGAGCTTGAGTCCCAACCACTGTCTGCCGAGGAGCGCGCCGAGTTGGAAGAGCTCCGCGCCGAGAAGGCCCGCCGCGAGGAGCAGGAAAAAGCTCGTCGCGAGCGTGAGGAACTGGCCGCCCTGCGCGCCGAACGTGCGAAGGCCGAGGAAGCCACTGCCAAGGCCGCATCCGAGCCGGCGCCTGCCGCGCCCAAGCCTAAAAGGGTGGCTCATCCCAAGCCGGCCGAGCCCAAACCGAGCCGTGATGAGATGACGTTTGCCCAGCGCATGGTCACTCCTAAAGAGCCTGTGGATGAGGACGATATTCCCGGCATGCCGCCGGCTCAAAAGCTCATCATCGCGCTCGCTCTGATCGGGTTTATCGTCTTTATGGGCTACACGATCACGGGCAGCATGGGGCTGCACTAGTCGAACTGCACCTGGCGCCACGCCCGCGCATTCTGCTCTGCCCAACCCTCAACCTCTGTACAACGTATCCGAAAGGTCGCCCCATGGCTTTGACCGACATCTCGCATCCCGCCGACATCGCAATGCTCACCGATCTGTACGAGCTCACTATGGCCCAGGGCCTGTGGGAGAGCGGCAAAGCCAATGAGCAAGGTTGTTTTACGGCGTTTTACCGTGACCATCCGTTTGGCAGCGCGTACGCCGTCATGTGCGGCACCGCCGAGCTTCCCGAGCTTGTCGAGAATCTGCGCTTTACACCCGAGGACATCGAGTACCTCGCCTCGCTTCAGGCTCCCGCCGGCGGTGCGATGTTCAAGCCCGCATTCCTCGACTACCTGCGCAACTTCCGCGCGCACGTGAACATTGACGCCGTGCCCGAGGGCGAGCTTGTGTTTCCGCGCGAGCCCATGGTGCGCGTCACCGGTCCGGCGCTGGAGTGCCAGCTGCTCGAGACGGCGCTGCTCAACATCGTCGGCTTCCAGACCCTCGTCGCCACCAAGACGGCGCGCGTGGTGTTGGCGGCAGACGGCCGTCCCGTCGCCGAGTTTGGCCTGCGCCGCGCTCAGGGTCCCGATGGCGGTCTGGCCGTCGCCCGCGCAAGCTATGTGGCCGGCTGCTCATCCACGTCCAACGTGCTGGCCGGGCGCCGTTACGGCATCCCCGTCTTTGGCACGCACGCGCACAGCTGGGTGATGAGCTTTGACTCCGAGCTCGAGGCCTTCCGTGCGTTTGCCAAGTCGAGCCCCAAGAACTGCACGCTGCTCATCGATACCTACGACGTGCGTGAGGGCTGCGAGCATGCCATTACGGTTGCCAAGGAGATGGAGGCGGCTGGTGAGCGCCTGTCGGCGATTCGCATTGACTCGGGCGACCTGGCCAAGCTCTCCAAGTATGTTCGCGGTCGTTTCGATGCCGAGGGCCTGCCTTATGTGGGGATCTCGGTGTCCAACGACCTGGACGAGTACACGATTCAGTCGCTGCTCGACCAGGGCGCACCCATCGACAGCTTTGGCGTGGGCACCAAGCTCGCGACCTGCTACGATCAGCCGGCGCTGGGCGGCGTGTACAAGCTTTCCGCCCGTCGTGCGAGCGATGCGGACCCGTGGACGCCGGTGGTGAAGCTCTCCGAGCAGCCCTACAAGCGCACGATTCCGGGTGTGCAGCGCGTGCGTCGCTATTACGACGGCTTTGGCGGCCCGGTCTGCGACATGATCTATGACGAGGATCATCTGGCGGGGGAGGGCGCCGCGCGCGGCAATACCCTCGTGGCCGTGAACGATGCCGCCCTGGTGACCGATGTGTCGGAGCTTGAGTATCGTGAGCTGCTGGTGCCGATCGTGCGCGATGGCAGTGCGGTAGCCCCGCGCGAGAACATCGAGGACGCACGCGAGCGCTGTGCTTGGGCGCTCGATCGTCTGGACGCTGCCTACAAGCGCTTCCTGTATCCGCAGACCTACGTGGTGGGCATGGAACAGGGTCTGGCCCAGGTGCGCGACGAGCTCGTGCGCAAGAACATGGCCGCGGCATCGGCCTTCCCCTGGGCTCACTAATTCCCTTTGGCGGGGCGAATCACGTTCCCTCGGCCGCCTGCTCGCCCGAACCCTCAACAGTTGATTGGTTTGACGTATGACGACTTCTTATAAAACGATGGTGGTAAAGATCGGTTCGTCCACGGTGGTGGGCGCCGATGGCAAGGTCAACCGCGCCTTTATCGGCGGGCTTGCCGATCAGGCTGCTGCCCTGCGCAAGCTCGGCTGGCGTCTGGTCGTGGTGAGTTCGGGCGCCATCGCCTGTGGATATCCCGTGCTGGGTTTCGACCGCAAGCCGGTCGGTGACCTGCCGAGCCTGCAGGCCTGCGCCTCGGCCGGTCAGTGCATCATTTCGTCTGCCTACGACGAGGAGTTTCATGCACGGGATCTGCTCACCTCGCTCGTGCTGCTCACGCGTCACGACACGGCGCGTCGCACGTCCTATCTGCACGCGCGCGACGCCCTGCTTCGTCTGGTGGAGCTGGGCGTGGTGCCGGTCGTCAACGAGAACGACACCGTTACCGTCGACGAGATCAAGTTCGGCGACAACGACACGCTGGCGGCGCTCGTGAGCTGCCTGGTTTCCGCCGACCTGTGCGTGACGCTGTCCGACATCGACGGCCTCTACACCGCCAATCCGCATGAGGACCCGACGGCAGAGTTTGTCCCGGTCGTGCACAAGATCGATGCCGGAATCATTGCCTCGGCGGGCGATTCCTCGACGTCGGTGGGCACCGGCGGCATGATCACCAAGATCCGCGCGAGCCGCATTTTGATGACGGCGGGCATTCAGAGCGTGATTTGCTCGGGCGAGGAGCCCGATGCGCTCGTGCGCCTGGCCCGCGGCGAGAGCGTGGGCACGCTGTTCGATCCGCCGGCGGAGCGCCTGGACATCGCGCCCCGCAAGCTGTGGATCGCGCTGGGTGACAAGGCCCACGGCTCGGTAACGGTTGACGACGGTGCCGCGAAGGCGCTGGTCAGCCGTGGTTCGTCGCTGCTTGCGGTGGGTATCCGCGAGGTCGATGGCGAGTTCGCTGATGGCGATGTTCTCGACGTGTGCGACCCGAGCGGCATGGTTGTCGCCCGCGGTATCGCCGAGGCCGATTCGGACGTGTTGGAGCTTGCTGCCGGCCGCCGCCAGGACCAGATCGCCAGCAACCGCCTGCTCGCAGACCTTGCCGAAAAGCCCGCGATCCACAGGGACAACCTGATTGTCTTTGCTTAAAGAATGTGACAAAGGGACTGTCCCTTTGTCACATTCTTACATTAAAACAGGCGGCGTAGGTCTCCGCGGTTGAGGGCTTCGTTAAAGAGGTGCTTGAACACTACGCTGCCGTGCAGGCCGTCGTGCTCGAACTCGTTGGTTACCCAGGCGTGCGCGTTGCCCACGCGGCTGAGCGTGTCGAGCTGCATGCCCGAGTCCACGTACATGTCATCGAAGTACACCGCGGCCTGGAGCGGCACCTCGTTGCAGGCCAGGCGCTGCAGGTCGTAGATCTTGTCCCAGCTGGTGTCCTCCATCAGCAGGTCCATCGCCGGCTTGAAGGGCTTAAGTTCGGGCATCTGCTCAAACATCCACGGGAACATGGCCTCGCCGGTAAACATGAGAGGGCGCGCGAGGGTGTCGAACTCGGCGCGATGGGCCTTCTCCTCGGCCGCGGCCCAGCGAATCGGCATGGTATCGCCGTCGGCGTAGATGAACTCCTGAAGCGTCCAGTACAGCGGATTCGTGCGCGTGTTGGTGCGCTCGAAGGCGCGCATCAAAAAGCTGTCGGATACCGAGGCGCCGCAGCCCAGCGTGCCGTCGCCGTCAACAAAAGCGTGATCGATAATCCAATGCATGCGCTCAAAGCTCGGCTTCATGCCAAAGTCGCTGCCCATAAGCTGCAGGCGCTCGACCGTCATCGGCGAACCGTCGGGCAGCACGGGCTTCTGTTCTTCGAGCGCATCGGCAAGGGCCGCCACGCGCTCGACGTCGGCGGGGTAGCGGTCGTAATACTGCTGCGTCTTGGCGGCCATGCGCGGGAAGGTGTGCGCGTAGACCTCGCTGGCGCTTGCCGGGACGTGGGGGATGCCGCCGCAGGTAAAGCTCGCCGCCACGCCCTCGGGGAAGAGCGACAGATAGCTCAGCGTCAAAAAGCCGCCGTAGCTCTGGCCGAGCGTGACCCACGGCTTGCCGCCAAAGCCCACCAGACGCAGGTACTCAAAATCGCGCACGATGGAGCTGGCGAGGTGGCGCTTGAGGAAGTTCGCCTGCGAGCGCGCGGCATCGGAACCAGCGGCCGTCGCGCGCTCGCCCAGAGCCGCGATCGTGCGCCCGTCCACGCAGCTGCTGCGCCCCGTGCCGCGCTGGTCGGGAAGTACCACGCGGAAATGCTTGACTGCTTCCTCGATCCATCCATCACTCGTGGGCGACAGCGGGCGCGGGCTCTCGCCGCCGGGGCCGCCCTGCAAAAACAGGAGCAGCGGCAGGTCGTCGTTGATGCGGTCGGGCGCGCAGACCACGCGATAGAAGAGCTTGATGCTCTCGGGCGCGCCGGCGATGGGCGCCGGCATGGCGCCGCGGCGCATGGTGCTGCCGACGGCCAGCAGCATCGGCTCCAGGCCGCGCCAATCGAGGGGGACATCGATGCTGTGATCCTCGACATACAGGCCGGGGACGTGGTACGAAGTGATGAGGGCCATGCGGTACTTCCGTTCGTCGCGGTGTTTCGTGTTGACCAATTCTACCGCCGCGCGCGAGGGCATGCGCAAATCGGCTACCATGGTGGGCAAACTTCTAGGAGAAAGGGCCGCCCATGTCGGTCGATATAGTCACGTATGTCCACGATCTTGCCGTTGAGGCCAAGGCAGCGTCGGCCTCGCTTGCCACGGCGAGCGATGAGCAGCGCCAGGAGGCCGTGCGCGCCATGGCTGCAGCGCTGCGCGACGGTGTCGACTCCATCGTTGCCGCCAACGAGCTCGATGTGTCCGCCGCGCGCGATGCGGGGACCTCGGCCGGTCTACTCGATCGCTTGCTGCTGACGCCCGAGCGCGTCGAGGGCATGGCCGCCGGCCTGGAGAAACTTGCCGAGCTGCCCGATCCTGTCGGTCGTGTGCTCGACCACCGCGTGCTTTCGAGCGGCGTGGACCTCACCCGCGTGAGCGTGCCGCTGGGCCTGGTCGCCATGGTCTACGAGGCACGCCCCAACGTGACGGCCGACGCCGCGGGCATCTGCATCCGCACCGGCAACGCCTGCATTCTGCGCGGCGGCTCGCTGGCCTATCACTCGTGCGCCATGATTGCCGAGCTGCTGGCCGATGCGCTGGAGGCCAAGGGCTTCCCGCGCGAGGCCGTCTCGATGGTCGAGTCCACCGACCGCGAGGCCACCGGTGAGCTCATGAAGCTTCGCGGCATCGTCGACGTGCTTATTCCGCGTGGCGGCGCGGGCCTAATCCAGCGCTGCGTGCGCGAGTCGCTTGTACCGGTGATCGAGACGGGTACGGGCAACTGCCATATCTACGTGCATGAATCCGCCGATTTTGACAAGGCGCTCAACATTATCGTCAACGCCAAGACCCAGCGCGTGGGCGTGTGCAACGCTGCCGAGTCACTGCTGGTCGACCGTGCCGTGGCAGATTCGTTCCTGCCTGCGGTCGTGGCCGTGCTGCATGACCACGGCGTGTTGATGCACGGAGACGAGGCCACGTGCACCGCGTGCGCCGACGCCGGGCTTGTCGAGGGTGACGACTACGTTGCCGCAACCGAGGAGGACTGGGGTCGCGAGTACCTGGCGCTCGAGATGAGTGTGAAGGTCGTGGCCGACGAGGATAAGGCCATCGCGCACATCAACCGCTACGGCACCATGCACTCCGAGGCTATCGTCGCCGAGGACGAGGACGCTTGCGAGCGCTTCCTGGATGCGGTCGACGCCTCGGCCGTGTACGCCAACGCCAGCACGCGCTTCACCGACGGCGGCGAGTTTGGCCTGGGCGCCGAGATCGGCATCTCGACCCAAAAGCTCCACGCCCGCGGCCCCTTTGCCGCCGAGGCCCTCACCACCTACAAATACAAGCTCCGCGGCACCGGCCAAGTCCGCCCCTAACACCTGCCAAATAGGGACAGGTTTATTTTGGCAGGTTTTATCTGCGGTTTTGCCGGGCGACACGTTCGCCCGGCTTTTTTCTCCGCATACCTTTTCTGCCTTTCGGCTTGAGCCACGGCGATATACGATAGGGACACCGTGACCTAGCACCGACTCACCTGGAGGTATTGCCATGTCCCAGAAGCTTTCCGCCGGAATCACCCGCGACCGCGCGTTCGAACTGCTCAACGAGCACAACAAGGACCCGTTCCACATCACCCACGGCGAGACAGTCGAGGGCACCATGCGCTATTTTGCGCGCGAGTTCGACCCCGAGAACGAGGAGTTTTGGGGTATCGTCGGCCTGCTGCACGACCTGGATTGGGAGGAGCATGAGGACGACCCCGTGAACCACACCATTTATGCTGCCGAGATCCTCGAGGGCGAGGGTGCCTCCCCGGAGCTCATTCGCGCCATCCAGACGCATACGTCTGATTTCAACTCCGCACTGCCCAAGCCCGAGCTGCAGATGGAAAAGATTCTGTTTGCCTGCGATGAGCTCACCGGCCTGATCGGCGCTGCCGTCATCATGCGCCCGAGCAAGAGCGTCATGGACTTTACGACCAAGTCGCTCAAGAAAAAGTTTAAGGACAAGCGCTTTGCCGCCGGCTGTTCGCGCGACGTGATTTCGCAGGGCGCCGAAATGCTGGGCTGGGAGCTCCCCGAGCTCTTCGACCGCACCATTGCGGCCATGCAGTCCTTCGCCCCCGATCGCGACACCTTCCAGGCCTAACCTTCCAAAAAGGGACAGGTTTATTTTGGCAGGTTTTAACTGCGGAAACGCCTCCGTTGGACGTTGTTCGACGGAGGTGTTTCTATTGTTCTCAGATTCCGTGGGGTGATGGCTGCCATTACCGGCTGACGGCTATGCGGCGTTCTTGATAATCCACGTCCCCAGTCCGGTCAGCAGTTGAACCTGTTTAATCGTCAGCCCCTCTTTTCGAAGGGCCAATATTGTTTCATTGCGAAGCACCTTTGAGACGGATTTGAGTTCCGTGGGCGCACATCCCGCGACGCGTCGGACGATCGCCGTGCCAAATGCGCTCAAATCTTCTTCTGCGACTTTGGCTGTCGCGCTGGGGCGGTAGGGGAGTACGGGCGCGCTTTCCATGAACTTGAGGTACGTCCGGGGTGTTGAAAACAGCTGTTCTACCACTTCGCCGGTGACATGACGCCGCGATTGTGCCGGCATGAGGTATTCGTGATGGCTGCTCCATGGATAGGCGCCGTAGCGCGCAAGCCCCGCCTTTTGAGGATTCATATGAATGTATCGAATTGCCTCGAGTAGATATTCATCCGACTTGACGGGTGAATCCCAAAACCGCTCCTGAAACACATGGCCGATATGCCCTGTTCGCGCATTGTACCTGCCTGCAAACGACACGGCTATCGCGTGCATGGCCTCGCTTTTGTGGTCGTCCGGATCGTAAATTAGCAGATGAATATGGTTGCCCATAAGGCACCAAGCGATAAGCTCGATATTGTGTTTGGGAAGAATCGCATCGAGTATTTGAAGCAGGGCAATTCGGTCCTCATCGTCATCAAACAACAGCTGTCCTCCGTTTCCGCGCAACGTGACGTGGAAATAACCGGTTGGTGACTTTGAACGAGGCTTTCTCGGCATGGTCCCTCCTCTAGCTTGGATGGGCTGAAGATACCTCATTAGGAGGCTTCGGTTGTCGAGATTCAGTTCACCGACTATAGCTGCTACCTGCCGAAATGTTATTGCATTTTCGATTTGATGCTATTTAATGGTAATTGAGCAAGGCGAGCGGGTCGCTCGACACAGCTCCCACTGTTTGAGACGGTCGCATTGATCCTGGTGAAAGGCTCAAATGACAGCCTGCGTCTCTGAACAAACAATAGAAAACGACTGGGCACTCCGAGGGTAAACGGAACGCCCGGTCGTTTTGTTTGATTTATCGACGTTTGTCCAGATAAAACCTGCCAAAATAAACCTGTCCCTTTTTGGCAGGTTAGTTGAGGGCAGCTTGGGCTAGGCAGGCTTCGGCGTCTTCTTCGGTGACGCCGAGGGCGACGGCGAATTCCTCAACGGAGCGGCGCTTTGCCTCTTTGAGCACGCGCATGTAGTAGGAGCTGGGCTTTTTGCCGGCTTCCTCAGCTTGGCGAATGCGGTGCATCATGGTCTTTGCCACGCGGACCGTCTCGGGCGCGCCCAGCTTAAGCTGCTGCTTAAAGTGCGTCTCCTCGAGTGAGCTGTTGCGCTCGGTAAAGGTGTCGCATTCGAGCTCGTCGTAGTGACTCAGCAGATGTTCGGCATCTTGCTGGGAGATGGCGGCATGCAAACGGTCGGCCTGCGCCACGGGGTACATAAGGATTGTCTGCGCATGTCCCTGCTTGGTCTCGAGCAGCAGCATGGGCTGCGGCGTGTCGTCCCTAAAACCGACGACGGTGCAGACTCCCTGACCCGGATGAATGACGTGTTGAC
>CAKUEZ010000072.1 GCA_934646965.1 uncultured Collinsella sp. | reverse complement strand
CCGGCAGCGTCGAGCGCCGGCATATGAGCCCACGGCTGGACCACGGCACACGAAACCACGCCCGCCGTGAGCATGGCGGAACCCGTGACGATAGGGCTGCCGTATTCGGGCAGAATCTTGGCGGGAATCACCGCCATGCAGGTGGCGCTGACCGCACACATAAGACCTGCGGCCAGGCCAAGCGGCGAGATACTCAAACTGGTGGGGTCGCCGCCAGTGGCGATTAAAAAGGTGCCGCCCAGGGCCAGGCCAATGCCGACCGCCTCGCGCACACGCGGCATGCGGTGATCGATCACGCAGGTGTAACCCATAATGATGACCAGCTGCAGGCACTGGAGCACCGTCGCGGTTCCAGCGTTGGTCAGGCGCACGGCCGAAAGGTAGCAAAACTGGTTAAAGAGCAGGCCAAAAGCGGTAAAGAGCAGCAGCTGCCTACGGTCGGCAGGCGTCGTCCAAATCTTGATAAGGCGCTCGCGGTCGCGCGTGACAACCACGGCCATAAAGAGCAGGCCGGCAAGAATCTGTCGCACGCTCATAAGCCACAGCGTGTCGACGTGGTAGGTGTCGAACAAAAAACTCGCGCTGGTGCCCGAGAAGCCCCAAAACGAACCGCCCACCAGCGTCGCCACGACGCCCGTGATCATCTTGCGCGTCGAGGCATCGTTGAGACGGTCGCGCCAGGCGCGACGGGTGCTGCGGCTCAGCTCGTCGGTTCCCTCCGGAACGACAAAATCGGACGCTGCCGTCATCGGCACCGAGGCCTTTTCGCATGTACGCTGCGCCGATCGCTCCTGTTTCATTCCGCTCCCCCGAAACCGCTTGGCAATAAAGCGTCCAAACTGTAGCACGAAAATTGGTATGAAAAATCAGATGATACGGAACATCTCCGAGCGTCCAAATTATGGGAACGAAAGGTGCGACAGAAGGCCGCTATGCCGAGGGATCGGAGTCGTCCTGCTCTTCCTGCTCGCGGCGGCGCTTTTCGCGAATCTGCTCCACGGCAGCGCGCAGGGCGGCCTCGTCCTCGGCGCGGGCCACCTCTTGCGTGGCTTTGACCATATGGCGAATCTCGAGAACCAGCAGCACGACCAGCGGCACCACGATGAGCGGAAAGAATAGCAGCGGGTTGGTGAGCAGCGAAACCACTACGCCCAGACCCGCCGAGACAAAGACCACGCGGCCCACCACATCGGTGGCAGACACGGGCGCGGCGTCCTCGACCGGATTGGCGTCGCCCTTGGTGTGGTAGACCGGCAAGCCGTCGTCAGCAGCCTCCACGGACACGATACGGTGCGTGTTGAGTGAGCCTTCCAGCGCGTCATCGGACGAATGGAAGGTGATGATATCGCCGACCTGGTAGGCCTGGCTGTTATCGGTATCGACGACGATAAGCGAATGCACGGGAATCGCCGGCTCCATCGAGCCGGTCAGCGTGCGCATAAAACCGTAGCCCATGATGGTGGGAATCTCGCCGACGGGCGTGAACACCGTGCGCAGCAGCACCACAAAGGCGACCAGGATCACCACGGTCGCCAGCACGTTGATCACGCGGAGCACGTGTTTCATCACTGGTCGGCATCCTTTTCGGGCGTATCAGCAGCGGCGTCGGCGTCGGCAACGTCAGATGCCGAGCCGTCGGCGCTGTCGCTAGCCTCGGCAGCATCCGTCGCAGGGGCATCGGCCTTGTCGTCATCGGCACTCGCAGCCTCACCCTCGCCGGCATCCCCGCGCAGGCGAGCCAGCAGATAGCGCGACAGGCTGTTGCCCTCGGCACGACGCTCGGCACGCTCGCGATCGCGCTCGGCTTGCTCCAGCTCTTGTGCCAGCGAGTCCAGACGCTGTTGCATCTCCGCGCGCGCGGCTTCGACCTCGCGCTCGCAAGCGGCGCGAGCGGCGGCGACTTCCTGTTCGATGCGCTCCCCTGCCTCAAGCTCGGCGGCGGCAATGCGCGCGTCGGCGTCGGCGCGAGCCTCCTCGGCAGCGCGCGTGGCGGCATCGCGCTCAGCGGCAGCGGCGGCAACCTTCTCTCCGGCATCCACCGCGGCCTGCTCGACAGCAGAATCGGCAGCGGCGCGGGCAGCATCGATCGCGGCGTCGGCTGCCTGCTGGGCGGCGGAAACCTTCGCCTCGGCCACAGCAACGGTAGCGGCGAGCTTCTGGTCCGCTGCTGCCGCGGCGGCATCGGCGGCCTCCTGCGCGGCGCGGGCATCGCGCTCGGCCGTCAGCTGCACCTCCTCAATCTGCAGCTCGGCGGCGTCCAACTTAGCATGCAGCTCGGCGACCTCCTTGGCAGAATCCTCGCGCACGGCGGCAAGCTCGGCCGCAGCGGCGTCCTCGGCGGCTTTCTTGCCCGCCCCGAGATCCTCCAGCGAGGCGCGCAGCTTCTCGACATCTGCCTCGGCCATCTGCGCGCGCTGCGTCAGGGCCAACTCGCGCGTCTTTGCCTCGTCCAGCTCATCGGCCAGGTCGTCGCGCTCGTCGGTCAGCGCGTGCGCCTGCACCTTCCAGGACTTGAGCTGCCCCTGCAGCTCCTCAATCTGCTCGCGGGCCTCGGCCAGCGCCTGCTCGGCATCGAGCTGGGCCTGCGTGACCTCCTCCACAAACACGCGACGAACCTCGACGTCGGGCAGGTCGGGGCTATCGACCCGCACTTCGTTAAGCTCCTTAATAAACCTGGGCGCCACCGGCGCGTGTTGCACGCTCTCCAGCTCCTGCAGGTTGCGCTCGTCTTCGGTCAGGCTCTTAAAGACGGTGTAGTTGTTGATAAGGTTGGTGTACATCTGAACCATGTACTCGTCATCGAACGCAAGCGACTGCTGCTGCACG
Organism: uncultured Collinsella sp.; assembly: GCA_934646965.1. Classification (GTDB taxonomy): domain Bacteria; phylum Actinomycetota; class Coriobacteriia; order Coriobacteriales; family Coriobacteriaceae; genus Collinsella. Next base: position 7,119 of record CAKUEZ010000072.1, on the reverse strand, counting down.
TCGATGTTGTAGCCCACCTTGTCGTAGCGCTCCATAAACTGCCACAGCTGGTAGCACTTGCGGTAGTTGGGGTCCTTCATGATCAGGTTGGTGCGCTGGATGGGGCTGCGAACCGCACTGCAACCGTTCATAATCTGGCAGAACGACGCACCGCGCAGTGCCATGACCAGGCGGCGCACGCGGTCGATGCGCATAAAGACGTCCATGTTGTCGGCGTCGTTCTCGGCAAAGCTCTGACGATTCTTGACCGTCATCTCGACGTTGTACTCAATCTCCTCGTACGCGTCGTCGATCTTGCTGTGCATCTTAAAGCGGTTGCGGATCTCGTTACCGGTCGACCAGAAAATCACGTCGGTGCGCTTGTCCACAAACGTCAGCAGGCGCTGAATCAGGTGGTAGATAAAGCGGTTCTCGTACAGGTCGTACGTCTCGACGGTGTTGACGTTGAGGATGCGCGTTGGGTGGACCTGCCCGTCCTCGCTCGGCGCCAAGAACTGCGTGTTCTGGCTCAGATGACGGACGCTGTCGGCGCTGATCTTCTTGGCAAGCGAGACCGGCACTACCTCTTCCTCGGTGGTGATGAAGCGGCGCGGCTTTTCGATAATGGTGTTGATGGCGTCGAGCGAGTCCTCGATCATGCTGATCCATTCCTCGTCCACCACCTTGACGAGCTCCTCGCGCTGTTGCTCGATCGTGGTGCCCGAGGCCTGCGCCATCTCAAACAGATAACGGAAGTAGCGGCTGTCCTCCTGGATGGGCTCCATCTGCTCGGAGAAGCTGGTATAGAGGTCCTGAATGGTCTCGGACATGGGTTACTCCATAGGTTGGATCGATTGGGGGAAGGCGCGCAACATTAGTAGAAGTTCTGGATCCGCTGCAGGTACATGATGGAATCGGGCAGGCCGCCCTCGCCAAAGGTCTTCTCGATGTACTCGATCAGGCCCTTCATCTCGTCGCGCACAAAGCTTACGTTCATGGACTCAAACTTCTTGAGCACCTTGCGGGCGATGATGTAGTCCATGCCGCCCAGCTCGGTGCCGCCGCACGCCACGTACACGGGGATAAAGTCGTACATCTGCTTGATGATACGGTTGCCAAACGCCAGCTTAAAGCGGGTCTGCAGGTACTGGTCCAGCTTGTGCATCTTCTGCAGCAGTTCATCGTCGAGCACATACTCGACCTTGGCCTTCTGGAACAGGTACTGCAGATGGTCGGCCGTCACGTGCACGCGCTCGTGCGGCTCGCACTCAAACGCGTCGGCACGCTCGTTGAGCTCGATGGGGATCGCACGGTCGTACACCTTGTCCGTGATGGTAAAGGTGGAGTCGTCGTTGTTGGCCGTGCCAATAAACCACAGGCTGTCGGGGATGGTGAGCTTGCCGTCGTGCAGCGCCTTGGGATCGGCGGCCCACTGGGTGGGAACCAGGTCGAGCACCCACTCGTCGTGGCTGGGCATCTCGAGCACCGACAGAATCTCGGCAAAGTAGTACTCCACGCGGGCGAGGTTCATCTCGTCGAGCACGATCATGGACGGGTCCTGGCGCAGGCCCGCCTCGTACACGGCGCGGAGGAACTCGGTCTCGTTAAAGCGCTTGGAGAACTCGTTAAAGTAGCCGAGCACCTCGGTGCGGTCGCGGAAGCTCGGCTGTACCGACACGATGGTCGCGGGATTGTCCAGGTAGCGGCTAAAGCTGTAGGGCAGCGACGTCTTACCGGTACCCGAGATGCCCTCCAGGATCAGCAGCTTGGAGGCGGCCATGCCGGCCACAAAACGACGGATGATCTCGGGCGTGTAGTAGAGTTTCATCTGGCTGCACGCAAACGCGCGGAAGTCGTCGACAAAGTCCTCGAGCGAAATGGCATCGTCGTAGACCGGCGGCTCCCAGTCGCGGTACTTGAGGTCCACGAGCGACAGCTTGGGGAAGCGGTTGGCCTGCGCGATCTCTTTCTCCTCGGCAAGGGTCTTGGCCTCGACCGTAGCCTTGGCCATGGCGGCCGCGGCGTCCTTGACGCCCGCGCCGTCGAGCGCGAGCGATGCGCTGCCCGACACGACGGCAGCCGCGACACCTTCGCCCGACGCCGGTGCGCCCGCACCCGCAGCGGCACCCACGACGTTGCCCACCGTGGGCAGGTGGTCGTCGGCCAGGGCCGAGGCGCCCACGTACGGAATCTGCTTGGTGCCGCCCATGGCGTTGACCTTGAGCGCCAGCAGCTTGTTCTTCTCGTCCATGAGGTCAAGCACCTGCTTGTTGAGGCGGCCGATCTCGCGGTAGAGCGCCTTGTTGGACGTGTCGTCGCGATGCAGGCGACGGTTGATGCGGTAGCGGTGTACCAGGATGGCCACGATCAGCACGGGAACCGCGATGAGCATCGCGAACAGGACGACCGCGCCGATCTTGCCCGCCACATCGAACGTGGTGAAGTAGGTCATAAAGATGTTGAAGTACTCAACCCAGCCAAACACCAGCAGGTTGAGGATGGAGCTCACGACGGCAACGACGTTGTAGACAACCTTTGCCAGCAGCTCCCAGGCAAACCCCAGAAACTCACTCACTGTCGCTGCCCTCCTGCTTGCTCGCGTTCATCGCCGCCTCGGCCTTGGCCTTAAGACGACGGGCTTCTTCCAGCTTTGCCTCGGCCTGGGCGAGCTGCTCGGCGGCGTTATCGGCCGTGACGGTGGCAGCGGTGCCCTTGCCCTCGGCGTCCACGATGGCAGCCGCGGCGGCCAGGCGATCCTCCTCGGCCATAGCGCGCTTAAGGTTCATGCCCACCACGATGAGGTGGTAGACCTGGTAGATAAAGAACAGCAGCATGGGCAGCACGATCACGACGAGGAAGCCCACGGAGCTGGACAGGAAGTCCATGACCTTGCCCATCTGCGGCAGTGCGAACACATACTTGCCCACGATGTCGCCATCGCTGATGATGTGCGTGTCGGCCACGTCATTGTTGTCGCCCTTGGTGGTAAAGCTGCGCATGCCGTTGACCTCGTCGATTGCGGCGATGCGGTGCGTATTGAGCGCATACTCGTTGTCGATGATGGTGTGGAACGTCACGATGTCGCCCACCTCGAGCTTAGAGGTGTCGCATTTTTGAATGACGATGAGGTCGCCCTTGCTAAACGTAGGCGCCATGGAGTCGGACTGCACGGTAAGCGGCGTAAAACCCGCGATGTTGGAAACGCTGCCGTCCTCGCGCGTGGCGAGCGTGGTGAACGCGTAGAGGGCCGCCACCAGGATGATGATCCACATGACGACGCTCAGCGCGATGGATGCGACTTTTTTGACAGATTGCATGAGGTCCCTTACTTACCGTATCCGTTTAGGTCGTGTGCGGCCCGGCGACCGCCGTGTGTATCTACTGCTCTTCGATGCCCTCAAAGCGCATCGAGACCGAATAGTTGGCTCCCTTAAGCATATTAGTGCAACTTGGGTCCGTTCCCTCGAGCCATATGCGAACGGCTACCGGCTTATCCGTATCGGCTATCAGGTCGAACATGTCGCTTGCCGCGGTGGCCGTGCCCGAATCGAGCCCAAAGACCGTGGCCGCGCCAGACGAGCCGCCGCCCCCATTGGGGTTGTAGACCCACGTTTGGCCGTCGGCGGTAAAGCTCATGCGCATGGCGCTGGCCATACCCTCGGTGTCGGAGCTAAACCGCGTGCCGGGGGCGCCGGAGTCGCCATCCTGGCCGGTCAGGCGCACGCGCAGGTCCGTGCTGCTCATAAAGTGCAGCGTAAACTCCAGGTAGGCGCCGGTGGCGGGGTCGGCGGTCGAGCCGTCCTCGAAGGTGAAGGTCTGGTAGTCGCTCGTGGTGACGGGCTTGAGCTTGGATGCATCGATGTCCACGCCCTTTTCGCTGGCGATGCGCGCCGAGATCTGGTCGAAGCCCAGACTGTGGACGTACTCGTCAAACGCGGCGTGCTCGTCCAGGTCAAAGCGCAGCGAGCCGTCGGCGTTGGCGTCGATCATGAGCATGCGGGTCTTGGCGCTATCGGCAATGGAGAACCAGGCGAAGGTTGCCATGGCTATGGCCACCAGGGCAAACAGGACCAGCACCACGGTGGTGGTGAGCTTGCGGCGCAGGTCGGTGTCGGCGGAGGCGGCGGCGTTGGGCTGGCCGGTGGCGGCGGATTGCTTGCGCGTCATGGCTACTCACCGTCCAAGGTCGCGAAGAGTGCCAGGTGCAGGGTGCCCGGGTCTTGATGCAGGTAGTCGGCGCTATCGGGGTCGGTGCCCTCGATGTAGTAATAGATGTCTAGGCGATAGGTCTGGCCCAGCGCCAGGGTGGCGAGCGAGTTTTGCGGGCGCGTCGCCGTCTCGCTGGTGTCCAGGGTATAGGCGACCGGGTCCTGCGTCACGTTGGCACCACAGGCAAGCTGGCCGTTTTGCCAGCCCAGCAGCATGCCGTCGGTGTAGCCGGCAAGGCCCGCAGGGGCGGTCGTCGGGTGCTCCGCGCGATGGCCGCTGTCGGAGCTATCGAGCTCAAAGATGTTGGCCGCCAGCACCTGGTTGCCACTCGAGATCTTGATGCCCACGCGAGCCGCGCGCAGCAGCTCGGCGTCGGCACCCCGGGGGACCAACGACTCGGCCAAGTACAGGTTGACCTTGCCTTTGACCTTGCTGGCACCCGTGCCCGTAATGGTCGGACGCAGGTCGATCCAGCCGTGGTAATAGGCGGAGCCATCGTCTTTTGCCTGCTCAAACACCGTGGCGGCGCCGGCGGCATTGTTTTGCGCGCAGGCCGCAAAACCGTTGAGGTCGAAAGTCGAGACCGGATAGAGCGTCACGCTGTCGCTCGCATTGGTGGCAAGGAACGCGTCGCCCTGCCGAGACCAGCTGCCGGCATCGGCATCGCCCAGCTCCAACACCAGCTTGGACGTGTCGCTATGCACACTCACCGAGTTGGTGTTGACCTTCATATTGCTGGTAAACCATGCATAGGTCGCGACGCCCAGAGTGGCGACAAGCACCACCATGACGAGTGCGATGTAGGCACGTGCGCGACGGGCGTGGCGGCGGGCGGCGGAGTCAGTGCCCGCGGCCTCGCCGCCGTCTAGCTGTGTTTGCTTCTTCTCCTGCATTCAGCTCGCCCCCTTATGCCTTGGCCGCGGCGAAGGCGAGCTGCAAAACGACATCGCGGGCCTGGGCCTCGTCGATGCAGTTGGCGTCACAGCCTTCCATGTACACAACGTAGCGGACGCTTGCCACCTCGTTGGCGGCTAGCGTGCAGATGGGCGTCGCACCCGCGCGCGCCGCGGGCGTGTCGCCGGCGCCATCCATGCTGTAGGCACTTATGGCGCGGGCGGGATCGGCGGTGTAGCTCCAGCCCGAGGTGCCACCCGTTACCACTGCCCCGTCTTGCGCGGTGGTACGCCTGCTGGTGGCGCCCGCGATATTGCCCAGGTCGTCGCAGGTAAAGATATGTGTCTGCGTGCCCGACTGGGTTGTGATCACCAGACCCAGACGAAGTGCCGCCAACAGCTGCGGATCGCTCGTCACGCTCATCTGGCTCTGATACAAGTACACGTTGAGCGCGCTGTCGTTGCCCTTGAGGTACAGCGTGCCGGAAAGGGCATAGTCGTCCAGCTGCGCGGTGCAGTCGGCGTAATCGGTCGTGATGCCTGCGGCATTTTGGAACGTGCCGCGCCAAAAGCGAGAAAGGTCGGCCGTCGAGATGGGATAGAGCGTCTTTTCGGCCGCGGCAAGCGTTGCCGTCGTGTCCCAGGGGCCGTTGGCCGAAAGGCCAATCTGCAGGTCGGAGCCCTCGTCGCTCACCGTGTGCGCCACGGGTGTCACGTTGGTGTAGCGCGAGTTGCTAAACCACGCGTAGGTGGCGGCGCTCAGGGCGGCGACCAGCACGAGCATCCACGCGGCGGCGGCAACCATGCGGCGACGCGAGCTCAAGATATCTTTGATGTTCGACGTGTTCATACCCGCCCCCTTTACGAACGCTTGCCGGCAAAGCGCAGCGCCAGCGATTGCAAGCTGGTGGCGGCCAGGTTGTTGGTGCAGTCGGGGTCGCAGCCTTCCAGCCACACGTACACGTCCACGCGCACGGGCGTACTGCGGTCGGCGCCCTTGGCGGCGGCAGGCAGGCTGCAGATCTTGGTCGTGGCTTCTTTAAGGCTCACGACGCCGGTGTCCTCGTTGTAATCGCAAAAGTTTGCACTGGTCAGCTGATCAAAGTGGACCGTTGCGCCATCGGATCGCGTGCTATCGAGCACCAGGTGATCTTGCTCGCTCTCGCCAGCGTCCTTGCCGTCGAGCGTGTTGTAACGCGCTTGGGGATTGCGGTCGCTCGAGACCTCAAAGATGTACTGGCCGGTTACGGTGTCGCCCTCGCCCGGGGCATAGGTGACCAGTCCCACGCGCAGTGCGGTGGAGATGGGGTTCGCCGGGTCCTGCTCGGTAAAATCTATGCCCGACAGGTACACATCGGTCGCGGCGGAGTTGGTTGCCAGGTACAGGGAGGTCTTGTAGTAATCGGAATGTTCGGCTGCTCCAAACATGCTGGCGAACAGCGAGTCCTGTGTAGTTCCGCCGGTAAAGCCCGTTACCTTTTGGAAGCCGTTAAGCACGTTGTCGGTCGAAACGGGATCAAGCAGCCCAGAGAAACTCAAACCGGCGTTGGTCTTGTAGTCGCCATCGTACTCGTTGGAGATAAGGAAGGTCACGCCCGTGCCCGCCGCCATCTTGACGTCGGTGATGTGACGGTTGGCATTGTAGATGTACCAGGCATACGTTACCGCTCCGGCAGCAGCAAGGGCCACCAATAACGTGGCGAGCATGCGATTGAACTGTTTTCGCAGCGAGCGCGCGTCCGACATGCCCCTCCCCTATATGCCGCGTTGTGAACTGCTTGGCACTGTTTGCCCATAATGGACTTATTTTACGCGAACATGCAGCTCATCGGGGGTACAAACGCGGGTTTTCGAGCGCAATTCGCGCCGCGGTGGGCCGCAAGCGCGCCCAAAATCGCAGGTTTTTAAAAAATGTTCTTGCCACCGGGTTGGAGCTCCGTTATATTATTCCCTGCGCACTTGCGCACCCTTGATCGGGCGTTTAGCTCAGGGGGAGAGCGCTTCCCTGACACGGAAGAGGTCAGAAGTTCAAATCTTC
>CAKUEZ010000071.1 GCA_934646965.1 uncultured Collinsella sp. | reverse complement strand
GCCGTGCAGGGCCTCGGCAAACAGGCCGCACTCAAGGCCGGCGTGGATGGACTCGATGCGCAGCTCGGAACCAAAGAGCTCACGATAGCTCTCGACGAAGACGTCGCGGATCGGCGAATGCTCGGCATAGCTCCAGCCGGGATACTCGAACTCAAATTTGGCATCGAAGCCCAGAACATCGGCGAGCGTCTGCAGGCGATCCTTGAACTCGTTCTGCAGCGAGGTGATCGAGGAACGCGGGGACAGCATGATCTTGACCTGGTCGTCGGAGGTGGCGACCACACCGATGTTAGAGGAAACCTCGACGGAGCCGTCGGTGGCGACATTGCGGCGGATCACGCCGTTGGGGGCAAGGCGCAGGGCGCGGATGAGGGCGAGCGCGGACTTCTCGTCCATGGCCTCGACCTCGGCGTCATCGGCAATCTCGACGGTGCAGGTAAAGCCGGGGTCGAAGACCTCGAGCTCGGCGGTGACGTCGGCGATGATGCCCTCGGCGATCTCGGCCGCGGCCTCGGCGGCAGCATGGTCGGCATAAACCAGCTCGGCCTTGCACTCACGGTTGATAGCGTTGTCCTTGGTGCCACCGTTAAAGCTGACAATGGCGGGCTCGCCGGCGACCATCAGGCGGTCGATGATACGGGCCATGATGAGGTTGCCGTTACCGCGCTCCAGGTGGATATCGCCGCCGGAGTGACCACCAAGCAGACCGGAGATGTCGAGCGTGAGAGTGCTGCCGGTCTTGTGCTCGCGCACGATCGGGCAGGTGTAGGTAACGACGACGCCGCCGGCGCAGCTGACGGTGGCAACGCCCTCTTCCTCGGAGTCAAGGTTGATCATGGTGCGGGCGCTAATCTGGGACTTGTCGAGCGTCTCGGCGCCGACCAGGCCAGTCTCCTCGTCGGTGGTGAATACGCACTCGAGGGCGGGGTGAACGATCGAATCGTCATCGAGAACAGTGAGCATCAGAGCGACGGCGATGCCGTTGTCGGCGCCCAGGGTGGTGCCGTTGGCGGTAAGGAAACCGTCCTTGACGACCAGGTCGATACCGTCGGTCGTAAAGTCGTGCTCAACGGAGCCCAGTTTGTCGCACACCATGTCGATGTGGCCCTGCAGCATGACGGTCGGGGCGTCCTCAGCGCCGGCAGAAGCGGGCTTGCGAATGATGACGTTGTAGACCTCGTCCTGATACACATCGAGACCGCGCTCCTTGGCAAACGCAACCAGGAAATCGCTGATGCCCTTCTCGTTGCCAGACCCACGGGGGATCGCGCTGACCTCCTCAAAGTAATGGAACAGCTGGGCGGGCTCGTAACCGGTAATCTTGTAGTCCATGGTGCCTCCTTGGCGCAACTGGTTAGACAGTAAGACATGCAACCTGTATATTCCCAGACTTTGTTTGCATAAACCAGTCGAAAACGCCGAGCGCCCTCGCATAATCGGCTAACGGTGAGGAAACGCCACTTTATCAAGATGGAGCAGGCTAGATGGGCCGCACAGAGGGGTCTTTGGCCTCGCCAACCAACCTCAGCGCCTGCTCTACGTCAATGCATACGCCATTGGTATGTCTAATGAGGTTTTTATCCTCCGTTACCACGTAGTCGGCATCGATACGATTGGCAACGCCCAGCATCAGGTCGTCCTCAAAGTCGTTGTGATGGTACTTGAACACAAACGAATCGAAGACCTCATCTGCTCCGACCGGTGCAATGAGGGCGAGCTCACGCATTTGCCGAACGCATGCCCAGGCAGTCTCGTCCGCTGCCGCAATTGCGTCATTGCTCAATGAGCCAGTCTTTCTTCGGCACTCCTGCTTGATTGCCGCCGAGACAAGATAAGAAACGTCTTTAACCGAAAGCGACGAAGCGAACAGGGCAATCCGCTCAGAGGCGTCGGCAATCTCGACCAGACGGACTACATTTGCCGTACGGTCGGACCTGCCAGAGAAATAATCCATCCATACGTTGGTATCAATCAGCAGCTTGAGAATGCCGCCCGCACTCATAGTTCCACCCACTCGGGATAGCGCTCTGCCATGGCTTCCTCATAGAGGTCGTCATAGTCTCCCGAGAACTCAGGGATGGGGATGCCGTATTTGAGGCACGAATCGCGAATGATATGGCTACCCTGTGCTGCTCTTGATTCCACGAATTGCTGGTTCGCCTCATCGGAGAGAATCTCTGCGCTCCCCTCCTTTGAAGGCATGCGTTCATTGATGACCAGATACTCCCAAAGCGCCCGAACAGCCTGCGACGGCGTCATGCCAATATGTGCCAGCACGGCATCCCCAGCCTCTTTGAGCTGGCGATCCATGCGCACGTTCATCTGAACCGGCCGTGTGTCGAGCATCGATGTAGACATATCGGCTCCTTTGCTATACGTATCTTTGAAATTAGTATAGCACGGCAGATATGAGCGCATTTCAATAGAAATAGGGGCGCTTCCTCATCGGAAACGCCCCTATCTTGCAAGGTTATGTTCAATCCCTACAGCGCGCCGGAACCGACTTGCATCATGCCGCCGGGGCCCGAGCTCACGCCGCCACCTACGGGCGCGGCGTTTCCGGTGTGCGGTGCCGCCGGAGCGGTATCGCCGCCGAGCGTGCCCGCCGGACGCGGTGCCGGGATCTCGCCCGTGCCGTGGCTAAAGACAAACTTGCCGTCGGCCACGTCGCACAGGACGGTATCGCCCTCGCCCCACTCGCCAGCCAGCAGTTCCTCGGACAGCGGATCCTCAATGAGCTTTTGGATGGCACGACGCAGCGGACGCGCGCCGTTGGTGAGGTCGGTACCCTCGGCCACGATCTTGTCATAGGCCGCATCAGTGAGCTTGATGTTCATACCGTTTGCGATCAGGCGCTGGCGCAGATCGTCCACCAGCAGGTGCGCAATCTTGGTCAGGTTCTCGCCCGAGAGCTTCTGGAACACCACGATATCGTCGATACGGTTGAGCAGCTCGGGGCGGAACAGGCGCCTGAGCTCGCCCATCGCACGGCCCTTGATCTCGCTCGACGTGAGACCCTGCTCGCCGGTGGTGCCAAAGCCAACACTCGCATCCTGCGCGATCTCGCGGGCGCCCACGTTGGACGTCATGATGATCACGGTGTTGCGGAAGTCAACCGTCTTGCCCTGGCTATCAGTCAGGCGGCCCTCCTCCAGCACCTGCAGCAAGATGTTGAAGATATCGGGGTGCGCCTTCTCGATCTCGTCGAACAGCACGACCGAGTACGGGTGACGACGCACGGCCTTGGTGAGCTGGCCGCCCTCGTCATGGCCCACATAACCCGGAGGGCTACCGATGAGCTTGGAAACCTCGAACTCGCTTCCGAACTCCGACATGTCGAAGCTGATAAGCGCGTCCTTGCTGCCAAAGAGATACTCGGCGAGCGTCTTGGCGAGCTCGGTCTTGCCCGTGCCGGTGGGACCCAGGAAGATAAAGCTACCACCGGGGCGGCGCGGGTCCTTGAGCGGCGAGCGGCTGCGGCGCACAGCCTTGGCGACGGCCTCGACGGCCTCGTCCTGGCCAATGATGCGGGTCTTGAGCACGCTTTCGGCCTGCAACAGGCGGCGGCTCTCGCTCTCGGTGAGCGAGGATACCGGCACGCCCGAGGTCACGGACACGATGTCGGCAATCTGGCTCACATCGATGGTGAGCGGGCTGGCGTCAAGTTCGGCCGTCCAGGCGGCCTTGGCCTCGGCGAGCTCAATCTCGGCGGCCTTCTGCTGCTCGGTGATCTCGGCGGCCTTGTTCATGTCGTCGCTCTCGGTGGCCTCCTGTGCGGCGGCCTTGAGCTCCTCCACGCGATGCTCGGCCTCGCGCACGGGCTCGGGCGCGCGGTTGGCGGCAATGCGGGCGCGGGCACCGGCCTCGTCGATGAGGTCGATGGCCTTATCGGGCAGGAAGCGATCCTGGATGTAGCGGTTGGAGAGGTTCGCGGCGGCCTCGATGGCACCTTGCGTGTAGCGCACGTGGTGGTGCTCCTCGTAGCGCGGCTTGAGCGCGGTCAGGATCTTGACCGTGTCCTCGACGCTCGGCTCCTCCACATCGATCGTCTGGAAGCGACGCTCAAAGGCCGGATCCTTGGTGAGGTACTTGCGGAATTCCTCAGCCGTGGTGGCGCCGATAATCTGGAAAGCACCGCGCGCGAGCACGGGCTTGAGCATGGAGCTCGCGTCGATAGAGCCCTCGGCAGAGCCGGCACCGATGATGGTGTGCATCTCGTCGATAAACAAGATGACGTCGTCGGCTTCGGTGGCCTCCTGGATCACGTTCTTGAGACGCTCCTCAAACTCGCCGCGATACTTAGCGCCCGCAACGAGGCCCGGCAGGTCGAGCGTCCAGATATTCTGGTTCATGAGGTTCTCGGGCACATTGCCGGCGGCGATCTGCTGAGCCAGGCCCTCGACGATGGCGGTCTTGCCCACGCCGGGGTCGCCCAGGATGAGCGGATTGTTCTTAGTACGGCGCGAAAGGATCTCCATCATGCGCTGGACTTCCTTTTCGCGACCGATCACGGGATCGAGCTCGCCGTCGCGCGCCTTCTGCGTAAGGTTGGTGGCAAACTGCTTAAGCGTATCGGTACCACTCCCCTTTTGCTGGGAGGCATCCGAGCCGCTAAAGAACGGCAGGCCCGCACCGGGACGACCGGCGCCAGCGCCGGCAAGCGGACGCTTCTTGTCCTGATCTTTGGCGGTGAGTTTCTCGATAGCCTTTTTGATGGAAGCGGACGACACGCCCAGGCGCATGAGGATGTCCATGGCCATGCCGTTGCCCTCTTCGACGATGCCGATGAGCAGGTGCTCGGTCGACACGTAGGTCTGGTTGTTCTCACGCGCCACGCGGAAAGAACGCTCCATCACACTGATGACGAGCGGCGTAAAGGCGAGCTTGGCTGCCTCGGTCTCCTCACTGGGCTCGGGAACCGTGGTCTGGACCTCCTTGAGGGTGTCCATGATGTCGTCGTAGGAGATGTCGAGCGAACGCAGTGCCTCGGCGGCAATGCCCTCGTCCTCCTTGGCAAGCGCGAGCAGCAGATGCTCGGTGCCCACCTTATTTGAGTGAAGATCGAGCGCCTCCTGCTTGGCCATGGACATGACCTTGCGCGCGCGATCGGTAAAACGGTCTAACATGCTAGTTCCTCTTAGACGAGCTAGTTTTTTCAAACGCAAAGCGCCGCCCCGCGGCAGCGCTTTGGTCTCTTTACCCATATGGAGTATATGTTAACCGTTGGGACCTTTCCCACCCGTAGCCGCGCGACAACGTCTACAAAAAAGGAATCGCTCGGGTCCGTTTGGCGGTTTGGTTTTGAGTTGTTATCTAGCAGGCGGGCTCGGCGTCCATGTTCCCGGCAACGTCGCCGGCGGCATCGGCAACTGGAGCGCCCGGCATGCGCACGAGCTCCATATGCTGCTGCTCAAAAACCGTGCCCATGGGGAAGGCGCGACGGAAGACAAAACGGGCAACCGGACCAGCTGCCAGCAGGTTCCAAGGCAGGGCCATGATAAAGTTGCGCGGGATGTTGACAAGCCACATCATCGGCAACACCTGCAGGTTTGCGAGCGGGCCGCCGGGCATATGGAACAAGCCTTCGCACGCGCCGTAGAGCGACATGATGATGACCATGGGAACGACCATGCAGGAGCTGACGGCGAGCGTCATGGCGAGCGGCGAGCTCTTGCCCGGCGTGACCAAGTACTTAAAGGCAAAACCCTTGGCGAGCGGACTGGCGACGAACCAGTCGCAGCACATGGCAAAGACGTAGGCAACGGGGAAGCCGAGCCACGCAGCGGCAACGACCTCGCCGTTGATGGCCCCGTGCTGCAGGGCAACGTTGTAGATGCTCATCCAGAGCACCATGCAAAAGCACATGATAAAGGTGAACAGCAGGCTCTCTCGTTTGTTGATAGGCATGAAGGGCAGGTTCCTTTCTGTGTTGCGCCGCGGCGCCGCCAACAAAAACGGGCGGGCAAGATGGAGTTACTAGGACTTCATCTCGCCCGCCCGTGTTACGTGCGTCTGCGACTACTTATGTGGTGTCCTCACCCTAACACGAAAGGGATGCGCTTCGTAAGCGTTGAGTTTGTGGAGATGTGGAGCGCGAATGCTCCGAATGATGCGTCTTTTTCCCGTCCTAAACAAATCATCGGCAGCACCCTCTAAGTTGCGGTGGAATACGGACTGTTTTGACCTTTCAAGCGGCTTTTCCGTCCCTATTTCTCCGCAACTTACTGGTGGCGCAAGGGGGACAGGTTTGTTTGCACCAACTTGGTGCAAGGTAACCTGACCCCCTTGCACCAATTAGCTCGTGTGGCGCCAACGAGAATCGGTGAGGGTACGCGCAACGCATAGGCCCACGGGCAGAAACGCCACGATGAGGATGGCACGCACGAACCAGCCGAGCATGTTGACGGTATCGAAGGTGCACATGTAGTACATGGCACGGTAGAGGTACAAGCCCGGAACCATGATGACGATCGATGGCACCGTGAGCGCGATGCGTGGGTAGGTGAGCTTAAGCTCGACCAGACTTGCCAGCAGACCCGATGCCAAGGCCCCGACAAAGGCGGCCGCCTCGGGAGCCATGCCAGCGCTTAGGCTCAAAAAAGGCAGAATCGTAGGCGCATCAACCAAGGTAAGGCGCAGCGTGTTCGATACGGCACCGATAAGGCCGGCCGCCGCGGCCATCTTGACGGGACTGTTGAACATAACCGAGAAGCCAAACACGCCAACAAAACTCAGCACCACGCGCAGCAGCGTCAACGTCAGCGGCGAAAGTCCCAGCGGCGCAAAATCGTCCGGCGCCAACCCCACGCACTCGGCAACCATCCAGCCCACAAGCGTAGCCATAACGGTAATCGCCACAGCATAGGAAAGGCGCTCGATACCGCTTCGCATGTCGAGCTTGGCAATATCGAGACCCGCCGTGATGAGCGGGAAACCGGGAATCACAAACAGCATGGCACCGATATACCCCTCTTGATGCGCCATAGCTCCCGGCATGATCTGGTCGAGGCCAAGCAGCGCCAGCAGGTACGAGATACATGCGAGCGCGACACCGACTGTAAGCGCACTAAACTGGCCCAGGCCCTGCTTAAGGACATGCGAGCGAGCGAAATTGCCAACGCCTGCGCCGACAAATGCACAGGCCATCTCGATCGGGCCGCCGCCGAGCAAAAATACGAAGGAGGCGCAGGCAAAGGCAGCCGCCAACCCTTGCTGCCACGAGGCATAATCGGGCTTTGAACTCTCGACGGTTTTGAGCATCTCGTGGTATTCATGCACCGTAAAGTGGCGGCCATACGTCTCGATTTCCTTTAAGAAGCTCTCCATCATCCAGATGCGATGGGTGTTGACGCCCGTAGTCGGCAGACTCACGACCTCGTTAAAACAGTGGCCATCCTCGATGCAGGTGCATTCAAACGACAGGAGACTCAGGTCGACATGAATAGTGACGCCAAGCACGGCGGCTACACGATTCATGGTGTCGCGCACGCGCCATGCGCCGGTGCCGCTTGCGAGCATGAGCATACCGGTGCGGCAGATGATGGACGACTTATCGGTCAGTGGTGCGTTAACCGCAAGTTGATCGCCCGCGGTCACGATCTGGCGCCAGTCAGTTTTCATATGGAGTTCGCCAGCACGCACACCATGGTGCTGCGGGAGGATCGAAGGCCACGAGTCGGGTCGCAGCATGTTCGGTTTGTCCTTCGGCTCGTCTTTCGCCAGGTCTTCGTCCTCATTCGGCCTATCGTCCACAAGGTCAAAGGAATCGAGCGGCGCAGGATTGCGACGGTCCGCCAGCTCCTCATCCTCTTCACCAAAGAAATTGAACTGGTCGAGCATATCCTCTTCGATCGCGCGCTCGCTCGCATCGTCCATCCCGGTGCTCCCTTCCCATCGACTAACCCCCATCCTAGGCAGCGATAGCTAAAGGAAACATAAAAGAGACGACTGTCATGCATGGAAGGCGCAAACCCCCAACGCGCCGGTAGACCTCCGACGACTAGGACTGTCCCCAAGTGCCGGCACAAAAGGAACGTCCCTAAGTGCCAACTAAGGTCCTTTTGGGGCGAGATGACACCATAGGTTGAGCATAAGTCAGCGAGCGGGTCGCATTTGAGACAAGGTGACGTGAAACGAAAGGGCGCTGACCTTCTGGTCGCGCCCTTGAAGTTGAACGTCAGATTGTCCAAATGCGGCCCGCGCAGCGTCGAGCCGTTACGCGGTTCGTAGAACCGCGTAACCCCCTAGTACATCTTTGCGCCGGCGGGGATGGAAGCGTCGAGCTGGATCAGGTTGAGGCGCTCCTCGCCCTCCTCCTCGTGAATGGCACTGATGAGCATGCCGCAGCTGGGGATACCCATCATCTTGCGCGGAGGCAGGTTGGTGATGGCGAGCAGGGTCTTGCCGACCAGGTCCTCGGGCTTATAGTAGTCGTGAATGCCGGAGAGGATGGTACGGTCGGTACCGGAGCCGTCATCGAGCGTGAAGTTCAGCAGCTTCTTGGACTTCTTGACGGCCTCGCACGTCTTGACCTTCACGGCGCGGAAATCGCTCTTGGAGAAGGTATCAAAGTCGACAAACTCCTCAAACAGCGGCTCGACGGCAATCTTGGAATAATCAACCGTAGGCTTGAGCGGCTTGACGAACGGGCTCGTGGCGTTGCCGGCCTCGGCAGCCTTGGCGGCAGCGGCGCCGGACTGGAAGCCCTTCTCGGGCTTCATGTGCGGGAACAGCAGCACGTCGCGGATGGAAGCCTGGTTGGTGAGCAGCATGACCACGCGGTCGATACCGATGCCGATGCCGCCCGCGGGAGGCATGCCGTACTCGAGCGCGCGCACGTAATCCTCGTCGTACTCCATGGCCTCATCGTCGCCGCCAGCCTTCTCGGCCATCTGGGCGGCAAAGCGCTCGGCCTGATCAACCGGGTCGTTGAGCTCGGAGAATGCGTTGGCGTACTCGTGGCCGGCGATAACCAGCTCAAAGCGGTGGGTCAGACGCGGATCGTCCTCAAAGCGCTTGGCAAGCGGGCTGACCTCGATGGGGTAATCGCACACAAACGTGGGGTTGACGATAGTGTCCTCGCCCAGCTCGTCGTAGATCTCGGCGATGATCTTGCCGGCGGTCCACTCGGGCTTGATCTCCAGGCCCTTCTCACGCGCGGCGGCGGCGAGCTCCTCGGCCGGCGTGTCGATGGTGACCTGCTTGCCAATCACGTCGGAGACGATGTCGGTCATGGGACGGCTGGCCCACTCACCGGAAAGATCGATGGTCTGGCCCTGATACTCGATAACCTCGGGGTTGCCGATAGCCTTGTTAGCGGCCTTGATGACACCCTGAGCGAGCGCCTTCATGCCCTCGAGGTCGGAGAAAGCGCGGTAGGCCTCCATCGTGGTGAACTCGGGGTTGTGAGTCAGGTCCATGCCCTCGTTACGGAAGATGCGGCCGATCTCGAAGACGCGCTCAAAGCCGCCGACGATGCAGCGCTTGAGGTGCAGCTCGGTGGCGATACGCAGGTAGCACTCCTGGTCGAGCGCGTTGAAGTGCGTGATGAACGGCTTGGCCGTGGCGCCACCCTGGATGGTCTGCAGGATGGGGGTCTCGACCTCCATGTAGCCGTCGGACTCCATAAAGCGGCGGAAGGTGGAGAGGATCTGCGAGCGCTTGCGGAAGGTCTCGCGGACATCGTCGTTGGCGATCAGGTCGACATAGCGCTGGCGATAGCGGGTCTCCTTGTCGGAGAGGCCATGGAACTTCTCGGGCAGCGGGCGAACGGCCTTGGACAGCAGCGTTGCGCTCTTGGGGGCGACGGAGAGCTGGCCGCGCTTGGTGCGCACGACCACACCGGTCACGCCCAGGATGTCGCCCAGGTCGAGGGCCTTGAGCGTGTTCCATGCGGCCTCGTCCATGTCGTTAATACGGCAGAACAGCTGAATCTCGCCGGTCGCGTCGCGGACGACGATGAACATGATCTTGCCCTGACCGCGCTTGGCAACCACACGGCCGCCGATCTTCACGACGTCCTCGGTATCCTCACCATCGGCAAGCTCGGCGTACTTAGCCTCGATATCGGCGACGTAGTCCTCGATCTCGGAGTGCTCCGGATACGGATTCTGGCCTGCCTCGAACAGGGAGGCGCGCTTAGCCAGGCGGGTGGCGCGCTCGTCGTTGAGCGTCGATGCCTGATCGGCGGCGTTCTGGTTCTCTGCCATAGTTAGCTCCTCAAACTAAAACGCTCCCCAGGATTCGGTCCCAGGGAGCGAAAACATACCTTTACGCGGGACCGTGG
>CAKUEZ010000070.1 GCA_934646965.1 uncultured Collinsella sp. | reverse complement strand
ACGGCCACGCCGATGCTCTCCCCCGTCGCGGCCTATGCCGCCTCGCAGGCAACGCAGGATCAGCTTTCCGCCGCCCAGAAAAAGATCGAGGACGCTACGAGCGCCTACAACGACGCCCGTACCAAGCTCGAGGATCTGCAAAAGCAGATTGACTCCAATGAGGCGAATATCGAAAAGATTGAGGCCGAGCTGCCCGAGCAGCAGGCCAAGGCAAGCTCTGCCATGCGCGATCTGTATAAGTACCAGAAGGGCACCAGCCCCATCGTGAGCTTCCTGGTGAACACGCAAAGCTTGGGTGACTTTATCACCACCTGCAAGTACACCAACCAGATCACGAGCTCGAGCGTCGACGAGATCGAAGAGCTCAACAAAATGCAGACCGAGCTCGAGCAGAACAAAACCGAGCTCGAGCAGGCAAAGTCTCAGCTCGAGGGCGAGCAGAAAAACGCTGAGGATGCGCTGGCTCAGGCCCAGCAGCTCCGCAGCGAGGCGCAGGCAAAGGCCGAGCAGGAAAACGCCGCCGAGCTGGCTAAGCTCGAGGCCGACAAGGCCGCCGCAGCTGAGAAGCTCTCGGGTGAGGGCGTAAGCGGCAGCAACTCCAACAGCCAGGCAAACAATTCCAACACCACCATCGACACCACGGTGAATAGCTCTAACAGCGGTAACTCCGATTACGACTCGTTCATTAACGAGTGGACGAGCCGCATCGACAACTACCTCGCCGGCTCTCCCATGGCAGGTCAGGGCTACAACTTTGCCGTCGCCGCTTGGAACACCGGCGTCGACCCCCGTTGGTCCCCCGCCATCGCCTGCATCGAGAGCAGCAAGGGTTTCTATTGCGCCAATTCCTACAACGCCTGGGGCTGGAGCGCCCGTGGCGGCGGTTGGCGCAGCTTTGGCAGCTGGAGCGAAGGCATCTCCGCCCATGTTGCCTACCTGGGCGCCAACTACGGCTCAACGCTTACCCCGGCGGCCGCCAAAAAGTACTGCCCGCCCACATGGCAGGACTGGTACAACAAGGTTGCTTCCCAGATGAACCGCATCTAAGCGCTATTGCAAAGGGCCCCATCGGGGCCCTTTTTCGTTTATCTAGGAGACGACGCCGGTCGCGTTGCCGACAACAATGACAACGCACATGACGGCGGCCATAAACGCCAGCGCCTTAAGCCATAGCTCGACAAAGGCATTCCCCCGATACCGATCGAGTATGGGAAAGCGACGTCGGAGCCTACGGCGATCGATGATGCCAAACACAATGAGCAACACCAGGCCGTCGACCATAAAGAAATACTCAAGCGCCAAAAACCACGTTGGATAGTTGCGGTTTTCACCCGTCGGCGAAAACACGGCAAGGTGGCTACCCATCAACAGCAACAGCGTTGCCGCATAGATGCATCCGTTCCATATGCGCCCCACCGGTTCGGGGATACGCGAGAGCAGACGTGCGCATCTGGACGGAGTGGGCAAAGCCGGCGGAAGCTGATCGGCGAGAGATGAAGGTCCGGGGCCAACAGGCTGTGGCACCCGGGGCACCACGACACGGGGCGCATTGGCGGCAGGCGGCATCGCGGGCGATGGCCCGGGCAGGCACAGCTCGTACGCCGCGTGTGCAGCATGCCCCAACGCCTTCGCGCTCGCAAAGCGCTTGGCCGGATCGAGCGCCATCGCCATGCAGATTACATCAGTCAGCGGGACGGGAACGCCATGTGCCTCGCATTGCTCACGCATGTCCCGCCCCGGTTTGGGATCGGTCCCCGTCAGGCAAAAGAACAGCAGCGCGCCCAGCGCGTAAATATCGCTGCGCACGCTCGTCTGCCCAAAACCGTACTGTTCGGGCGGCGCATAGGAACGCGTGCCAAACTTGACGGTATCGGCATCGGCACCGTCACGCCAGACACGCGCGATGCCCAAATCGATAATCACCAGTGACGAGAAGGTCATGCCGGCATCGGCCGCATGTCTCACGCCCGACACGATGATGTTCGAAGGCTTAAGGTCGCGATGGATCACCGGTGCCGCCGCCTCCCCCATCGCCGCAAAGCCGGCATGGAGTTCGCCCACTGCATCGCACAGAACAGGATACAGCCTGCGGGCGTAATCGGGCGTCGCTCCTAGGCGGCCCACCAATGCCTCGAGTGTTTCACCTTCGACGTATTCCATCACCACATTGAGTTCGTCGCCCACACGGCGGCAGTCGACGATCCGGGGCAGATGCTCAAAACGCCGCCCGGCGCACTGAGCCGTAAACAGGCGCTCGTAGGCCCCGCCGATCTGTGCCGAGGCATCGATACGCTTGCGGACAAAGGGGCCGAGCGAGCCACCACCAGAGCCCTCAAAGTAGACAAGCTCAGTGGTCTCGACATCCGAGCACTTGAGCACACGCTCCACACGATAGCTGTCGTCGCGGTCGAGCGACGCCAAGTGCTGGGCGAGCGCAGCCGTCAGTTCGTCGTCGGAATATGTAGGGCTCTGAGTATCCATACCGTCCATCATAGCGCAGGGCGCGGACACCCCATGGCATCCGCGCCCCGTTCGCTTGCATACTATTTCGGCACTACCGTCAGCTCGGTCGGCAGCCGCTAGCTCACCGTTTCCTCGCCAAAGCGATACAGCTCCTCGTTGACCTTCTGCAGGCTGCAGCCGCGGTCGATGCAAAAGATAATAATCGCATCGCGGCGATCCTTACAGTTGAGGACGCTCACCCCGGCGGCCGTCAGCGCACGATTGGTCTCCTTGAGCGTCAGCGCCATGGCAAAGGCAATTTGCAGCACCTTATTGCGGCTTGGATGGCGCGCGCCGGTAAAGATCTGATATCCAAAGGTCTCGTTGAGGTCGGCCATACGCACCACGCGCGAACGCTCCAAGCCCTTTTCCTGCAGCAGCTGCTTTAGATAGTCCGAAAGCGATGGCGCGGCAAAATCGTGCTCCCTGATATAGCCGTCGATACTCGGCGCATCGAGCAGCTCGTTGAGCAGCTCCTCGGTCAGCTTTTTAGCGGTCATACGGCCTCACCTCCCCATACGAACAACGGCGGCAACAAGTTAGGCGAGTACCCAGCTTGCAGTCGCGGACTTATCGAACATATTGGCAAAATACAGGGCCTTCTTGATGTCACCATCAAAATAGATATTGCCCGCCACGGAGCCCCCGGCGGCAAGGGTGCCGGATTGCAGCTCATCGGAGCCCTCGCTGTAGTACCCCTGGTTTTGCTGAGCGCCGTTGGCGTCCTCGCCCTTCCAATCGTAGACATTGTAATCCGCGCCCTCGTCGCCATTGTTGACGTACGTAACGTGGATGCCCGTCATGGTCGAGCCGTCATAATTAGTAAGGCCGGTCTGGACGGAATCGACGACAACGGAAAGGCCGGCGGCCGTGGTCACCGACGTGCCGACGGCGAGGTCAGTCGTGGACTGCTCTTCCTTCTTCGCCTCTTCCTTCTTGTCGCCATCGCCGGCGTCCTCGGTGACGGTCGCTTTATCGCTACCGCATCCGGCAAGAAGGCCGGCGGTTCCCAAGGCGACGGTGGCGAATGCGCCAAGCGCAGCGCGACGGCTCAGCAGCACTTCGTTTTCGAGCTTTTTCATTCTGCATCCTTCCTACGATCCGGCTACCGCGCCGGCACACAGCACATCGTAGGGGGCAACGAGTTTTAATTCATTAGCTGGCGGCTAATGTTGCGGCAAATGGTCAATGCAATTGTCTAAACACCAGGCAAGAGCACTCCGAGCGGTCGCTTGCCGACGGTATCACCCCACCGTGACAGATTTTCCGGTAAAGGTACTGATGAGCAGTAAGACAAAGAACAACAGGTAGCTAATGCTCAACGGGTACGCGATGACCAAAAAGGCGACCCATCCCACATTGGTCTTGCCGTCGGCGCGGCGTTGTTCGCGACAACGATAGAGCCAGATTGTCACGCCAATGGCGATAATCAAGAGCACGAGCGCCGCTGCAGCCAAACCGGCAAGCGCAAACATCACGCCTATGCTCACAGCAATAACCGGGAGCAGTAGCAAACCACACCCGCAACCACCCGGACTATATACGGCAGATTGCCGACGTCGCCTCATCGCCACTCCATTCTCAGCTTCTTTGGGCTCTACAATGCGATGGCCTGCTGGACAGGAACGATCTTATCCAGTTCCGGTTCGATGCGCCTCTTCTCCGCCTCAAGGTCAAACGCCATCTGAGCGCGCAGCCAATAACCATCCGTCAGGCCAAAGTAGCGGCACAGGCGAAGGTCGGTATCGGCCGTCACGCGACGCCTTCCCAAGATAATCTGTCCGATACGCTGAGCCGGAATCCCGGTCTCCTTAGCAAGGCGATATTGAGAAATGCCCATAGGGACAAGAAATTCCTCTTTGAGAAGCTCGCCAGGAGTCACCGGCGGCAGCAAATCTGGCGCAGTCTCATCACTTGTGATAATCGACGATTTCGACATTCCAAGCCATCCCCTGTCTCCACTCAAAACAGACCCGATAGCGCTCATTAACACGGATACTATATTGACCGGCGCGATCGCCCTTCAACGCTTCAAGACGATTGCCCGGAGGAACGCGAAGATCATCAAGCGAAGCGCAGATCTGCAGTTGGCGAATCTTCCTCAAGGCGACCCGCTCAAAAGGAATGAACTTCCTAATCCGTACACCCATTGCAAAGCGTTCAGTGTCTTCATCTTTATATGATGCAATCATAGTATCGCCTTACGTTAATAACGTCAAACGTTTCTATAGACTTACATCTTTATTATACCGTACATCTGTTCGTATTTTCTAGGTAATTACCCTTTTGCCCATTAGGCCAGCGAAAG
Organism: uncultured Collinsella sp.; assembly: GCA_934646965.1. GTDB lineage: Bacteria > Actinomycetota > Coriobacteriia > Coriobacteriales > Coriobacteriaceae > Collinsella. The sequence goes on along the minus strand of CAKUEZ010000070.1, from coordinate 5,779 downwards.
CAATCGTTTATAGACATCGAGGCCCTTGAGCAGGATTTTCTCGTCAAAGAGCATGGTATCCGTATGCAGGGCGCTTGTGGCATAGGCGGGACAGCCATCCGAATCGCTCGGGTTTTCTTGGCCCTCCGGCATACCCGTGCCCAGCAAGAAGAACACGCCCGGCAGATGGCGCTGATAGAACGCGAAGTCCTCGGCAATCAATAGCGGCTCATCCACCAGCTGCAGCTCGGGCAAGGCAAGCACAACGCCGGCAAACAGCTCGGGGTCGTTATCGACTGGCGGATAGCCCTCGGCAAAGTCGAGATCGTACGTGCAGCCCGTTGCAGCGCAGGCCTCATCCAGCACACGGCGCACGCCCTCGCGCGCGCGGTCGAACATATCGTCCGTAAACACGCGCAGGCTGCCGGCGACATGGGCCTCCCCTGCCACCGCATTACAGACGGTGCCGGCCTGCAGCAGACCGAACTTGCCAATGCAGGGCTCGTCGGAACCCAACTCGTCCATCAGCTCGCGCTCGGCAACCAAGAACTTGGCTGCTGCCAGCGCCGCATCGTGCGATTCCTCGACCGGAACGCCGTAGGTCTTGGCGATATGGATACTCGCGCCATGGATATGAATGTGTGTCTCGCTCGAGCGCGCCAGCAGTGGACCGGAACAGCTCGCCAACGTGCCGGCGGGCAGATCGGGCCACACGTGGAAGCCGAAGATGCGATCGGCCCCGTAACGCTCAAACACGCCACTTTCACACACCGTCTTGGCGCCACCGGTCGTTTCCTCGGCCGGCTGAAACACAAAGAGCACGTTGCGCTTGATGACGCCTAGCTGCTCACGGATCGTACGGTCGACAAAAGTCGCTGCCGCGAGCGCCATGGCCATATGGCCATCGTGGCCGCAAGCGTGCATCTTGCCGGGATGCGTCGAGGCGAAATCAACACCCGTCGCCTCCGCGATAGGCAGGGCGTCCATGTCGGCACGAATCGCCATGGCGTGCGCAGCGCCCACACCGGCATCGAAGAAGGCGCAGACGCAGCTCGGACACGGATGGGTCACCTCGCAGGCAAGCGGAGCGAGCACACCCTCGATATAGGCGATCGTCTGCGGAAGATCGAAGTCGAGCTCCGGAATGCGATGCAAGTCGCGACGATAACGACGGAGTTCTTGGAGCTCGGTCATAAAGGTTCCTTTCTTAGGTGCACGTCGGTTGCTATTTATTGTGCCGCAAGATTGCCGCACCCTTATTTCCAGCATATCCCTGCATTTTTTAAACGTTATATACGAATACTCTTGTTTGGTAAAGTGCAACGTGGTAGGGTCTTTACCACTTGATAGAGGCGCGGGCACGAAGAGCCGCGGGCGAGTCGGCAGACTTTGACCCTGCGGGGAGGCGAAACCCGCCGAACTGGGTTTTTCGGGCACGAACAGCCTGGTGGGCCTGCGGGAAACACCCGCAGGACTGTCTGCAGCAATGCGGGAGCGCTATCCGGACATTGGGTCCACGCTATGCGGATTCGATGCGCCGATGGCGCCGTCTGGATAGCGAGGTTTACGGGACATGGCACTGACCCCCAACGAGGCGTATGCGGCAAAGCAGCCGTTTGTGGACAAGGAGACGCTCGAGCACATCGTCGAGCAGTTCCCCACGCCGTTTCACCTATACGACGAGGCGGGCATCCGCCGCAACATGCAAGAGGCGCGCGACGCCTTTGCATGGAATCCGGGGTTTAAGGAGTACTTTGCCGTCAAGGCCAATCCCAACCCGGCGCTCATCTCCATTCTCAACGAATACGGCTGCGGCTGCGATTGCTCGAGCTATACCGAGCTCATGATCGCACGCTCGCTGGGCATCACCGGCCATGACATCATGTTCTCGTCCAACGACACGCCAGCGGCCGACTTTGAACTTGCCGACAAGCTTGGCGCCATCGTCAACTTCGACGACATCAGCCACATCGAGTTCTACGAGCGCGTTGCTGGTCCTATCCCCAAGACAGTCAGCTGCCGCTTTAATCCGGGCGGTCTGTTCCAGCTTTCCAACGGCATTATGGACAACCCGGGCGATTCCAAGTACGGCATGACCACCGAGCAGCTCTTTGAGGCCTTCCGCATGCTCAAGGCCAAGGGCGCCGAGAATTTTGGCATCCATGCCTTCCTTGCCAGCAACACCGTTACCAACGACTACTATCCCAAGCTCGCACGCATCCTCTTTGAGCTTGCCGTGCGCTTGGAGCACGAGACGGGCGCACATGTCGCCTTTATCAACCTGTCCGGCGGTGTGGGTATCCCCTACCTGCCCGAGCAGCAGGCTAACGACGTCCACACCATCGGCGAGGGCGTGCACGAAGCCTACGACGAGATTCTGGTCCCCGCCGGCATGGGCGATGTGGCAATTTGCACCGAGATGGGCCGCTTTATGATGGGCCCCTACGGATGTCTGGTCACCAAGGCCATTCACGAAAAGCAGATCTACAAGGACTATATCGGCGTGGACGCAAGCGCCGTCGACCTCATTCGTCCCGCCATGTATGGCGCTTACCACCACATCACGGTGATGGGCCAGCCGGGCGGTCCCGATAAAACCGCAGCACCCGTCACAAACACGTACGACATCACGGGCAATTTGTGCGAGAACAACGACAAGTTTGCCATCGACCGTCAGCTGCCGCAGATCGACATGGGCGACCTGCTCGTGATCCACGATACGGGCGCGCACGGCTACTCCATGGGCTACAACTACAACGGACGCCTGCGTTCTGCCGAGGTATTGCTGCGCCCCGACGGCTCGGCCGACCTCATTCGACGTGCCGAGCGCCCGGGCGACTACTTTGCCACGCTCGACGTCCTTCCGTGCGGACGCGAGTTGCTGGCCAAATCGCGCGCCGATGCCGCCCGCCGTCGTGCTCAGGACGAGCGCCTGGCCGTCGCCGCCCAATGGAACAAACGCATCCAGATCGCAGAAGCGAAGGAGAAGAATATGGATGTCCGCAATCTCGAGGGCTCGATCGTCGCCCTCGTCACGCCGTTTAAAAAGGACGGCAGCGTCGACTTTGACGCGCTCGAGCGCCTTATTGATTTCCATCTGCAGAATGGCACCGACGCCATCCTCACCTTGGGCACCACCGGCGAAAGCGCCACGATGACCGATGACGAGGACAACTCCGTCGTCGCCGCCGTGGTCAAGCAGGTCGCAGGTCGCATCCCCGTCATCGCCGGCTCGGGCTCCAACTCCACGCAAACGATGCTCACCAAGTCGCTCACCTACCAGGGCCTGGGCGCCGACGGTCTGCTGCTCATCACCCCCTACTACAACAAGTCCAACGAGGAGGGCATCTACCAGCACTTTAAAACTGTGGCAGATGCCGTGGACATCCCCTGCATCCTGTACAACATCCCCGGCCGCTGCGGTTGCGGCATCAGTGAGCGCAATGTCGAGCGCTTGGCCGCGCACCCCAACATCATGGGCATCAAGGAGGCCTCGGGTAACGTCGCCTATGCTGCCAAGATCGCGCACCTGCTGTCCGACGACTTCCGCATGTATTCGGGCGAGGACGCGCTCACCGTGCCGCTCATGAGCCTGGGCGCCTCAGGCACCATCAGCGTGTGGGCCGACGTGCAGCCGCAACTCGTGCATGACATGTGCCGTGCCTATCTGGACGGTGATATCGTGCGCGCCCGTGAAATCCAGATTAGCGGCCAGCCGCTCATCAACGCCCTCTTTAGCGAGGTCAACCCCATCCCCGTTAAGGAAGCGCTCGCCCAGATGGGCATGATCGAGGCCAACTATCGTATGCCGCTGTGCCCCATGGCAGACGACACGCGCGCCACACTTACCGATGCTCTGAAGGGAGCTGGTCTGCTTGATTAAGACCGTCATTATGGGAACGGGCCGCATGGGCTCGCTCATCCGCACCACCGCTGAGAGCATCGTTGATGCCGCCGGTCAGCCCGTCTTTGATATCGTGGCCCAGATCGGCTTTGACCTGACCGAGCTCGAAAGCGCTCCGGCGGCTGACGTGATTATCGATTTCTCGAACGTCGTGACCTTTGATGCCGTCGTTGCCTATGTCGAACGCACGGGCGCCGCACTCGTTTCCGGCACCACGGGCTACACGCCTGATCAGATGGACCGCCTGCGCGAGCTGGGCCAGAACGCCTGCGTCATGCACTCTGGCAACTATTCCATCGGCATCGCCGCCCTGCGTCACCTGGTGGCCCAGGCCACGCGCGAGCTGCCCGGCTTTGACTGCGAGATCGTCGAGACGCACCACAACCAAAAGGTCGATGCCCCCAGCGGCACCGCCAAGCTGCTGCTCGACGCCGTGGTCGAGGCTGAGCCCGAGGCCGGCTACCACCCCGTCTACGGTCGCGAGGGCATGTGTGGCGCGCGTGACCCCAAGGAGATCGGCATGCACTCGCTGCGCGGAGGCACCGTCGCCGGCGTGCACGAGGTGAGCTTCTTTGGCCAGGACGAGGAGGTCACGCTCAGCCATCGCGCCACGAGCCGCCAGATCTTCGTCAACGGCGCCCTGGCCGCCGCTCAGAAGCTCGTCGCCCGCGAGCCGGGCTTCTACACCTTCGACCAGGTCATGTTCGCCTAACAAACTATCAACCGTTCCCACGCAAAGGAGAAACAGTAAATGAGTAACGCAGCCGAGATGGATGCACAGGAGATTATCAACTACATCGCCACCGCGCCCAAGAAGACGCCCGTCAAGCTGTATGTGCGCGAGAAGCCCGGCATGAAGGTCCAGTGGGGCGACGCACACGTCTACGGCGGCCGCCGTGGCAAGACCGTCTTTGGTGACTGGGATGAGCTCAAGGCCATCCTCGATGCCAACGCCGACTCTATCGACTACTACGACGTCGAGAACGACTGCCGTAACTCCGCCGTCCCCATGCTCGACCTTAAGGGCATCAACGCCCGCATCGAGCCGGGCGCGATCATCCGCGACCGCGTCGAGATTGGCGACCGCGCCGTCATCATGATGGGCGCCATCATCAACATCGGCTCCGTTATCGGCGAGGGTTCCATGATCGATATGGGTGCCGTGCTGGGCGGCCGCGCCACCGTGGGCAAGAACTGCCACATCGGCGCCGGCACCGTACTGGCTGGCGTCGTTGAGCCCGCGAGCGCCACGCCCGTCATCATCGAGGACGATGTCATGATTGGCGCCAACGCCGTGGTCCTGGAGGGCGTGCGCGTGGGCAAGGGCGCCGTCGTGGCAGCCGGTGCCGTATGTGTCGAGGACGTCCCCGCCGGCGCCGTCGTGGCCGGCGTTCCCGCCCGCGTCATCAAGATGCGCGACGAAAAGACCGACAGCAAGACCGGCCTGGAAGAGGGCCTGCGTCAACTCTAGAGGCGTGTCAGCCTGCAGCGCAATTCAATCCCAAGCAAAAAGGCCGAAGCCCAATCTGGGGCTTCGGCCTTCTTTATCTCAAAGTTCCATCGTATTCGACCATGGCTGGTCGCTTTGACAGGCGCGCTGCCGCCGTCTTATAGACTTCAGACCGGTCGCGTCGCCCTATTGCCACGATTTCAGCGATCTCAACCGTTCCGTCCTCTCGGATTCGAAAAACCATTCGGAGTCCTGCTTTTCGCCATTTAATCTTTTTGCAGCCGGCAAGCACACCGTGAAGTGGCGTTCCGATTTCATCGGCACGCGTCTTTAATTTTGCGACTGCAATACGGACGAGCCTTCGCTGAGTTCCATCGAGTTTTTGATATTCCTTCTCGACGTCTCGGTTCAAAAAGCCGACAACAAAGTGCCCGCTCATTCGAAAA
>CAKUEZ010000069.1 GCA_934646965.1 uncultured Collinsella sp. | reverse complement strand
GTCAAGCTCGATAACCGCGGCAACGTGATGGGCGAGTTCTCGCAGTTTGTGCAGACGGAATATGCCGAAGGCGTCGCGTATCCCGTCCGCGAGCTTACGGGGATATCGGCCGTGGACACCGCGATGGCCGATCCGCTCTACATGGTGATGAAAAGGCTCGGCGATTGGATTGGTCGCTTCTCCGCCCAGGTGGTTTGCTGGAGTGGGGCGGACCGGCGACAGCTTTTGACTGAGTGCCAGGCAAAGCGTATCGACCTTGCCGCCTTTCCTACGGACTGGGCCGACCTACAGGCGTTTTACACCTCGATCATGGATGTGGGCAGCCACGGGCGTGTCTCGTTGGGCGATGCGGCAACGTGGTTTGGCATCGATTTTGATGAGTCGACGGGCCACGCCCACAGCGCCCTCGCCGACGCGCGCGTGACCGCCAAGCTGCTCAAGCAGGTGATGGACGGGGACTACCGCGTGAGCCCGCGCGCACGGGAGGTCCGCCAGCGATGGGGGATGGGCGAGCGACCCCAGACGCGCCTCTCCAGCAAGTGCCCCGAGCTGGGCGACCTGCTGCTGCAGCTGAAGGCGGAGGGGAGGTAGAGCGGGTGCTAATTTGGCGACAAGCAGAAGGAATGGTTGCGCGAAAGATCCCAGAATCAGCAGCAGATGGCTGTGTTTGAGATGTTATTCAAGGACACACTGACACCCGCTGAGACTAAGCAGGTCAAGAGTGCGGACATCGAGAAGGCAGCTATTATCGGAGAACGGCTTGCAAACATGATTCGCTGGATGGACAGGCATAGACCCGTGACGCTGTGCGCGTTATCGTGCACAATGAGGCATACGGGCTGCCAGAGGCGAGCTATCCCGACGAGGTTATAAGCAACTGTACCATCGAGATTATCGAGTGCTTCTACGAGAGGGATCTGGCGGCGTAGGGCAATCTGATTTTACGCGTTTGCAGGAGGAAACCGGTATGGCAGACGAACTTGTTTTGAGTGGCGGCGAGATAGTTTACACCATATCTCAACTGCCCAAAGTTACATCTGTGCCGCTGAACGGTAACGCTGTGCTGGTTGGTTTTAAGGACGCTCCCGATGGGGAGGAGGTCCTCTTTGATTTTGACCCTCGGGCTGAAAAGGCTACGAAGCTCGACTATGAACTTGCAGCCGTTAGCGGGCTCCTCACGGGCGCGTTGAATATCCTGTGGCAGAAAGACTTCAACCTGGAGGGTGCCAAAGCCTGGGGCGATGAGAAGGTCGGCAATTTCGTTCTTACGGTTGCCAAGTCTGCGGGGATGACAAAGGCGGATGCAACTCTGGAAGATGCTATTCGCTTTTTGGAGAAAGAGTTTCCTTTTGCGGCGGACAAGCTGACCGCCGAGTTTGGCGGCGGGCTCCAACATCATCTGCGGGATTTTTCGCACCACCCGAGTTTGGTTGGCCTTGCGTGTTCGATCCTCTCGCAATTCACGGGCAAAGGCTATGGTGCCGATACTGCCGGCCGGTTTGTCGCCTTTGACCTGCCTACCGCCGCCTTCGATTCCGACTGCCCTCTTATAGGCAGGAACGTTCCGGAGAAGATCGCGTTCGGCACTCTGTTCTGGGCGATGCATCTTGTGAGCGACATGGCGGGGTACAGCTCCAACCCCGGTAAGGGGACGGGCATTCCCGGCATCGTGCTGTCCCTGCTAAAGGAGCTCTCCTCCCTACCTGTTTTTCAAGACGTGCAGATTGCCTATAAGGGTGAGGATATTCGCATTCAGCAATGGATCTCAAAGCTGTTTAACGGAACGGTGTTCAAAACCGAGGACGGCAAGCCCATTCGCTTCGACCTTCGGATGGAAGTCGGTCTTCTCGATCAGGCTTTAAGCCAAGTGCCAGCAGTCGTGGCCAACGAGGTTATCGTTCGTTGTCTCTACATGCTTTCAAGGCTCAAGGCCGAGCTAGAGCGTTGTGAAGTGAGCAAGGTCTCCGGCTTGAACAAACTCAAGGCTTCGCATTTTATGCCCTACAACAGTAGGGCCCTCACTCGCATGGTCACGGTTTCGAGCACTTCGTTTGTTCTGGCGAATCTGGCGACGGCGGCGGTCAGGGCAGGTATCGAATGCGAGGGAAACAAGGTCGTTTTCGCCCAGAAGTTCTTCTTGCGTATAAACTACGTCGGAGTTGGACGCCTTGCGTTTGCACTTCATGCCGACTGGGGCTATATGGCGGAGGAAATGTCCGAGGCTTGGGCTGAGCGCGCCAGGCGCCGCCAGGATATTTTCGATGGATTCCACTTTTATAGCCTAGATAGAGAAACGACGAGGATTGCCTTCTCGCTGAAGCTTGCCGCCATCAACTACGACTGCGGGAACGAGAAGAACGAAGTGCGCAAAGGGCAAAAGAGGAGCTGGGCCCACGCGTGGCGGGATTCGGTCGCGGATGGCTTAGGCATTGATGCAGACGGCTACTTTTTGAGCGAGGATGATGCGTACGGAGTCCTTGAGGCTATTTCGCGGCAGCGAGGCGGTAAGGTGCGCGCTTTGCTGATCGCTCAGGAGCTGGTTGAGTTTCACCCCTATTTCCAGATAGGAGATGAAGAGAAGAAGGAATACAAAGGTTTGAAGGAGAGTGGGTCTTGGGTTAAAGATGAATTTCCCAGGAGACAAGACGCGGTTGATTCGGATGCCATACGTTCCCTCGAGAAGTATCGCGGGGCGCGCGCTCGTGAGCTTTCAGATACATTGCCAAAGCTCTTGGTGGGCGGTGCCATTGCTGCGGCGGCGTTCGTAGGCGCAGGAGGGGTGGCTGCGGCATTCGCTTCGGATATCGCTGTCGGCATCTTCGGAGGCTCGTTTGTCGGCCTCCATGGAGCAGCGCTTGTCAATGCGAGCCTTGCTGCGGCTGGCGGCGGAGCCTTGGCCACCGGCGGCATGGGAATGGCCGGCGGGACTGCTTTGATTACGGGGAGCGGCGCCGCGCTTGGTCTTTTGGGGTCGGGCGGCGTTGCCTTGGCGGCATCGATGGGGGAGAACTATGCGCAGTTCGTGCTCGTTGAATGTTCGAGGCTTCTTGCTTTTCTTGATGTGGCAACTGACCGCTGCCCGCATGAGGGAGCCGTTTTGGTGCGGAAGGCAGCCGAGGCCGTGCGGCGCAGCATCGCTGGTGTTGAGGAGGATGTCGAGAAGGAGAATGGAAAGGGGGATCGCAGGGATGGCAGGTTGCTCAAGCAGTTGAAGAAGGGGCTTGGGTATTTGTCTTCAACCCTTAAGCTGATCGAGAAGATGCAGAAACGCCTTGGCGCCGCCGGTGAGAGTGAGCCGCTCAACAGCTTGCCGGCATCGGGTGGCGAATAGGTCGGGGCGACTCGGCTGCAATTCCGTGCCATCATCGCCATCGCTCAAGATGGCCCTGTGCTTACCCATTTTTGCGAGGCGCGATGAGCAGGTCGGCGACTTGCTCGATGTCTGATTTGCCCTTCGATCAGTTCTTGTCGAGCTCCTTTAGGCGGGAGAGGCAGCGATCTAGATATCCGCTCTTGGCATATGAGACAAGAAGCCCGTAAGACTGTGGCAATGTCAAAAGGCATACACAAGTGTCAGTCTTTTGACATCGTATGATTTTGGGGAGTGGCGTGCAGCGATCGCACTCCACCATGACGGCGTAAGCGTTTGCTTGCGTTGTAGAATCTAACGATATGAGCATCCCGGTTGCTTCTGTGCATCGATGCTCTCGTCTTTAGCGCCCTCCGTTCAATGAGGGGCTGACGGTAAGTGACGCATAACAAGAAAAGGGGGCAACCGCAAATGAAATCAACCGAGGCGAATCTGCTCGACCTTATGGGCGTGGCGAAGATGCAGTTCGTCATTCCCGTGTACCAGCGAGTTTACTCGTGGAGCGAAAAAGAGTGCGAGGTGCTTTGGGACGACGTCATGCGCGCTGGCCGTGATGGCGTATCGCACTTCGTGGGGTCGATGCTCTATATCCCCGAGTCCGAGAGCTCTGCTACGAGTATCTCGCGCGTGCTTCTGATTGACGGACAGCAGCGCCTGACGACGTTTTCGCTGATGATTGCTGCCTTGGCTGACTATCTGGAGAGTAATCCCGACAAGGCTGGCTTCCTTGGCGATCTCAAGATTTCGGCGCTGCGGAAGAACTACCTCTTTAACGATGATGACTACAACGGTCTGGCGCGCTATAAATTGGTGCTCTCGCAGGACGATAAAGAGACGCTGTTCTCCATCGTGTCTGGGTCTCCCGTGCCGGATGAAAAATCGGATCGCATCGTCGAGAACCATACGTTCTTCCGTGAAAAAATGCGCGGGAAATCATTCGATCCGGCAAGGCTTTGGGCAGGGCTAAACCGCGTGCAGGTCATCGACACTAAGCTCACCGCTGGCGTTGATAATGCCCAGCTCATATTTGAGTCTATGAACTCCAAAGGCAAGCCGCTTACGCCTATTGACCTCATTCGGAACTACGTCCTTATGTCGCTTCCCAACGACGAGCAGACCAAGCTTTACGAGGGTTACTGGCATCCGCTCGAGCGCTTGTTCGGAAAAGGCGGCGAAGAAGAGTTCAATGCATTTATCTGGTACTGGTTGTGGCTCAAGGTTCCCAATAGGATGCCGAAGGAAAACGAGGCCTACTACGAGTTCAAACGCTATTTCGCTGACGACTACGATGGGGATACCGAGGGCCTGCTGAAGGAACTCCGCGAATATGCGCAAAGATATGCCAGGTTGTTCCTTGGCGAGGAGAAAGACGATGGCCTGCACCAAGTATTTGGCAGAATTGTAAGCCTTGATGTGAAGCAGATCAGGCCTCTTTTGATGCTGCTTTACTCGGTTTACGAGGGAAATATGATAAACCACAATGCGTTTCTGCGTATCTGCGAGACTATCGAGTCGTTCCTGTTCAGGCGGGCGGTTTGCGGCAGGCTTACCACGGGCCTAAATAATTTCTTTGCCGGCATGTATCGCAACCTCGAGCAGCAGGACGATATAGAGGAGTACGTTACGGCGATGCTCCTTATCCACAGCAGCGGTATGACTGCGTACTTCCCGACAGACGAGCATTTTGTCGAGGAGTTTAAGACGCGTGACTGCTACAACCGCTTCTCCAAAAAGCGCTATTACCTGGAGCGCATGGAGAACTGGCGCCACCCGAAGGAGCCCATCTCGGCTGACAATTACCAGATCGAGCACGTCATGCCCCAGACGATCGATGATGAGCACGGCTGGAAGGAATCGCTTGGTGAGAACTGGGAAGACGTCCACGACAGGCTATGCAACAACTTGGGAAATCTAACGCTCACGGGCTACAACCAGGAGTACTCAAACCGGTCGTTCTCGGACAAGCTCAATCTTCCTGACGTGGGGCTTAAGTGCAGCCCGCTCTACCTGAACAAGTCGATTGCCTCGCATGAAAAATGGGGCGAGGAGGAGATTAGACAGCGCGCTAGCGAGTTGGCGAAAGAGGCGTGTGAGATATGGAGGTATCCCGACCTTCCGGCAGACGTCGTCGACAAGTACCGTCCTTCTCGCGGGGAGTCTGACGAGGCTCCTGTCTGGACCTTGCAAGAGAACCATCCAACCTTTGCCGAGGGTGGGCTTAATCAAAAACTGTTCGAAGAGATATGCGAGTCCATCCTCAACGCCAATCCTTCGTGGGAATCCTATATGGCCAAGTACTACGTAGGATTCAGGTCGGGCAAACGAAAGTTGCATGTCGTGCTGGAAGGCAGGACTAGCAACGGTGGCTGGATTGCCGTTGGCTTGGCAAAGAGCGTGGATGATTTAACGGATCCAGAGGACATGTGCCAGGACAAACGCTCGCAGGGCGGTTTTGGCCCGGGCCTACCGACCTATGTTGCCCTTCGGAATACCGATGACATTCCAGCGGTGCTCGATCTTATAAAGCAGTGCTAGGTTGAAGGCTGGGAATCTATTTCCCAGCCTTCAGCATCGACATGATGGTTGGGATGCACCCTGTCTACTGATCCTGCAGACGGCCAGAAAGGCGTTCCGGTCAATTAAATGAACCTCGCTGACACTTGTGTATGTCAAAGGCATACGCAAGTGTCGGTCTTTTGACATCGTGTTGTTTGTGGAACTGCATACGGCATCAACAAATTAGACATTAAATTACGGAAAAGTGTCGAAATCAGCTGTGCAAATGTCAGGAAAAATGTCGAAATAGGTACCTGGAAACTACGGAAAAGTGTCGAATCAATCGTCCTACAATCCCGGAAAAGTGTATCCTAATGCTAAACCAGCACGTAATAAGGGGTGCGCCTATGCTGCAGAGAAAAGCAAAAGCACAGTTTGAATCTTGGCTCGCCTCGTCGCCCAACAAAGCTCTTTTGGTCAAGGGCGCCCGGCAGGTGGGAAAGTCATATCTGGTCAACGCGTTTGCAAGCGAATCGTTTGAGCATGTCGTCACATTCGACCTAATCGCCGACACGTCCGTGCGCGATTCGTTTTTGGCGGCAAAGAGCGCGGATGACCTTCTTATGCGCATGTCTATTGCTGCGACGCAGCCGATGGTTGCGAACAAGACCGTTGTGGTAATCGACGAGGTGCAGCGATGCCCCAACGTGGTGACGTTTATCAAATACCTCGTGCAGCGCGGTGACTTTCGCTACATCCTTACCGGATCGCTTCTTGGCGTTGAGCTCGAGGGTATCGACTCGCTACCGGTGGGGTATGTCGAGCAGGTCCAGATGTACCCGCTCGACTTTGAGGAGTTCTGCTGGGCAAACGGTGTTGCTGCCAACGCGTTCGACATGCTCAGAGGCTGTCTAAAGAACGAAGAGGAACTTCCCGATTATCTGTACGATCGCCTACTCGACCTGTTCCACCAGTATGTGGTGGTGGGCGGCATGCCCGACGCGGTCAATGCGTTCTTGGCGACGCGCAACGTCGACGAGGTTCGAAACATTCACCGCGACCTTCACGCGCTGTATCGCGATGACATTGCAAAGTATGCTCCGCCCGAGCTGCGCCTGGTTATTCGCGATATATACGATTTGATTCCCAGTGACGCCGGCTCCAAGAACAAGCGATTCAGGCTGTCGTCGATAAGTGGCGTTAAGCGCTTTTCGCAGGTGACGGACCATTTTCTCTGGTTGTCAGAAGCGGGCGTCGCGCTTCCTGTCTATAACGTGACGGCACCCGTGGCGCCCCTTTTATTGGGAGAGCAGCGAAGCCTTTTCAAACTGTTTTACTTGGACACCGGAATGCTCATGTCGTCGTATTCCAAAAAGGTTGCCCAAGGCGTTTTTGATGGCGAGGCAGAAGACGCCTTTGGCATGAACATGGGAGCGGCGTTTGAGGGCTTTGTCGCCCAAGAGCTCAAAGCGCATGGGTTTAGGCTGCGTTACTTTACGTCGAAAAAGGTCGGCGAGCTCGATTTTGTCGAGGAGACGCTCGACGGGGAGGTGCTCGCCATCGAGGTCAAGTCGGGCAAGAGCTTTAAGTCCCATGCTGCGCTCGACAATGCGCTCGCGACGAAGGGCTACGGCATCGATCGTGCCCTGGTACTTGCTGAGTGCAACCTGCACCGCGATGGAGAGGTGCTGTATCTGCCCATCTTTATGGCGGGCCTCTTGGAGCCGTAGCGCACTGCTAGCTTTTGCTGCTGCCCTGCGCCCTCGCTACTACTCGTCCCCGTCGTTGGGGTCGCCCTTGAGGGTGTTGATGTCCAGGTAGTCGTTATCGTTTTCTTTTTCCTGCGTTGCCGATTCGGAGGCGGTGGGGCCGCGGAACAGTTGGAATCCCTCAAACGCGATTACGCCGAGCAGAGCGATGACGATGGCGATAAAGACAACCTTTGCCGCCTGGGGAAACTCCGAGAACCGCGGAGACTCTTCCTCGGTGTGGTAATCGGCAGCGCGCTCATCGTCGATGTCGTGGGTATACGACGATGCCGAGGCCGCCTTTACACTCGCCTGGTTGTATTCGGGAGCGGGCGCGGCGGCAAACGGGTCGCGAGAATAGCCGCTCGACGCGCGGCCGTAATCCTCGGTTTCGATGCGGCCGGCGCGAGGCTGTTCGCTCGGGCGGTTGGCATATGCCGCGGCGTTGTTGCGTGTAGATTCATGCGCCTCGGCAGCCGCAAACAGGGGGTTTACCGGAATATCGAGCGCCGGCATGCCGCCCGAGGTCTCGTCCAGATCTGCCGCCGCCCAGGAATCAAAGGCAAACTGGCGGTTGGAAAGGTCGTCCAGATCCATGACCGGCGGCTCGAGCTCGGGCTCGGGGGCTGCGTATGCGGGCTGCTGCGGGGCGGCGTAGCGAATCGTATTGTCTGCCGTGGGGCGCTGTGCCGCCGCAGCGAGAAACGCCGCCGTCTCGGACGGATCGCTGGCAGGACGGGGTGCAGGGGCGGCTTTACGCGTCGCCTGCACGATGGGACGGGTGGCAAAGTCGTCCGCGGGCACGGATGCCGGCGCGGGCGTGGCAAAAGGTGCGGGCTTTGCACTTGTCGGGCGAACCCCGCCGCCCATGAGCTCCTCGGCGGTCCAGGGGCGGTCGCTCATCACGTCGTCGAGGCTCAGCGCAAAAAGGCCCTCTTCGCCCTCGTCAAACGCGTGTTTCGCATGCCTGGCGCCAGAAGCGGTGCCTCCGCGGCCGTTGCGTGATGCGTTCCTCGACCCCATCTTGTCCCATCCTTTCGAAATACTCACATTCATCGATTATATGGAACTTGCCTTGCGGCCGACTCTCGGATTCGTGCATTCCAGAACTCGTGCCCAAAAGGGGAGGGGTGTAGGCGCGCTGGCTATTTGTCGCCGGCGGCGGCCTTGGCCTCGTTGAGGTAGCTATAGAAGCTGTATTTAGAGATGCCAAAGAACTCGCAGGCGCGCTCGCTCGACTTGGAGATAAGGAAGGCGCCGCGACGGTCGAGGTAGCCAATGGCGCGGATGCGCTCGTCTTTGGTCATGAGCGCCGCGGGCTTGCCCACAAACTGTTCGCACTCGCGCAGCAGGTCTTCGAGCAGGTCGCCGATGTTTTTGGTAATGGGCTCGGGCTCGGTGTAGCCCGTGCCGCCGGTGCCGGTAAAGGCGTCGAGCGAGCGCTCAAAAGCCTTCATAAGCGTAATGTCAAAGTTAATGCCCAAAATGCCGACGGGCTTGCCCTCGTCGTTGCGGATAAAGATGGTCGAGGACTTGAGCAGCTTGCCATCGGCGGTTTTGGTGAGGTATGGCTCGCGGTCGTGCACGTCGGTGGTGCCATCGTGCATGGACTCAAGCACAATATGGCTGGGGCCGTCACCCAGCTTGCGCCCGCTGACGTGGCCGTTTTCGATCACTACGATGGAGTGGTCCACGTCCTCGGTTTCCAAGTCGTGGACGACGACTTCGCAGTTGGGGCCAAACTGGAGCGCCAGGCCGTGTGCAAGACGCTTGTAAAACTCAATCTGTGCGGGGGTCATGGGTGCCTTCCTAAAAATTAGTTTGGGCACACTGTGCCATAAACCCCACTTGTTCGCAAATAACGAAAGCGTCGCTGCGTTATGTTACCGTTCGGCGGCGAAAAAGTACCGATTACGGCAACAAACAATTTGTTAGGTTTGCCAATCAAAAAGTGTGATAGAACATTGCTAACAAACTTTTTGTTTGGCATCCACATAAAAGTTCAGCCGCATGAATGGGAACGGCTGAAACGCGTATGCGGGGGCCGGCAAGAGAGGACTTAAGGAGTTCACCGTATGGCCGATAAGATCCAGTGGGCGGGCAACACGATGCCCAAGAGCGATGACAAGCACTTGGGAATCATGAGTCTCGACCACGTGAAGAAGGCCCGCGCCTTCCACCAGTCGTTCCCCCAGTACACCGTCACTCCGCTTGCCCGCCTGGACGGCCAGGCTGCGCGCCTGGGCCTGTCCAACCTGTGCGTTAAGGATGAGAGCTATCGCTTTGGCCTCAACGCCTTTAAGGTTCTGGGTGGCTCGTTTGCCATGGCCAACTACATTGCCGACGAGACCGGCAAGGACGTTGCCGACTGCACCTTCGATTACCTGACCTCCGATCAGCTGGCCGAGGACTTTGGCCAGGCTACCTTCTTTACCGCCACCGACGGCAACCATGGCCGCGGCGTGGCATGGGCTGCCAACAAGCTGGGCCAGAAGGCCGTCGTGCACATGCCCAAGGGTTCCACCAAGCCCCGCTTTGACAACATCGCCGCCGAGGGCGCCACGGTGACCATCGAAGAGGTCAACTACGACGAGTGCGTGCGCATGGCCGCCGCCGAGGCCGACGCCTGCGAGCGCGGCGTCATCGTTCAGGACACCGCCTGGGAGGGCTACGAGAAGATCCCGTCCTGGATCATGGAGGGCTACGGCACCATGGCTTCCGAGGCTGCCGAGCAGCTGCGCGAGATGGCCATCAACCGCCCGACGCACGTCTTTGTCCAGGCTGGCGTGGGTTCGCTCGCCGGCGCCGTGGTGGGCTACTTCACCAACCTGTACCCCGATAACCCGCCCACCTTCGTCGTGGTCGAGTGCGCTCCGGCCGCCTGCCTGTACAAGGGCGCTGCCGCCGGCGACGGCGACCCGCGCATCGTGGACGGCGACATGCCCTCCATCATGGCCGGTTTGTGCTGCGGCGAGCCCAACATCCTGGGCTGGGATATCCTGCGCAATCACACCACCGCCTTCGTGTCTTGCCCCGACTGGGTTACCGCTCGCGGCATGCGCACCCTGGGCGCTCCCGAGAAGGGCGATCCGCGCGTCATCTCCGGCGAGTCCGGCGCTGTGACCACCGGCCTGGTCGAGACCCTCATGCTCGA
>CAKUEZ010000068.1 GCA_934646965.1 uncultured Collinsella sp. | reverse complement strand
TCATCGCCCGCACCGGAGGTACGGAAGTGGTTACCCACTGGTGCTCCTTATCGTCGTGCGTTTAAACTACATGAGCGCTTTGTATTTTAGCAGCATTAGCTTTGCTGCACATAAGAAGCATGGCGCGCCTTGGATTCCCGTCGGCCGCCATGAATATCAACTTCATCCGAACTCCTCTGATGGATGGTCCGCGCTTTCCAAGCGCTTCCCCCGTCCGCCTCAATCGGGCATACTTCAATCATTGTGAAAAGCCCTAGGGCTTTTAGCGGCTGCGGGTACCTGTACCTTCAGCCGCATTTTTCTTACTTTTTGGACCCGATATGGAACACTGACCGGCTCTCACGGCCATAGCAGACACGTCTCGTAGCACCAGAAGTCAGCTCTCCGTATCCATCACCGCCCAGCTCACAGGCGCAATACCCGGAATAGACATTAGACAAGAGGGACAGGTGGCCTGACAGTCTCCCGATTTTGTCCTGCGTTGCATCGAGGCGGAGGCATATGCCGCCTTTCGAGCGCGAGTGACGCCGACGTATAGCAGGCCGCTTTCCTCGATAAGCCCGTCTGGCATTCTCCTCATATCGACAATCCGGCAACTTTGCGCGGAACGTGAGCACATATCAGCTCTGTCGCACTGAACCTGCGCCCCCGACTCCCAAGAAGCTCAAAGAGATCGCGCCTCGTTCAAATGACCAGAGCGGTTTGGGAAAGTGAATAAGCTCCCTTTCCGCCTGCCACCCCCTCGCATATCCGCCACACACCAAGCATCGCTGGCTGCGGTTTCCCCCATTACATGGGACGCACGCGCCTTACGACCCGCGCCGAGCCGTATGAACCCGTCCTCCAACGGCACCCGCACGCTCATCGCGTCCGGCAGAAGCGACCGCCGCATCGGCGCCGCCCCGGCATCACGCCACCCCGCAGAATGCGATCCCCGCGCCGCTAAGCTCCGCCAGCACGGCGCGGGCCGCCGGCGTTGGCCCGCTCTCCACGCCGTCGCCCACGTGGCGCGACACCTTGAGCGCCACCACGTCGCCGCCGTGATCCGCGAGCAGAGCCTTGGCCGCCGTTACGCTGCGAGCGCCCACGAGGCGCAGCTCGTACTCCACGCGCTCGTCCGTAGCGGCGGTCTTCACCGCCTCGATCTCACCGCGAAGCGCCTCGGCAGCCTCCTTGGAAGCGGAGGCATCGGCCACCTGTGCCTCAAACTCCGCGATCCGCTCGTCCCGCTTCGCAAGCATCGCCTGGTAGTCGTCGCCGGCTCCGCCCAGGGCCGTCACTTCCCCTTGCTCCTGCGCGTCTTCCGAGCCCGCCTCTTGCTGCTGCGCCTCGTCCGCTTGCCCGCCATTCGAGCCCTCCTTCACGAGAACCGCCTTTCCGCTCGTACGGCAAGCACAACAAGATGCCCGCCTGGTTACTCATCAAGAGCAGCCTAGGCGGGCGTCAAAAAGTCAACCGCGCATCGGAGCCGCAAGGCGGCAGTGCCCGAAGAAATACGTCCCACTGGGTTACACACACCGAACTTAAGAAGCGTTTTTGGGCCATCATGGTAAAATTCCCATCGGAGGTAACGATGGAGACCATGCTACTTGATGACATAGAGTTGAGGGAGACTGCAAAGCGGCTCTACGATTCATACTCGACTGTTCTCTCCGAATCCAAGCTCATCTCCATCATCCAAGACGTCCTCGGCGACTTCGCCCCCGCGCTCGACTCCAAATACGCGGCCCGAAGGACCATCAACGACTTGGTGATGGGTTATTACCCGAACGAAGCCACCATCAAGGCCAATTTCATCGATAGGGTCCTCTTTCCGCTGAGCCCCGCGAACATCTCCATCTTCGAGCTTCCCATCGGCAACAGCCGCGTGGACATGTGTAAGGTCAACGGCCACAGCGCCGCCTACGAGATCAAGACCGACCTCGACACGTTCGATCGTCTCGAGGGCCAGTTGAGCGACTACTTCGACGTGTTCGAGACCGTCTACGTCGTGACGTCCGACAAGCGTTGGCAAGAACTGCCAAGCTACGTCCCCGAGGCCTGTGGGATTTACTCCTACAGCCAGGACGCAAGGGACGGCTCCTATCACTTCAAGGCACAGCGCAAAGCCATCAAAAGCACCAACCTGGACTCCGAAAAGCAGCTCGCGGTCATGCCCAAGCGCGCCCTCTGCGAGACCTTCGGCATCGACGGCGGGGGCATGTCAAAGCCCGCCATCGTCCAGGAGTGTCTTGCCGAGAACAGCCAGGCCAAAATCAACCGGCTGTTCAAGGCCTATCTCAAGCAACGCTACGGTGCCTACTGGGAGCACTTCTGCAAAGTCAAGCCGCGAATCTTGGGCATCGATTATGAGTGGTTCTACCGCAACAGGTTAGAGCCGGGGATTGTTTACTGAAACACCCTCGAAGATTCTGTTAGCTGCTGTATATAGCGGATAAGCGTGTACTTAATCCACTCGGCAAAGGTGCTTTGCGTGCCTCGAGCGTATTTTTCAGCAACAATGCCAAGGGCAAGGCAGTTCCCTTTGGGGTTAAGCGTGGCGTCGGCCAAGATGGCTGGGATGATGTCCTGGTAGCCGTTTGGCCCGCGATCATAGTCGTCGTTCACGAAGGTTTTGAATTCGTTCCTCGAGCCATCATAGAGAACGGCAAGGGCTCGCCCCTTGTTCGTTCCTCCGTATGGAAGGTTGTCGCGGAGTCCGCCGTAATCGCCGACACCTTGGAAACCATAGTTTGCAAAGGTGTCGAGGTGGCTATTGTTGATGATGGTGGCATAGTCTCCGTTGGGGAAATCCTTGCCAGTGGAGTTTCTCGCCCTTGGAGAGCAAAGCGCGATAAGATGGGCGGGAAGATTAAGGCGCCGAAGCTGCATACACTCTATTGGCTTCGAGCGAATCGGCTGCTCGTTGAAATCATACAGAAGGAAATCGTCCGCCCGCAGAACTTGTTTGACCGCACTTTCATAGCCCTCAAGGTCGTCGATGCGAATCGCAATTCGCTGTGCCGGATTATCCACCCTCAATTGACCCGCAAGCGCCAAAACCTCATCGGGTTTCAGCGCGTCAATGCCACGCTTAACAGTGATGATGGGAATCAAGTTTGGGTACGCAGCAATTCCGAGGACCTTGGTCTTGTATAGCCCGAGGTCTCTGTTGAGTTGAATGACGAGGGGAATCTTGTCAGGCTTATAACGGTATCTACTGAGATCGCACCTGAAGTAGTCGACCAATACAGGGCGATTGGGGAATAATCGGGCAATCTTCTCAAGCGTAACGTCATGCGGAGAGGACAAGTCCTTTACTGCTCGGTGGATTATTTTCCCGCCCTTGCAGACTTTCTCCTCGCGAACGGTTTCGCCTGTAAACGGGTCAATCTTATTGTCGTAGGTAAACTTCTCTTGAATGACCTCTACAAGAGGAATCATGTCGTCGCGTAACAGGCTCTTTTCCTGAAGAATCTTCATCGCTGCGAACTCGCTTTGCCGATTTTTGATGGCGATTACGTACACGGCTCCGCCCCCTAGTTAAAGCGATCCTTCAAATCGTTCAGTTCAGCAAATGGCACAAAGCCGTCATGCTGCAGGAAGGCGACGACGATCCCCGGAGGCGTTCCCTGAGAAGCGGCAAAGCTCTTTACGGCGGCGCTGGAAAAATCTCCAGTAGATGCGAACGACTGATAGCTGTCCTCGTCTACAAAAAACTTTCTCGCATACACATTGGCACGCGCGTCGTCCTCGTCAGAACTCTTGAACTTTGGGTCATCAATAGAAATGTCTGTACCCTTCTGTCCAAGCCCGTCGAGGAGATGCCCAATCTCATGAGCAATCGCAAACCATGCATCGCCATGGGTCTTGTAGCGTCCGCTGATGTAAATAGTCGGATGCCCGAGATAATACGTTAGGGCGCCTCGTACCTTGGCGTTGGCGATAGCCGGCCTATAAACCAAGTAAACGCCAACCGAGTTGAGCAGCATGCGGCAGCTCTTCAGCGAAGCCATGAAATCGGTGTTAGAGGCCACGTCCTTCAAATAGGAGATGGCATCGACAAAATCCTTCTTGGAGTATTCGGGAGAGTTCTCAGTGTCGTTCTGCTCCTCAATCTCTTCTTTGCAGAGCCCCAGCCAAACCACAACGGCTTCGGAATCGCCACCATCTTGCATGAACTCGATTCCGTCGGGAACGGCATTCCCATAGCGGTCAAAGTCCGTAATGCCGAGTATCTTCAGCATCGCGATAGCCTGCTCAACGAGGGACATGCCGCCCACACGTCCAAAAGCCTCCTTGAAATGAAACCTCTTGGCGATCTCCTTAAGGTCAAGCTCCTCCAGATGCGCCTCCTCGCGTTCGCGGGCAAGGTACTCCTGATACTTGACCTCATAGTTAAGCCAAAAACTCGCGGGAACGTCGGGCATGACCTTCTCAAGCTTCAGCGCCATGTCCTCGGTAAGCCTGGTCTTCCCGTTCAGAAGCTGGGAGAGGTGGCGCTCGCTCACGCCGGTACGCTTCGAAACTTCCTTTTGGGTCAAACCGCGCGCATCAAGGTATTCCTTGATGATCTCGCCGGGCGCGACGATGAAATCACTCATAGCTATCTTCTCCTCTCCTAGCTCAGTGGTAGTCCTGAATATCCACGATGCAGACGCTGGTGATCGTCGTAAGGTCATCCGGGTCAAACTCCCCGACGGGACGGATGACCAGTCTCATGTTCTTGCTGAGGTCGATTCCCCAACAGCCCTCAAAGTTGCCGGTCAGCTTGTGCCTGCGCGGCGGCGGCAGATGGGTAATCTGCGAAAGGTCATTCGCAACCCGCAGATCGGAAAGACGATGAATGAGGTTCTTGGCTATCTTGCCGTAGTTCCTCGTTATCGCCCTCTGATCCTTAAGGCTCTTCTCCAGCGACTTGCTTGCATATTCGATATCCATCGCCACCTCCTTTGATAGAAGGATATTGCAATTGACCTCTGAGGTCAATATTGACTTTTAAGATCAATTTAATTCTGTACCTAGACCACTCAGACTGATACTCGTCTGACGTTAGGGTTTTCTAATGAGCGGTGCCACCTCTTAAATACTCTCGCATAAACCGCCCAATCTCTTCTCCGAAAACGCTCAAGCCGCCCGATGCAATAAGCTCTGGATGCACCCTAACCCCATTAATATCCCAGCCATCATCCCTGACATGCTGGAATTCAGCGAAATGCCCGCCACTCACAGGGCTGCCGCATGGATACAAAATGGGACGTAAATATCAAAATTCCGCGCACATCCCGGCGCCAAACCACGTTATGCCCTATAGGAGGTGAGGGAAGAGAATGCATAGCTTTCCATACGGCAGCAACGGCAGGGCGGACGCGCCAGGCCGCGAGAACGACTCTTTGGTAGGGCGCTTCGCAGAGGAGCACTACGACAAGGTATACCGCTACTGCGCGCGAAGGCTCCCCTCGAAAGAGGATGCCCAAGACGTGACGCAGGAGGTGTTCCTTCGGCTCGTGCGGAGCGATGCGCTATACGCCGAGCATGGAAAGCCCCTTGCGTATCTCTACGCCTGCGCGCGCAATGTCTGTGCCGACTTCTACCGAGGTCAGAGACCGGTTGGTGCCTTGGACGAGGACGATGTGCAGACAATTCCTGACATGCGGCATGCAGACATGGACGGACGGCTGACCATGGCGGGTGCCCTCGCCCGCCTTACGGAAGAGGAGCGCGAGGTCATCGAGCTTCGCTACGGCCAGGACCTGCCTATGTCCGATATCTCCGCCGTGACGGGGAAGTCGAGGTTCGCTCTCTATCGAATCGAGCGGCGCGCGCTCGGCAGGCTCAAGGAACTGATGGGAGAAGGCAATGGATGACTCGAAGCTAAAGGATGCGCTGAGGAGCTACTACGCCGCCGACGCGGCATCCCCCGATGCCTCGGCGCGCAAGCGCACCTTGCTGCTCGTGGAAGCAGAGGCGGCTCGCGCCTGCGGAGGCGCGAGGGAGGCGGATTACATCCCGCTCTGGCGGTTCGTCGCGAGCCAGGTCCGGTTCGTGCGTCCCTGGGCATGGATGCTCCAGATCGCGCTTCTGGCATGCATGCTCGTTCTCGTCGGCGTGATCGGCCCGCGCTCGGGAAGTCCCGTCGTCGTCATGGCGGCATCGGCCCTCTCGGTTGCCATAGCGGCACCATCGGTATTCAAGAGCTTCGAGACCCGCGTCTGCGAGATGGAGTACTCGTGCCGGTTCAGCTGCGTGCAAGTGTTGGCGAGCAGGCTTTTGCTTTTCGGCCTTGCCGACGTGCTTTGGATTACGCTCTCCGTTGCGGCAGTGCCAACGCTCGCGGGGATCGACGCGCTTCGCGTACTGCTGTACGCATGCACGCCGTTCTTCTGCTCGTGTGCCGCCTGCTTCTATGCGGCGCGCCGTCTGCCGGGCAACTCGCTCGTCGCCAGCGTCGCCCCTGCGATGTCCGTACTCGCAGCGCTCTGGCTGCTGAGCACGGCGTTCCCCCTCTGGTACGAGGGCGCGTCTCTCGCCGTATGGGTCACGGCGCTCATGGCCTCCATGGCGCTCACCGCCCTGGAGGCGTCAAGGCTCATACGCTGCGTCTCAGGCGGCCTCTCGCCACGCCCGTCAAAGGCGGCGCTCTAGCTCTCCTCCTGCATGCCTGCAACATCGAACGAAGGACAAGGAACGAACATGGAACTCAGGCTTGACAGGCTCACCAAGCAGTTCGGCAGCCATATCGCCGTCGACCGCGTGAGCTTCAGCTTCACGCCCGGCGTCTACGGCCTACTCGGGGCCAACGGCGCAGGCAAGACCACGCTCATGCGCATGATATGCGACGTCATGAGGCCGACATCGGGAAGCGTGTTGTTCGGGGGCACCCCCATAGACCAGCTTGGCGACGGCTATCGGGCGCGCCTCGGGTACCTGCCCCAGGACTTCGGCTACTACCCGGACTTCACGGCCTGCGATTTCATGATGTACCTGGCATCGCTCAAGGGGCTCACCGCGCAGCAGGCGAAAGTGCGTACGCGCGAACTCCTGGGAGTTGTCGGTCTCGCAGAGGCCGCAAAGCGGAAGGTCAAGACCTTCTCCGGCGGCATGAAGCAGCGGCTCGGCATCGCCCAGGCGGTGCTCAACGACCCGTCTGTCCTCGTGCTCGACGAGCCCACCGCAGGGCTCGACCCCAAGGAGCGCGTCCGCTTCCGCAACCTCATATCCTCTCTCGCCCAAGACAAGATCGTCATCCTTTCCACGCACATCGTCTCTGATGTGGAGTACATCGCCGACGAGATCCTCGTGATGCGCGCTGGCGGCATCATCACGACGGGCACGGTCGACGAGATCACAGGGGACATCAGGGGATGCGTCTGGGAGTGCACTGTCGCCCCGAGGGAGGCAGACGCCATGTCGGCATCGCTCACGGTGGGCAACATCCACTACGCCCAGGACGGCTCTGCCATTGTTCGCGTGGTGGCGCAGCAGCGCCCGCATCCGAGCGCGCGCGCCGTGGAGCCGACGCTGGAGGACGTCTACCTCTACCTCTTCCAGGAGCAGTCCGGGGGCCTGCCGGTTTCGCGGACGAAAGCGGAAGCGGGACGGGACGCAATCGCACGCAGGAAAGGAGCGCGCCGTGGGTAGCCTCATCAGATACGAGCTCAAGAAGATGCTCTCAAGGCGCGTCTCGCAGGTTTCCATAGCGGCCGTCCTGGCGCTGGTCGCGGTCATAGCCTTCTTCAACATAACGTCCCAGTACGCCCTCGACCCCAAGGAGATGGGCACCGAATTCGAAGGCACTGCCGCCATCGCCCAGATAAAGGCAAACACGGAAGCGCTCGCAGGCCCCATCACCGACGAGGAGGCCACCGAGGCGCTCCGCGAGTTCAAGGAGTTCGTCGGTCCGGACGGCGAGGTCAAGGAAGAGTACAGGACGGACAGGAAGCCCTACGGGGAGAAGGCGAACGAGTACTGGGAGTTCAGCGCGAAGAACGGCGCCCTCATGGCGCTGCTGACAAGCCCTTGGATGCAAGGCTACCAGATGCCCGTGTCCGCGGCAGCCGCTATCGACACGACTGGCACCGTCGACCTCTACGGGCGAGTCCGCTCGAAGATAGCCTCCGGGCTCGACGCGAACGGGGCCCTCTCGTACAACGACGATGAGAGGGCGTTCTGGAGCGAGAGGGCGCAAGGCATGCAAACGCCCATCGAGTACGGATACGCAGGAGGATGGGAGGACTTCCTCAACCTCGCCCAGTTCCTCATATTCGCGATGCTCGCAGTCGTGATAACGTGCGCATCGGTGTTCAACGGGGAGTACCGGGCCAAAACCGACGCCATCCTGCTGTCCACCAAGTTCGGCAAATCAAGGCTCGGGCGCGCGAAGGCGGCGGCCTCTATGATCGCGGCAAGCGCCATATACTGGGTCTTCACACTCGTCTTCCTGGCAATAACGCTCGTCTTCTACGGAGCCGACGGCGCAGGTCTACCCATCCAGATCTACAACATCACATGCACCTACGGCATAAGCCTGTCAGCCGCCGCCCTCATATGCTGCCTCGTCGGGTATCTCGCAACCCTCGCCCTCCTTGGGATAGTGCTCGCACTGTCAGCCAAGATAGACAGCCCCATGGGAATCCTCGCAGTCGGCGTCGCTCTCATCTTGATTCCGATCTTCGTGCCGACGATGACGAGCAGCATCGCGAACCGCATCATCTACCTGTTCCCCTACGACGCACTGAACCCCCTCAACCTCTTCGGCATGGTCTCGTATGCCATAGGCCCTGTCGTGGTCGAGCTGCCCGTGTTCCTCGCCGCTTTCTACCTCCTGCTTTTCGCGACGGGCATTGCTCTCGCGATAAGGACGTTCAAACGCCATCAGGTTGCCTGATGATGTCAAGGAGGGCCGTTGCCGCCAAGGATGCGTGAATCAGCGAGCCTTCGAGTGGATGCATGCCATCGCATTTCAGGGCGAAATCCTCTCCGATTCGCCTCTGGCCGTTAGGGTTTAGGGCTGAATGTTGCGCAACTGCGCCCTGGCCCCGACCGTAAAACCTCTCTAGCTTCTTTCCCTGCCGTCTCCAAACACAAAGCCGGAGTGCCCTCCATATGGAAGGCGCCCCGGCTTGTTCATTGCCCAATGCGGAAGCGGCTCTCAAGTTAAGGCCAAAGCAGACCGCCTTACGCCAAGAACTCCTTGGTGGTTGCCACGATGTTGGCGGCGTCCAGGCCGTACTTGTGCAGGAGCTCGGCACCCGGGCCAGATTCGCCGAAGGTGTCGTTGACGCCAATCTTCTTGAGCGGCGTCGGGCACTGCTCGCACAGAACATCGGCAACGGCGCTGCCCAGGCCGCCGATCACGGAGTGCTCCTCGACGGTCACGACGTGGCCGGTCTTGGTGGCGCTCTTGACGATCAGGTCGGCGTCGATGGGCTTGATGGTGTGCATGTTGATGACCTCGGCATCGATGCCCTCGGCAGCGAGCTGCTCGGCGGCCTCGAGGGCCTCGCCGACCATCAGGCCGCAGGCGATGATGGTCACGTCGGTGCCCTCGCGCATGACGATGCCGCGGCCCACCTCGAACTTGTAGGTCTCGGGGTCGTTGATGACCGGCGAGGCCAGACGGGCAAAGCGCATGTACACGGGGCCGTCGCACTCGTAGGCGGCGCGCGTCACGGCGCGGGCCTCGACGTCGTCGGCGGGAACGATCACGGTCATGCCGGGGATGACGCGCATGAGGGCGATATCCTCGCAGCACTGGTGCGTGGCGCCATCCTCGCCCACCGAGATACCGGCGTGCGTGGCACCGATCTTGACGTTAAGGTGCGGATAGCCGATGGAGTTGCGAACCTGCTCAAAGGCGCGGCCGGCGGCGAACATGGCAAAGGTGCTCGCGAAGGCAACGCGGCCGGTGGTCGCGATACCGGCGGCAACACCCATCAGGTTGCTCTCGGCAATGCCCACATCGAAGAAGCGATCGGGGCAGGCGGCCTTGAACTTACCGGTCTGCGTGGCAGCAGCCAGATCGGCGTCGAGGACCACAAAGTCATCGTGCTCGTTGGCGAGCTCGACGAGGGCCTCGCCGTAGCTTACGCGCGTGGCGATTTTCTTGACGTCTGCCATCCTAGAGCTCCTCTCCGGCGGCCGTGAGCTCTGCCATGGCCTGCTCAAACTGTTCATCGTTGGGGGCCTTGCCGTGCCAACCCACCTGGTTCTCCATAAAGGAGACGCCCTTGCCCTTCGTGGTCTCGGCGATAATGGCGGTCGGCTGACCCTTGGTGGCGCGGGCCTCGGCAAAGGCGGCGCGGATCTGGTCGAAGTCGTTGCCGTCGGCAAGCTCCACCACGTGGAACTTGAAGGCGCGGAACTTGTCGGCGAGCGGCATGGGGTCGTTGACCTCCTCGACGGGGCCGTCGATCTGCAGGCCGTTGTGGTCGACGATCACGCAGAGGTTGTCGAGCTGCTGGTTGCCGGCGAACATGGCGGCCTCCCAGACCTGGCCCTCCTCGCTCTCGCCGTCGCCCAGCAGGGCGTAGGTGCGATAGTCGTCGCCCCAGTGTTTGGCGGCAACGGCCATGCCCACGGCGGCGGAGATGCCCTGGCCGAGCGAACCGGTGGACATGTCAACGCCCGGGGTGTCGTTCATGTTGGGGTGACCCTGCAGGTGGCTGCCGATGTGGCGCAGCGTCTCGAGGTCCTCCTTGGGGAAGAATCCGCGCTCGGCGAGCACGGCGTACAGACCAGGCGCGCAGTGACCCTTGGAAAGCACAAAGCGATCGCGGTCGGCCTTGCGGGGGTCGGCCGGGTCGACGTTCATTTCCTCAAAGTACAGATAGGTCATGATGTCGGCAGCGCCGAGCGAACCGCCCGGATGGCCGGACTTGGCAGCGTGCACGCCGGTGACGATGCCCTTCCTTACCTCGTTGGCAACCTTTTTGAGCTCTTCGTCGCTCATTGTGCCTTCCTTTCATCCTC
>CAKUEZ010000067.1 GCA_934646965.1 uncultured Collinsella sp. | reverse complement strand
GCGTTAAGCAAACGCGAAGCGTTTGTAGCGAGCGGGCGAGGACGCCGGCAGGCGGCCGAAGCCGGTGCGTATTTGCGAAGCAAATACGCGGATTCTCCGCGCAAACTATCAACCCAAAACAGACGCGATGTCGATCAAGCTCCAGCTGCCCATGCCCCCGCCCCAACGCAAGCCCCGTACCGCGGAGAATCGAACTCTGTGCAGGGCGCGAGCGTTAAGCAAACGCCGCGGCAACGCAGGGTGGGACGCGCCTTCCCAACGGTGGTCCAAGCGGAAAGCACATCCCGGAATATCGGCTTGGAATGGGATGTATTTTCCGGATGAGCCGCTGACGGAAAGTTCATCCCGGAATTCGCGCCCAGAACGGGATGCGCTTTCCCGATGGCCCCTCAAGCGGAAACAGCATCCCAGAATCCGTGCTCAGACTGGGACGTAGTTTCCGGATGTCCCCTCAAGCGGAAACTATGTCCCGGAATCCCTGCCCAGAACGGGACGCGCTTTCCCAACGGCGGTCCAAGCGGAAAGTTCGTCCCGGAATCCACGCTCAGAACGGGATGCGCTTTCCCGATGGCCGCTCAAACGGAAGCTACGTGCCAGAATCGACGATCAGAACGGGACACGCTTTCCGCCGGCCGCCCCCTCAACTCCAAAAACCGTGCGTCCTCCATTCCAAAATTGGGTAGAAGAAGGCCAAAACGCTATGGCAGGAGGTCAACATGACTGCAGAAGATAAGGCGAAAAATGCCGGCAAGGTCGCGCTCGTTCTGGAGGGCGGCAGCTTCCGCGGGCAATTTACCGCAGGCGTGCTCGACGTTCTCATGGAGGCTGGCGTCGAGATCCCGGCGGTGTACGGCGTATCGGCCGGCGCCCTCAACGGCGTGAACTACAAGTCGCACCAGATCGGTCGCGTTAACCGCATCAACTTGGCTTTCTGCAACGACAACCGCTACATGGGCGCGGCATCGTTTGCGTCCACGGGCTCCATCGTCGGCTATGACTTCATTTTCAACGACGTGCAGGACCGCCTGGACCCCTTCGATAACGAGACCTTCGACGCGAGTCCCATCGAAATGTACGCCGTCGCGACGGACATGCTGTTTGGCACCGCTGCCTACCTGCCCGTCAAAAACGCCATGCTCGATATCGATTACGTGCGCGCCTCGACCTCGTTGCCGCTGGTGACGCCGCCGGTCGAGATCGATGGTCACAAGTACGTCGATGGCGGCGTGGCGGATTCGGTGCCCGTGGAGCACGTGCTGGAGGAAGCCGGATACGATCGCGCGATTGTCGTGCTCACGCAGGACCGCTCGTACGAAAAGGGGCCCTACGAGTTTATGCCGGCCGCACGTGCGCGCTATGGCGATTACCCCTATCTGCTCGAGGCCATCGAGACACGCCACGATCGTTACAACGTCCAGCGCATGCACCTGTGGAAGTATGAGCGCGAGGGTCGTGCCCTGATCGTGGCTCCGCAAAAGCCGGTCGAGGTCGGCCACGTGGAGCATGACACGGCCAAGCTGCTCGACTTGTATATCCAGGGCCGCCGGGAGGCAAAGCGTCTGCTCGCGGAAATTCAGGAGTTCGTTGAGCGCTAAGACGACCGACCCACAAAAGGCGACAAAAGACAGGGGCCTAGAGGACCATTCGCCCGCCGAATAGCCTCTGGGCCCATCCCGTGAAAACACCGGGCATGGACGACATGTGCAGAAACTCTGGTCGGAGCCAAAATACCTGTTGACTCGGGCGGCGAGCGGGGTAATATGGACGGGTTACTTGCAGAGCCCCGTGAATCTCTGTAACAACACGTACTGTACATGGAGGAGTCTAAGTGATTTCGAAATCGACTCACTACGCCAAGCAGGGCGAGGTCCAGCGCAACTGGGTTCTCGTCGACGCCGATGGTGCTGTCCTGGGCCGTCTTGCCACCCAGATCGCAATGATCCTGCGCGGTAAGAACAAGCCCCAGTTCACGCCCAACAGCGACTGCGGCGACTTCGTTGTCGTCATCAACGCCGATAAGGTCCAGCTTACCGGTAACAAGGCCGACACGAAGACCTATTATCGCCACAGCGGCTACAACGGCGGCCTCAAGGCTGAGAGCTTCCGCCAGGCTATGGAGAAGCACCCGGAGAAGGTCATCGAGCGCGCCGTTCGCGGCATGCTGCCCAAGACCACCCTCGGCCGTGCCCAGATGACCAAGCTTAAGGTCTACGCTGGTGCCGAGCATCCGCACGCTGCCCAGAACCCCACGAAGATTGAGCTGGAGGCTTAAAGATGGCTGAGAACACCGTTGTCTACCAGGGTACCGGCCGTCGTAAGAACGCCGTCGCCCGCGTCCGTCTCGTCCCCGGCACCGGCAAGGTGACCGTCAACAAGCGTGACGCCGAGCAGTATTTCGGCCGTCATCAGCTCGTTGAGAACGCCCTTGCTCCCTTCAAGGTGACCGACACCGCCGGTCAGTTCGACGTTATCGCTCTGTGCGATGGCGGCGGCATCTCCGGTCAGTCCGGCGCTCTGCGCCTGGGCATCGCCCGCGCTCTTCTGAACGCTGGCGACTACCGTGCTGACCTCAAGAAGGCCGGTTTCCTTACGCGCGATGCTCGCGTGGTCGAGCGCAAGAAGTACGGCCTCAAGAAGGCCCGCCGCGCTCCCCAGTTCTCCAAGCGCTAAGGTTTTATCTCCTTTCGAGATACAATGTACAAGCGGGGCCTGCCGATTGCTCGGCGGGTCCCGCTTTTCTTTTTCGACTAGGGTGGGCGGCTGCGTTTTGCCCACTTGGGAAGGAGCGATCCTATGCCCCAGAACATCTTCGGTACCGACGGCGTCCGCGGCGTCGCCAATGCCGATCTTTCGTGCGACCTCGCGTTTCGCCTGGGCCGCGCGGCGACCAAGTTCCTTGGTCCGGACATCTGCATCGGCCGTGACACGCGTCTTTCGGGCACCATGCTCGAGAGTGCTCTGACCGCCGGCATTATGGCCGAGGGCGGCCGTCCGCACTGCTGTGGCGTTATCCCCACGCCGGCTGTGGCACTGCTCACCGTTCAGAACGAGCTCGATGGCGGCATCGTCATCTCCGCCTCGCACAATCCGCCGGAGTTCAACGGTATCAAGTTCTTTAGCCGCAAGGGCATGAAGCTTCCCGACGCGGTCGAGGAAGAGATCAGCGCCTGGGTCATGTCCGAGGAGGCCATGGCTGCCGACACGCTGCCGACAGGCGCCGGTGTGGGCCACATCATCAAGATGAAGGACGCTCGCAAGGCATACGTCGACCATGCCATCAGCACGCTCGACGGCCTCAAGCTCGACGGCCTGGTCGTTGCCGTCGACTGCGGTCACGGCGCTTCCTGCCAGACCACGCCCGCCGCGCTTCAGCGTCTGGGCGCCACGGTCCACGCTATCAACACCGACTACTGCGGTACCGACATCAATGTCGAGTGCGGCTCCACGCACCTCGAGCCCCTGCGCGAGCTCGTGCTGCGCACCCACGCCGACATCGGCCTGGCACACGATGGCGACGCCGACCGCGTGCTCTTCGTCGACAGCGAGGGCAACGAGATCGACGGCGACTACATCCTGGCCATCTGCGGCTCCGACCTTGCCGCTCGCGGCAAGCTCACCAACTCCGAGATCGTCTCGACCGTCATGTGCAACCTGGGCTTCTCTATCGCCATGAAGGAGCAGGGCTTCGAGATGGTCCAGACTGCCGTGGGCGATCGCTACGTTCTTGAGCGTATGCTCGCGGATGGCGCCGTCATCGGCGGCGAGCAGTCCGGCCATATTATCTTCCTGGAGCACAACACCACCGGCGACGGCCTGGTGACGGCTCTGCAGTTGCTGGCCGTGCTCAAGCGCACCGGCCGCACGCTTACCGACCTCGCCGGCATCATGAAAAAGTACCCGCAGGTGCTCGTCAACGTGCATTCCGACAACAAGGCCGGTCTGGACGACTGCCAGCCCATCTGGGACGCCGTCGCTGCCGCCGAGAAGGAGCTCAACGGTCGCGGACGCATTCTGGTGCGCCCGAGTGGTACCGAGCCGTTGGTCCGCGTGATGGCCGAGGCCGAGACGCACGAGCTGACCCAGCGCGTTGTCGATGACA
Source organism: uncultured Collinsella sp. (assembly GCA_934646965.1). Lineage (GTDB taxonomy): Bacteria > Actinomycetota > Coriobacteriia > Coriobacteriales > Coriobacteriaceae > Collinsella. The sequence goes on along the minus strand of CAKUEZ010000067.1, from coordinate 6,858 downwards.
TCGTTGAGGTTGTCAAGCGCGAACTTCCCTAATGGTCAAAAACCGGTGCCAAGTGGTAAACTGATAGAGCTTATTTGATTATTGGTATGTGCTAGGGGGAGCATGTTCACTAAAGTCATAAGGTCTTTTGGTATGCGTGGACGAGTCCTTACGCTCGATGCTCCCATCTCGGGCGACGTCATTCCGCTTTCCGAGGTAAACGATCAGACGTTTGCCACCGGCCTTTTGGGTCAGGGTGTGGCGATTCAGCCCACCGGAACGCGTGTGATCGCACCGGCTGATGCCAAGGTCGAGGCTATTTTTCCCACGGGACACGCTGTTGCGCTTAACACGGTCGATGGCCTGGACGTGCTCATCCACGTTGGCCTGGACACCGTTCAGCTCGAGGGCAAGCACTTTACCGTGCATGCACAGGTGGGCGATATCGTTCACAAGGGCGACGTGCTCATCGAGTTCGACCGCGAGGCAATTGCTGCCGAGGGCTACGATGTGACGGTTCCCATCTTGGTGTGCAACTCTGTTGAGTTCTCGAGCATCAAGGGCTCCATTGGCGAGCATGTCGAGGAGATGGACCAGCTCATCGTCGCTCGCGAGCGCTAGTTAGCGCGCTTGGCCTTTAGCCTACAATTCAAACACGTTTACGGAGGGCGCCCTTGAAAGAGGACGCCCTCCGTGGCAAGATGGGAACTGTCCGAGGCCAAACGGCCTTGGGTCGCCGTGGACGGGCAGGGGCCTCGACGCGGTTGGACACGAGATATATACATTACGCGACCTCGCCCTGGTGGCCGCACACGTTGGTTGCGGCCGACGCGGGCCGCGGGCAAGTGCTTGTAAGGGAAGCCTTGCCTCTCTTGTACGAGAAAGGACGCGTAATGAAGATCATTAAAGCTAAAGACTACGAGGATATGAGCCGTAAGGCCGCCAATATCATCTCGGCCCAGGTCATCCTCAAGCCCGATTGCGTGCTGGGTCTTGCCACCGGCTCCACCCCGATCGGCGCTTACAAGCAGCTCGCCGCTTGGTACGAGAAGGGCGACGTCGACTTTGCCGAGGTCAGCACCTACAACCTGGACGAGTATCGTGGCCTTTCGCACGACGATCCCCAGAGCTATCACTACTTTATGCGTGAGAACTTCTTCGATCACATCAACATCGATCTGAACAACACGCATGTGCCCGACGGCTCCAACCCCGACGCCGCCGCTGCCTGCTCCGAGTACGACAAGATCGTCGCTGCCGCCGGTTACCCCGATCTGCAGCTGCTCGGCATCGGTAACAACGGTCACATTGGCTTCAACGAGCCCGACGATCACTTCTCCAAGGGCACGCACTGCGTCGACCTTACCGAGAGCACCATTCAGGCCAACAGCCGCCTGTTCGACAGTATCGACGACGTGCCCCGTCAGGCCTACACCATGGGCACCCAGACCATCATGTATGCTCGCATGATCCTGGTTGTCGCCAATGGCGAGGCCAAGGCTCAGGCCGTGCATGACATGTGCTATGGCCCTGTTACGCCCGAGTGCCCGGCATCGATCCTGCAGCTGCACACCAACTGCGTCGTGGTCGCCGACGAGGCTGCCCTTTCGCTCTGCGAGTAACGGCTCCGCGAAACCATATTGCGCTAGGAGAGGCTCCCGCTTTGCGGGAGCCTTTTTTGCTGGGCAAGCTACTTGTTGGAACTCGGCCGTTAGGCGCGGATCGCACGCAGCAGAATCCTCATCAAAAGTGCGGTGTGCACAAGTCGGATAACGTGATGCATTCAATACCATATAGTATGCAAAATAGCTACTAAATAGTCGCAGGCGGTAGCGGGGAATAGGCGAGTTGCGCAACTCAAATAAAACGGTTCCTTTACGGTAAACTGCCTAACAGATGGGACATTTCAGCAAGCTATTTGACCTGCATAAACAGTTGTCTGTCGAAGGAAAAACAACGAGCAGTGCCCGCTGTACAAAAACTTGCCGAATGCGTACCGACAAACAGCCAAAAACATGGTGCCACGCTATTCATAGGGTGGCAGATGTGGTCGTGCGGTTACGGTATCCATGTGGTCGAGTTGAGGAGCGGGCATGGTACAGGATTTGGGTAATACGGGCGACCTCGAAGTGATGTCGATGGGCGGAGGCTATATGATTCGCCGCGATCGGCTGATGAATGAGCTGATTATCAAGGGCCGCCAAGCCGGGATCGTGCTCGTCTATGCACCCGATGGATTTGGTAAGACCTCGGTGCTGATGCAGTATGTCCGCGAGGTCAAAAGTGATTACACGCGAGGGTCGGTGCGCGTTATCGAGGCCGACCGGGCCATTGGCCGCGAGGTGTTCATGCAGCTCGAGGTGGTTGCAGAGGAGCTCAAGGATAAGCCGCATTCGCTCATCGCCATCGATAACGTGCCGGTCTTCGACCAGCGCGATACCGAGGATTTTATCGATACGATTCGTGGTCTGCGCGCGTCGGGGGTGGGCGTTCTTTTGACGTGCCGCCCGTCAAACCGTCTGCTTATCCGCGGGCTGGGGGATTCGGTAAAGGTCAACGCGCAGATGCTCAAGGTGCATGCCTATGAGTATTCGGCGTGGGCATCGGCTTTTTCGATTAGCACGTCGCTCGATTTTTACCAGCTTACGCAAGGCGTGCCCGAGCTGGTCTCGGCGTTGCAGACGGGGCTGTACGGCCAGGGTGATGTCGCCCAGCTGCTCGAAAACGAGATTGTCAACGTATACGGCGCGGCGCTTGCCGACTTGGCGTCTCTTGAGAACAACACGCTGTTTAACGTTGCGGGCCTTATGGTCTTAATGGGCGAAGGCAATATCGCAGAGCTCGAGGCATGCGGCGTGCGGCTATCGATGGTTGACCAGTCGTATCTGGTGCGCGACTATCCCATCTTTGGCATTGACCCAGTCGACCGAAGTTTTGCCTGCTTGGGAACGGAGAGCAATGCGCGACTCAGGCTGCGCAAGCTGATTGCCGAGATCAGCCCCGAACTTATACGACGCGCTGCTCGCATTTTAATCAAGGCGGGCCGATGCGACCTGGCGATGGATCTGGCGGATGCCTTTTTAGACCGGAACGTCGTGCTCGAGCTTGCCGGCCAGTATGGGGTCGACCTGGCCTTGACTGGACATGGGGCGGACGTTTGCCGCGCAGCGCTGGGGGCAATGAATGCCGATGGATTGTCATACGAACCGACGTCGTCCGAGGCACTCGGCGTGTATCTGTCGGCGGTGAGCATTTCCAACGCCAAGCTGGCCCGGTGCATGGCGGCTGTTATCGAGCGGGCTGGCGAGCGCGCCGCGCAAGAGATCGACCCGCTCGCCTGGAGGGTGGCCCAGGCGCTTACCATCGTTTGCTACGGGCAAAGCGGGCTGGGGCTCCCCACGACACTTTCGTTTCCGGACCGCGCGTCATCGTGTGACGTGCTCGACATGTTGTCGGCGCATATCGAGATAAAGCGCCGTCTGGCCGAGCGTGCGGATGTGGGCGATGCGTTTGATGGGCTCGCGGAGCACGGGGCGTACGATTGCGAGCTGGATATCGCCGGCTTATTTATACGGGCAGACCGGATGCTGGTGGAACTATTTGACGGTTCGTTTGCGGGAACCGATGCGCGCGATGACGAGCTTGCCCTCATGGTCGAGGCGCTCGACGTTCATAGCCTGCGGGCGCTGACGATTTGGGTGCGCATGGTTTTGGCTGCGCGCCGCCTGCTTGCCGGCTTGCCGGTGACCGACGAAGCGGCGTTTAGCGAGATCGACCGTTTTGCCGTGCGCGTGCGCGACAATCGGCTTCAGCTCTTTGGGCTTTTGCTCGAAGGATGGCAATCGATGTCCGAGGGGCGCCCTGTCAACGCAAAGTTTCGTGCCGTTCAGGTGCTTAAGCTTGTAGACGAAACGGTGACGTATATGCGAGATAATGCACTGCTGCTGGAGCGCGTGGCATTTTTGCGAAACACGTCGATGGTTACGGTGCGCGAGGAGGCGGAGCTGCTCGATATAAGCCAGACGCAGGTTCGCGGCTCGGAGGCGTGGACGGTGGCACTGCATTTGGCTTCCGCGGGCCGCGACAGCGATTTGGCGGCGTGGATGTCCATGAACCGCCCGGGAATGCTGGAGCCGTCGTATCGACTCTTTGCGCGCCTTGCCATGCATTGTCTGGGCGAGTCTGGCGCAAGAATCCGCAAGAAGCTCCCGGTGCGCGAGCTTTCGAGATACACGATGCGCGACGATTTGGACGAAGCGCACGAGCGGCTGTTTCAGGTCGAAGAAGTCGAGGCCGTCGATACGATCGAGCATATCGAGATCCGCATGTTTGGGGCGTTTCGCGCCGAGCGCGACGGGTTTCCCATTACCGATAAGATGTGGCGTCGCAAGAAGGCGGCGACGCTTGCGGAGCGCCTCGCGTTGAGCATGGACGCGCTGGTCGACCGCGAGACCCTGGCCATGGAGCTGTGGCCCCATGCCGAGTTCAACCGTGCCCGCAACAACCTGTATTCGACGATATCGCGCCTGCGCTCGGCCTTGGGGCCGACGCCAGACGGCAAGTCGTGCGTGCTGATCCAAAACGAGTGCATTGGGCTTAACGGCGACTACGTTAAGACCGACGTGCGGCTGTTTGAGCAGATGACCCGCGAGATCCTGGGAAATCGTGGGGGAGCGCGCGGGCCTCACCTAGTGGAGCTGTGTCTAAAGGTCGAGCAACTCTACACTGGCTCGCTCTATATTCCCAATGGCTGCAATCCGACATACTTTGTGCGTATGCGCCAGATTATGCAATCTAAGTTTATCGACAGCATGATTCGCGGGGCGAATGAGGCGCTGGAAGAAAACGACCTGCAGTCGGCGATATGGTTGGTCGAGGCAGGACTTCGCCAGGAGACGGCGCGCGAGGATATGGTTCGCTGTGCCATGCGCGTTTATAACGCCGCGGGCCGCCGTCGCGACATCATCGATTTGTACAGCGGACATGTCCATCATCTAAAAGAGCAGATTGCAGGCGTGCCCGAGCCCGAGACGCGGCGCCTCTACGAGCGTTTGGTCGAAGGCAGACTTAAGCGCATGGCGGTCGTGCGATAAAAAAGGAGCGCCCAGGAAACCCGGACGCCCCGTAGGCACACGATGTGCGAGTGCTTAGACGAGCTTGATCTTCTCGATGTCCTTGCGCGAGGACTCGCGATACAGCGAGAACTTGCGACCGATGACCTGGACGACCTCGGCGTGGCAGCGCTCGGCGAGCTCCTCGGCGGCCTCGCGGGCAGAAAGGCTGGAGCCGTCCAGCACGGAGCACTTAACGAGCTCGTGCTTCTCCAGGTAGGCGACCGTCTGCTCGACGGTACCGTCGTTGATGTCGGACTTGCCGATGATGATGGCGGGGTTGAGGTGATGGGCCATGCTGCGAAGCTGCTTGACCTGGGCTCCTGTCAGTGCCATGGGTTCTCGCTTTCTATGTATGGGGCGCCCCGCGATGGGGCCTTAATCTACGTGAGCTGTCCCACGATAGCGCAGGAACGGTGCGGTGTGGAGCGCGTTTGCCCAGTTCGCAAAGAATGCGGATGCCGAGCGAGTGGGCGGTGCGGGCAGTGAGTGGGCTACGGACGATTCGCAGAGACCGGCTCCCATGCAATAAACGCCCAGCGGACCTTGCGAATATGGTCGAGCATGTAGCGTCCTTGCGGCGCACCTTTTGAGCCCGGCTCGCCAGCATGGGGATTCTCGATCATGTGTTGAGCGATGTAGTCGCGCAGGCGGTCGATCTTATCCTCGTTGCCATGCTCGAGCATGCGGGAAAAGTCCGCCACACCCGCCTCGAGGTTATCGAAAGTATCGCGACGGGGCGATTCAAAGTACGTGACCTGCGGCAGGGCACCCATCTGAATGAGGATGTTAAAGGCGTAGACAAAGCCATTACTGCAGGTAACCGAGGCGCCGATGGCGTTCATCAAGTGCAGGTCATAACGCGGGCTGGAGTTGGCGACCATGGTGACAGCACAGCGCCGACGAGCCGTACGGTCAAGCTTGGCAAGCGCGCCTTTCAGATCGGTCGTCGTAACAGAGCGACTGGCAAAGGCAACATCCACCGCTTTCGCGATCGGTCCAACCAAGTCCCAATCGTCATCCCAAGCAAGCTCAAACGGCGTAATACGATCCTCGAGCCCATAGTATTCAATACCAGCATCAAGCGTGCCCAACATAGCAGGAGAGAAGTCAGCAGCAATCACAGGATGCCCAGCTTGAGCAAGCGGAATAGCAATCGACCCAGCCCCACACCCCATATCCAGCACCGACTCGCCGGGCTGGAGTGCCAACAGCTTCATAAAATCCCGGGCATACGGAGCAGTCTCAAGCGGCCGAAAATGCCGAGCCCTTTTATCCCACTCAAAAGAGTCATCAGCCCGATGCCGAGCGGCCTGCAAGCGCATCCATTCATCATTCCAATCCACAGAAAGCAGCTCAGAACGAATCAAATCATCAGCCACGGGCCATCCCCCTCACAACAAAAAAGCGGCCCCTCCCAAAAGAAGAGCCGCAACCAGCATATATCAGAAAGAACCGATCCAACGCCAAACCGAAGTCACAACCAAGGCGGGCAGGAGCGAAGCAACTGCCACCGGGACAGAACCCAACTGAGGTCCCGCTGTGCGGGAGCCCCGCCGCCGGGCGGCAGACATATAAGGTCGATCGCGAGTTCCGCACGAGCCGGAGAGCACTTAATGTGCTCTCCGTGCGAGCCAGGACTGTCCGAGCAGGCGACCTTATATATTTGCCCTCCCCGGGGCTCCTCGCCAGTCCCCTCAGCTAGTTCTTCAGCGAGTTCAGCGGCGCCGGGAAACGTCCACCGCGATGGGCAAGCACGGTGCCGGCG
>CAKUEZ010000066.1 GCA_934646965.1 uncultured Collinsella sp. | reverse complement strand
AAGGGCACCAAGGTGTTCGTCGACCCCATCATGGGCGACAACGGCAAACTTTACGCCGGTGTGCCCGAGTCCACGATCGGCCTCATGAGGCATCTGCTCGAGTGCGCCGACTACGCGGTTCCTAACTATACCGAGGCCTGCCTGCTCACCGATACGCCCATTGCCGAGCAAATCACGCCCGACGAGGCGCATGCCCTTGTGGACGCCATGCGTGCGCTGGGCGCCAAGTCGGTGGTCATTACGAGCGCTGTGGTCGACGGCACGAACGCCGTTATCGGTTACGACCACGTGGCGGGGGAGCACTTCACGATTCCCTTCGACCTGATCCCGGTCTACTTCCCGGGCACCGGTGATACGTTCTCGGCGGTGCTCGTCGGCCGCGTTATGGCTGGCTGGAGCCTGCAGCGCGCAACGGCCGACGCCATGCGCGTGGTGGCAGAGCTTATCGAGCGCAACGCCGACCAGGAGGACAAGTCCGCCGGCTTGCCCATCGAGGCCTGCCTGGATGTGATCGACCATGAGTAGCGCTGGCGAGAGCGGCCCCGAGCCCGCGGGCGAGAACAAGCCGCTCGGTGCGCCGCGCGGCAAGCGTCCGCGTATTCGCATTAGTTGCGTGGATCAGCTGGGTACATGCCGTTGTCACCACGGGCACAAGCCGGGCGACGTCTTTGACTTCGACCGCGACCGCGGCAAGATGTGTGCCATGGCCTGCCACGTGGGCTTTCCCTATATCGATATCCTGCGCTATGGCGGAACCGTGCCCGGCAACGAGCCCGGCACGGCAAAGTTCTGCTGCCCCGAGGTCGATACGCTGAACGTCTGGCTCGCCGAGATCGTCGACGAGTAATCGAGCGTGGATTATTTCCCACCGAGATAATGAGCGTGGATTTTCTCCCGTTTAGAGCGCACTTGAACGCTCAAAGTGGGAGAAAATCCACGCTCAATTTGTATGCGGGAGAAAATCCACGCTCGTTTTATGCCGATGGTGTGGCTCGTGCGCCCGCGCCGCCCGAACGTCTACAGCTGCTCGAGCATAGCCGTGCAGCCGGCGAGCACATCGCGGTACGTGGCGTCAAAGTTGCCGGTGTACCACGGGTCGGCCACGTCGCCGGGGCGGTTGGTCCAATCAAGCAGGCGCGAAATCTTGCCGTCGGGATCGTCGCCGAAGATGCGACGCAGGCCACGGGCGTTCTCGGCATCCATATAGACGATGTGGTCCCAGTCGCCATACTCCGCACGACGCACCTGGCGCGCGCGGTGCTCAGCCACGGGAATCCCGACCTCGTGCAGCTTGGCAACCGTGCCATGATGCGGCGGGTTGCCGATTTCCTCGGTTGAGGTCGCGGCGGAATCAATAACGAACTCCGCCTCGCGCCCGGCACGGCGCACCAGCTCGGCAAACACCGACTCAGCCATCGTCGAGCGACAGATATTCCCGTGGCATACGAACATGATTCTGTGCATCCTCGGACTTCCTCTCGTATATCAGGATTTCCGCAGGTGATAAATGCTGTTCGTATGTCATCGCCCAGTCGCGGAATCCCGAATCGACTCGTGTATGAGCGGATATTTTCCGCCGCAAAAGTTGTAAATTCGGTTGTAAACCTCGCGGATTTACAACTTCGTACACTTTAGCTTACGCGGCACCATCCGTCATGCGGAGCATGTCGCCCCTCACGTCCTCGAATCCAAGGTGGGTGTACGTGTTGTATGTCACGCTAATGTCCGAGTGCCCCATGATGTACTTGAGCTTCGCGGGATCCATCCCCTTGCGAGCCATCTTGGAGCAGAACGTGTGTCGGCAGACATGCGGGGTAATCTTGGGAAGCCCCTTGTTGTAAATGCTATTGTGCTTGCGGAGGGAGAGCTGGAAGTACTTCTCCCAGTGCATCGCAACCTTCGGCATGCCGTTTTTGTCCAGAAGCAGGAATCCGCTTACCCCGTCAACGACGGGCTCGACGGGTTGGTTGGCACGCTTTTGAAGGATTGCCTTGAAGCATTCTTTGACTTCCTCGGACATGGGCACGTATCGCTCGCCGCTTTTCGTTTTGGGGCGCTCGATGTAGTACCTCATATCGCTGCCCCTCTGCAGCTGCTTGTTGACGCGGATGCTTCCGTTTTCGAAGTCGAGGTCAGATTTTGTGAGACCGCAGAACTCCGAGATGCGCAGCCCCGTGTTGAAGAGGATGTAGAACGCTTCGTAGTATCGCGAGTAATGCTTATCTCCCTTGATGAAATCGAGGAACCTGCGCTCGTCCCGTGGGGACAAGGCCTCGCGCGCAATGGAGTCGTTGACGAGTACGGTGGCGAGCTCGAAGTTAAACGGGTTGCGCCTGATGAGGTCGTCTTCCTCCGCAAGCTGGAAAGCTGGGCGAAGCACTCCTCGAATGCAGTGAATCGCGCTGTAGCTTTTCCCGAGCTCGCCTTGAAGATAGATGAGCCAATTCTTCGCGTCGAGCGTCGTTACATCGCCGATCTTCCTGCTTCCGAACTCGTCCTTGGCGAGAAAGTTCATAACCGTCTTATAGCCCGCGCGCGTAGTCGGGCGCACCGCCGTCTTGGTCGCGACGTACTTTTCAACCAATTCGAGAACGGTCATCCCGCTTGGTGCAACGCGGTCAAACAGATCGCGTTGCACCTGCTTCTCGATTTCGCGGAGGCACGGCCCCGACTTTTTGCCCTTGGGAGGGAGGTCGTGCGTGGTAAGCGTCCACGAGTACTTGTACTTCGTCTTGCCTTTCACGTCTTTGAACTTGAAATAGTACTGGCCGTTCGGGCGCTGCCCCTCTCCTTGGCGAAGAATGCGCCCCTTGCTGTCTTTCCTCGTGGGCACTCTTGTCACCTCCTCTCCTTATGGATGTGCCCCGATGCTGCTTCGCTGGTGCATCGGGGCGTATGATTGCTAGTGGTACGGGCTACGTTGAATGACTTTCGAGATTCCTAGGGACGATTCTTGTTCCAATAAAGCAGATCGCTTACAAAGTAATAGCGGTGAGATGAGTCATAGCAGTGACGAAGATGCGCAGGCCCGATGCCATCACCGCTGTCTACCATCAACTGCAAAAGCCTGGTTGCCCCAAGAAACTTCTTTGCCTCCTCTTCGTCAACGACCAACATGGCATTTTCGAGCATGCTGTACACAGGGTTCTTAGACGCATCCTGAACACTTGTCTCCTTGCTCATTCGAGCCTCCTTTTCAATCGGCGTTGCTTGCAACGCAATTTCAATTCGACCCGAGAGTACCCGCACCGTTGCGCATCAGCAAATCGAAAAAACCCTGATAAATCAGTATTTTTGCTTGCATCCGTTCATAAATGAGGAGAAAAAAGTCAGTGCTATATTTCGAGATTCACGGGGTCTCCATACGCATGCCCTTCGCCCGTGCGCATCTCGCTTCGCTCGATGCTCGTGGGTTTATTTGTATGAAGTACGCGGGCGTTGGGCATGGGACTGTCGGCTATGCCGACCGCAGCGCACGCTGCGTCAGTCCCCCTTATGCCCTTTTGCCTTTTTTGCCCCCGAAGCGTATAGCGGAGGGAGCCAAGGCGATTTCTCCTGATATATGGCGTGAAACGCTGTAGAAAACAAGGCATGTTTTAGGGGTTGGATCTGTCGAAGATTGCGACAGTTGTAGAAAGCGCTTCGGAAAGCCCCATAAACGGGGCGATCTTCTCGGAGTTTTTCTACAAGTTCAGGCATAAAGTGACGACGTGTAGAAAGCGCGTCTTGAGTGCGCGCGGAGCAAAAAATAAAGGGCGCAGCGATTGTTTTCGCTGCGCCCTTCGGCGTCTTTTCAATCGTAGATTGTCGGAGCGGGCACGAGCTGCCAAGCTGTGCCTAGATGATTTACCCCAAGGACGTACAGGTCAAGCTCCTCGTCGTAGAACACCGGCTCGCCCGTGTGATCCATGACAAACGACGGGTCCTGTATGATGTACCACTGGAAAATCTCCTCCCACGGCGCCCAGTCCCCGCTCACAAGCTCAAGCGGGCGTTTTGCCATCTCGTTTGCGAGCACCATCCCGCCGCACGTCTCGGCGAGGTCGGCGTAGGTCTTGATGCCGTAGTCACTCATCGCCCTTCCCCTCCGCTTCCCGCTCCTCGATTCGCTTGAGGTATTCCGCCACGCAGTAGCGCATGGTGCGCAGGGCCTCGCAGTCGATGCTCTCCGCGAGGATGTCCCCGTCGAGTACGACCTCGCCCAGAGCGTTCACGAACCGCCACTCCATCACGTTGTCGATGCGCTTGAGCACGTCCTTCAGGGTGCTGCTGTCGCGCATGGGGGCGTTCCCGTCCACCTTCGCCATGCGCTCAAGCTCCTTGGCCTTCGCCGAGCAGATGCGGGCGGTGCGCCTGAGCACCTGCGCCCTCCACATGGCCTCCTCCTGGGGGCTGTTGGGTTCAAGACGCTCCTTGTCCATCGTGTACCTCCTTATCTTCGTTTCAGAGGCACCCGACGCCGCAGGCGTCTTTCACGCATGCCCATCCAAAGCCCGCCGAAAGATCTCGAAAAGCCCTTCAAAGGTCGGTGCGCCGTCGCTGATCCTGTTTCGCGGTATTCCGGAGCATCTGGGCAAAAACAAAGGAGAGCACCCGTTATACGGATGCTCCCCTTGTTTGGGAAACGGACACCTGCACGCGACCGGAGGGAGCGCGCGGGTCTGTGAGGGCTATGCCCGAACACAGGACGTGCCGTTATGGTTTCGTCGTTACTGACGAGCACCGCACGAACTGCAATACACGTAGTCCACGTAGTCCTCGTAGTAACCGTGGTCTTCCTGATGGGAACCGACCTGAACCTGCACGGTCTTTTTGATGTTCTGGTAGCTGGAGTAATCCACGCCGTTGTACAGGCCGTTCTCGTCGGCGTTACGCAGGGCGTTGACGATGATGGCATTGAGGTCGTCCCGCGTGAATCCGTTCTCGAACCAGTACTCCGGTCCTTTTGCGATGTATTGGCCGGGAGTGCCGGTTGGGACATAGAAACGCGCTCCGTAGACTGTCTGCGTCTCGTAGTCGGGGACCGTCACCATGTTGGATACCCACCTCTGTGCGGTGTGCTGTGTCCACGAATGCTGGTGGGCAGGCGTGCTCGGCTTGTGGGAACCGCCGGCGTTTCCAGAGTTGGAGTTTCCGGTGTTGGAGCCGGAAGCGTTGGCGTTTCCGCCGGAAGGCTTGTCGGCGGGCTTGCCGTCGATATCGACACCCTCCTCGGCCTTGGATGCGTTCTCCTTCGTCTCGTCGGAGACGTTCGGGTTGGCGCTCACGTTACCGTCGAGCTTGTCGAGGATGCCAGTGCCCGCATCGCCCTTCAAGGTCACGTCGCCGTTCTTGATGGCGTCCTTGGTCTTGTTGACGATGTCCGCGAGCATATCGTCGGTGACCTTGTCAGCGGGAATCTGCGCCATAGGGCAGTTGATGGCAGGTGCGGTCTTCGCGTCGGCGTCGACGGTGATGTCGACGGGAGCGCCCGTGTCGTAGATGTCGAATGCGGAACCGTCGGAGTTGACGGGGCTGACGAAGCTCACGGTGTAGTCGCCCTCGGCGAGTTCGACCGTGGAAGTGCCCTTGTTGCCATCGGCATCGGGGGTCACCGCGTGGTAGAAGTCCACGTCGTTGCTCTCGATATGGGCGATGGCGGGCGTGGAGTTCTCGTCCCAACCGTTGTCGGCCGTGACGTTGAGGGTCACATCGACAGTTCTTGACTCCTGCTGCTCTGGTTGTTGCTCGGACGTTGCGAACGCTCCACTTGCCACGGCTATCGCAACAACGATCGCAACAACGATCGCAACGGCTATCGCTGCGACATGGGGCTTATGCGAGCGCGCCCACTGGGATAATCCGTTCATTATCCATCCCCCTTTCTTTCATGGTGGTTTCGAGTTACCTCGTTATGTCAACCGCGTCATTACTTAGCGCTTTCCCATCGCGCGAGCCATCCAGTCGAGGTTGCCGCTCGCGCTGGCGGTGTTCGCGTTAATCTGCTGAGCCTGATTGAGAATCTGCCCCTGCATGAACAGGTTGCCTATTTGCAGCATGTTGCCGATGCGCTGCTGGTTGAGAATCTGCTGCTGGCCCGCTTCCATGCGGCGCTGGTGCATCTCGGTCTCGTAGAGGTTGACCATCTCCTGTACGGTGGTGGCGCGATGGTTGCGCACGGCAGCAAGGAAGAAATCCACGGCTTCGATGCTGTCGTAATCCATGGGGTACCACGGGGCGACCTGCGAAGCCCATTGCTGCTGTACGGCGAAAATCTCCTGCTTGGTTTGCTCGATGCTCTGGGCCAGGGCCTGGTTGTTGGCTTCAACTTGTTGGTTGCTTTGGTCAATCGCGGCATTTTTCTGGGAGCGGCTTTTGTCCGCCGTCTTCGCTATGACCTTGTATAGAATCGCACCGATGATAGCTGAGACGATGAGGTTCACGATATTCCAGACCGCCAATTGAAGCTCCGAGCCTCCCATCGAGAAGAGCGGAAGGGTGGGGAGAAACGTTATCACCTTAAGTGGCGTGCTCGTGATAAGCGTGAACGCGATAAGGAAGCCCCCGATTGCGTAGAGGACGGGGTGCCTTTTAGTCTTCTTTTCCGTCTTGGTGGCAAACTGAGTGGTGAGCTGGTTGATGCGTTGCTGAAGGTCAACCACCCTATGCATCAAATCGTGCGCCGTGGCAACGCCTGGCAACAGACTTGCCTGTTCCTCCATGTTCGCTCCTTTCTATTTCACGGATATAGCCCGAGCTGCAATCGGGCTATATCCGTGCGTATCGATTGCCTAGTCCACCTCTATCCCTTCGGTATCGGGGGTGTCCCACGTGAAGCCCGAAAATCCCTCATTCACCACGGTCACCAAGCCCGCATATCCCGCGAAAGTGGTGTTGTAGACGGTCGCGGTGGTCGCAGAACCGAGTTCGATATCGTCGTCGTAGGTTTCGATGGCGCTCTTGGGGATCTCGACATTGTTTTTCATGACGTTGTATGCGGTGATGTCGCTGCATACGAAGCTCCTCGCTTTGAAGCGGAGCTTCTCGCTTGCCGTCGAATTGCCCGACTCATCGGTTTCAAGCTCAAGCGTGTAGGGGTGTGCTTTGGGCTTCGAATATTGAGCAGCTTCCTCAAACGCGAGGACCTGCTTGGCAAGTTCTAAGGTTTCGGCGAACGAGGAATCCAGATTTTGATAATTCTCGACATCCTCGTTCGCGTTCTCGATGGCATGTTTCTTTTCGGCTTCGAACCTAGCTTTGTCCTGCTTCGTGGCAAACTTGACGATCTCCTCGCCGGAAAGCCCCTTCAGGTCGCGGAACCTGGCGTCTGCGGGTAAGTAGGTGGTGACGTTGCCCTTCCCGTCAAAGAAGAGGAATCTATATATCGATACATCCTTTCCGATTCCGTCCTCCGGGCTGTTGTACTCCAGCCAAACACTCGCTTGAGCGAATGCCCGAGACGCCGGCATGGGCTCGCTCGACTTCTGAGCGCCGCCGCCCGTGCCTTCGCCTAAGCCGTTGCAGCCGGTCAGCCCAAGGCCCGCGACGGCAACCGTCCCGATACCGAATAGCTTGAGCGCCTCTCTCCTCGTGTACTGCTTCATGGTTGTTTTCTCCTTTTGCGTTCGCTTGCTTTGTCGATTTAGCTTGTTGCTCGATGCTTTCCCGTCGGCTTTGATGGGAAGGGGGCAAGTCGAACGACTGCCCCGGTAAAGATTCCGGAGCCGTTCGGCTTGCCCCTATGCAACTTATTGTTGTTGTTGGCTTTCCTGCTGTGCCTTGAGCCACTCTCTCGCGTTGAGCTGATCCTGGAATTGGGAGTTCGTCATGCCGTCGCCGCGGACGGAGTTGGGATCGTTCGGGTCCCATGACTTGGTGAGCCCGATCGTCAGATACTTCTCCAGGCCGTCTCCCGCCCCGTTGCCGACATATACGTTCAGTCCGGTGCCGGTCGCGCCGAGTTCCTGCGTGCCGTATACCGGCCACGGGTTATCTTTCGCAACGGCGATGCAGATTGCGCCGCCGTAGTCGTTGGCCGGTTTGTGCGAAATTTGCCACGTGTGGTCGTCTAGCTGGGTCACGCTCCACTCGTTCTGCTTCCAATCGGACGGCACGTCCACGTAGAAGTAGTCGGTCGTGAACGAATGGCCACCGCTGGACGTCTGGTCGCTCGAGGTCTGGCTATTTTCGGCTGCGCTCGCCTCGGCGTCCTTCTTTTCTTCCTCGGCCTTCTTGGCCGCCACGGCATCGTCCCGACGCTTCTGTGCCTTCTCCTTGAGCTTGTCGAGCTTGGAGGAGCTTATGCCGCTGTCCTTCGCCGCTTTGTACGCCGCATCGATCTGCTCGTCCGTCACCGATTCGGCCGGAATGGGCTCGATGGTGACCTCCTTCTTGACGCTGGTTTTGCCGTCCTTGGTGATGCTCACCTTTGTGGTCGCGCCCTTGGTGGTGTATATGGTCCCGTCCTGCGCGATGGGCGATGCCTCGATTGCAAGGCGGTAATCCCCCGGCCTAAGCTTGATGGAGGAACCCGACCCCGCATAGAACACGGTGTCCACGTCGTTGCCCGCGGAATCCTTTCCCGTGGCGCGGACGGGGATCTTCGTTCCCTTGTCTGTGTCGAGCCCCTCGGCGTTCACGACGAGCGGGACGCCGTAGGTCTTGGACGCCTGTGCCGAGAGGTAAAGATACGCGCCGCCGCAGCAGAGCGCGACCGCCGTCACGACGCCTATCGCGATCCAGAGGACCGTTCGCTTCTTCTTGCCTGATTGTTCGGTCATTTCGTTCCCCGTTTCCTTCTCCCCGTGATACTCAATGCGACCCTTGCGGGCTCATCGCGTGATACCCGGGTGCTTCGCGATGACGCCGGCTGAGATACAGAGCAGGGACAGCGCGAGGGGCACGAGGAATACGGGCGCGTCGTCGCCCGTCTTGGGCAGCTCGCCGCCCTTCGCCGCGGGCTTCGCGGCCGAATCATTCGAGCCGCTGGCCTGTTTCTTCTTCTGCTCCGTCGACGTTCCGAGGGCCGCGATGGCCTCGGTCTTGGTCGCGCCGCACTTGGTGCAGGTGTAGGTGCGCACGCCCTCCTTCGTCGCGGTGGGCTCGGTAGTCACGGTGCCCTTGTCCCATGTGTGGCCGGTCGCCGCGATCTCGCGCGTCTGGACGGCCCCGCAGATATCGCATGTCAGCTGCTCCTGCCCGGGCGCGGTGCAGGTCGCGGGGGTCGTGACCTTCCAAGTACCTTCGTGCGCGTCGCCGTCGATGGCATGGAACTCAACAGTGTTCACGCCGACCTCCTGACGCCACTTCGCATAGCGCTCCGCCTCGGTCCCCTTGTAGCCGATGATGCGGCAGTTGAGAATGGGCGTCGAATGGATGGCCGTGACGGATTTGGGGATCCAGACATTCTTGAGGCTGTCGCATTGGTTGAGGAACTGGTCGGGGATCTCGGTCACGCCCTCCTCGACATGCACGTTCTCAAGGCTGGTGCAGCCGTAGAACTGCGCGTTGCCGCCGCCGCCCCATGTGGAACCGGAGGGAATGGTCACCGAGGTGAGCTTCTTGCAGTAGACGAAGACATCGGAATGCCAGTCGACGTTTGCGGGCAGCTTGATCTCGGTGAATCCCGCATTCTGGAACGCGCAGTTCCACACGTGCTCCAGCCCATCGTTCAGATGGACCTCGGTGAGGCTAGGGTTGTCCGCGAATGCGGAGACCCTGATGGTCTTCACCGTGGAGGACAGCGTCACCTTATGCAGGTTGCTGTACTGGACGCTACCGTACGAGGCGAACGCGGTGCCGGGGATTTCCGTGACGCCCTCGGCAACCTTGACCTCTGTGATCTGCGAGGCGTACTGCGTCCAGTCGTAGGTGTTTGCCGTGGCGACGTCTTTCGTCAACGTGAGCACCCCGCCGTCGAGCGTCCAGCCGTCACCCGCGGTCTCCTCGGCATATGCGGTGTGGACACCGCCGCCAAAAAGAAGCGCCGCACACAGGGCGAGTGCGCCTGCGAGGGCCACCAGCCCCCTTTTTCGTATCGATGTTTCCATTATCCCTTCCCCTTTCTTTATGAGTTTTGAGCTCCGAGGAGCCGATGGGTCGCGCTTCCCTTTTGCGGATTAGCTTTATCGTGCTCATCGCAGCCATGCTGAAAACTGCTTCATATTAAACTGCATAAGCAGTAAATCGCCTACACAGTTTATTATATTGATAGAGAAATGCCCATACGATTCAAGCCACGTTGATTCGTATGGGCGGTGTTTGCATGAAGTACTTCGAGATTGGCCAACGCATACGGCGGTACCGCAAGGCTTGCGGTATGTCGCAAGAAGCGCTGGCGGGAAAGGTCGGCATCTCCGTCACGCATATGAGCCATATCGAGACCGGAAACACGAAGCTGAGCCTGCCCGTGCTGTCGAAGATCGCCGACGAGCTCTCGGTCGGCGCGGATGCGCTGTTGTCCGATGGGCCGAAGCCTGATAAGTCGGCGCTCTCGTCCGAGGTACAGGAGATTCTCGATTCATTTGAGGCTGATGAGCTGCCCGTGGCCATCGAGGTGCTTCGGGCGCTGAGGGACGCCATGGCGAAGAGGCGCAGCTAAAGGCGGGTTCTTGTGCTCAAAAAGTTGTAAAAAAGTTGCATGGCAGCTAAAAGAGAGGGGCGAGCCGCTCGTTTACGAGGCGGTTTACCCCTCTTGTCAAATATTGCCGTGGCAGATAAAAAGAATGCGTTGCATGAGCGGTTTCCTGTTCAATCGGTATCGATGGGCTCGATTATCGCACCTATGCTTGCTTCCTTGCCCGCTTGCGCTCCCGGCGTGCCAGTTTGATTGTCACCAGCGTGAGCACCCAGGCTACGAGCGAGAACGCGGCACCAACTGCGCCCACGTAGGCAATGCCAATGCCACTCACTACCGCGCCGCCTACCGCGGTGCCAAACGAAATGCCGACGTTAAATGCCATGGGCTCCACCGAGCTCGCGAGCACCATCGATTTGGGATG
>CAKUEZ010000065.1 GCA_934646965.1 uncultured Collinsella sp. | reverse complement strand
CACGCGCTCATCGGCGCCTACCAGCCGCAGGGCTACGAATGGGTAGACGAGCTCAACGAGGTCATCAAGGGCAACGTTGACTACTTCTGCGACTACGCGGACGAGCATTTTAAGGGCGTGGCCTATTCGCGTCCGCAGGGCACGTACATGGCGTTCCTGGACTGCACGGAGTGGTGCCGCGCACACGGTCGCGACATTCAGTGGCTGCTCGACGAGGGAGCCCGCGTGGGCGTGGGCTATCAGGACGGCCGCCCGTTCCACGGACCCTGCCACATTCGCGTGAACCTGGCGCTGCCGCTTTCGCGCGTGCAGGAGGCGTGCGAGCGCCTGAGCTGCTACGTTTTTAATGCGAGGTAGACTTTCACTGTGTGCAGGGGGCCTTCTGGCCAGATTTGCCAGAAGGTCCCGCACGGTAAGGCGTTCGTAATCATTGAGCGGTTCTCGAAATTCACCTGCTATTATTAGCCCATTGCCGCCAACACGCAGGATTGTCAGGAGCTCGATGAAAGGAACTCGCCACCCGGTTGCCATAACGTTATTACTTGCGCTCGCATTGGTGGGCGTATTTGGCGTGGCGATAGCGGGTTGCTCAGGGCCGAGTGACGGCGCCTCGGCCTCTTCGGCAAAAAGCACGGCCTTGCAGGCAAAAGACGACGATGGCCTCAAGACACTCAACGTCGGTAGCGACCTTTACCCGCCGTTCGTCTATGCCGATGAGTACGGTGAGACGGTTGGCCTGGATGTCGAGATTCTGACCGAGGCCCTGGCCCGCATTGGCTACAAACCAAAATACCAGCTCATCGACTGGGAAAAGAAGAAAGACATGCTCGCGAGCGGCGAGCTCGACTGCGTCATGGGCAGCTTTACCATGACAGGTCGCGAGGACGAGTACCGCTGGGCCGGTCCGTATCTGGCGAGCCGCCAGGTGGTCGCGGTTAATCCCGAGAGCGATATCTACACGCTTGACGATCTGGAGGACAAGGTCGTGGCGGTTCAGTCCACCACCAAGCCCGAGTCAATCCTGCTCAATCGACTGAACGAAAACGTTCCGCAAATCAAGGAGCTGTACAGCTTCTCGGATCGCTCCTACCTGAATCCGGCGCTCGTTGAGGGCCTGGTCGATGCTATTGCCGCGCACGAGTCGTCGTTACTCACCTACGAGAAAGACTATGGCGTGACATATCGCATCCTGAATGAGCCGCTGCTCGAGGTCGGCCTGGGTACTGCCTTCGACATCAACGACACGCGCGGGATCGACGTCAAGCTCACGCACGCTTACCAAGAGATGCTTACCGACGGCACCATGGAGCGCCTGGTGTCCAAGTACTTTGACGACCCTTCGCCATTCTTGAACGTGGAGGGGCTGTCATGATCGATATGCCTGATCACGTTGCAGGGAAGCAGGGCAATCGTGCGGCATGGATGTGGCCGCTTGTCGCCCTGGTGGGAATAGCGCTTTCGGTCGTTGCCGGTATGGCAAGTTATGGCTATACGACTGCTCAGGCCGAGAAGCGCTTTGCGGACGTTGTCGACTACGTGGCAACGCAGAGCCTTTCCTACGATGCATTCAACAGCGCCTACGCGACAAAAAATCTGATTCGCGTTATGGAGATCGCCGGCGAGGCGGCGCGCGACATGGAGCGCGACGGCTCGGCGGATGGTGCCACGCTGGAGCAATATACTGACCAGTTCAACGTGAGCGCACTGATTGTGATGGACGCGTCGGGCAACCTGGTGACAGAGTCTTCGACGGATGAGGTGAGTTACGAGGCGCTCGCGGCGTATCTCAAAGAAGCTCCCGTGCTGGAGGTGGCAGTCTATCCGCTTAAGTCCTACACCGCCCGCATCACGCTCGCGGATGATTCGGTTGCAGATATTGGCTGCGTTGCCCGGCAAGATGGCGACGGCATTGTTGTCGCGGTAAGGCACCAAAGCGCCAAGGCGGTCACGAGCAATACGCTCAAGCTACAGAGTTTGCTCGACGGGTACGAGACCATCGATGATGGCGATATCGTGATCGAAAACGATGGCAAGGTCGTTGCGACTAACGTCGTTGAGCCCACCATATTGGGCGTGTTTGATCTACCTGCGACGGATGCCATCATTGTCGACGGTATTAAGGAGCGCTGCCTGGCCGGCAAAGTTCAGCTGGTTAATGCCGACGGCGAGTGGTATCTGGGCACATACGGCAAGGCGCGTAAGTTTTACGTGTATACGTATGCCTCGGCGCAGAGCCTCTTTGAGGTCGTCGCTGCGGTTGTCGCTTGCGTACTGGTGCTCTATGGCGGTGCCATAACTGCCGTTGTGCTGGTGCGCCGCCGCGCGGACCGTCGACGCTTGACGGATTTGCTGCAGCAGGAGCGAGACTACGGCGATAAGCTGGCCGAAGCGGCGCGCGAGGCCTCGTCCGCCAACTCGGCAAAGACAGAGTTCCTGCGTCGCATGAGCCACGACCTGCGCACGCCCATTAACGGCATCCGCGGCATGGTCGAGGTGGGAGACGCTCATGCAGACGATCTGCAAAAGCAGACCGAGTGCCGCTCAAAGATCTGGACGGCTTCTGGGTTGCTGCTCGACCTTGCGAACGAAGCGCTCGATATGAGTCGTCTGGAGAGCGGTCAGGTCGACCTTGATCTTGTGCCCGCAAACTTGGTGACCCTCAACCGCGAGGTGCGCGATATTCTGGAGCGCCAGGCCGAGGAACGTTTTGTAACCATCATCTGCGACAAGCACGCTCTGGACCATCCCTATGCCCGAGTAAGCGTGACGCACCTCAAGCGCTTGCTGGTCAATATTGCCGGCAATGCCGTCAAGTACAACCGACAAGGCGGTTTCGTTCGCCTGGTGTGCCGCGAGGTGGAGCCGGTGGACGGCGTCCCCGTCTATGAGTACATGATTGCCGATAACGGTATCGGCATGAGCGAGGAGTTCCAACAGCACCTCTATGAGCCGTTCAGCCGTGAGGAGCAGCAGGTGGAAGGCGCTTCGTCGGGAACCGGCCTGGGTGCCTCTATTGCCAAGCAGCTGGTCGAGCTTATGGGTGGAACCATGAGCTTTACGAGCACCTTGGGGCAGGGGACGACCTTTACCATTCGCCTGCCGTTTGAGAAATGCGACCGTTCCGAGGTGCCTCAGGTCGTTCGCGTAAATGTGGACGACGGTGGTGCGCTCCGGGGCCTGCGTGTTTTGCTGGTCGAGGACAACGACCTGAATGCCGAGATCGCGCAGTTTACGCTCGATCGTGCCGGTGCCATTGTGACGCATGCCAAGGATGGCGAGTCTGCCGTCGAGACGTTTGCTGCGAGCGCGCCGTATGAGTACGACGTAGTGCTCATGGACATCATGATGCCCGGCATCGATGGCCTCGAGGCCACGCGCCAAATCCGAGCGCTCAATCGCGAGGATGCGATGACCACGCCGATTATCGCGGTAAGCGCTAATGCTTTCGCGGACGATCGCAGGCTCTCGCGCGAGGCGGGCATGAACGCGCATCTGAGCAAGCCCGTGAGCTCGCAAGAGCTCGTTGAGGCGCTTGCCCACATCGCCGCCGACGCATCGTAAAGATACGGCCCGGTCCCAACGTCGGTTGGGACCGGGGCGTATTGCTATTTGCGAGAGCCTGCTTCGGGGTTTACTTTTCGTGAATCTGCTTGCCGCAGAGATGCTCAATCGTAATTTCGTACAGCTGAACGCCCTTGATGTCCTTGGCGATTTCTTCCTCGACTTCTTCGGCGGAGGGGTAGTACTTGAGCGCGAACTCACGGACCTTGTCCTCGATAAATGCGGGGTTGTCATTCGCTAGGCGGCAACGGCCAAAGACAACGGTGCTCTGCACGTAGGGCGCCCAATCGTCGTCCTTGTACCAGTCGTTGCCGTAGACGGTAAAACAGACTTTGTCGTCACGCTTGAGAGCGTCGACCTTGTGGCCGACCTTGCTGCCGTGGAAGTAAATCTTGTCGTGCTCGGCATCAAAGAAGTAGTTGACGGGAATGGCATACGGGTAGCCATCGTCGCCGTTGACGGCAAAGACGCCGCGCTTGCAGGTGGCGAGCAGCTCGCGCGCTGCCTCGTCGGTAATAGCGCGCTTCTTTCGACGTAGGGGCCTAAACATCGCGGGATTCCTTTCCAATCGGGCATGGTTCTTGGGGAGAGACTATAGCGAACTGGGACCGTGTTGCTTGATGCGGGCGAGAATGTTTTTGAGCTTGTCAAAATCGAGCGGCTTGGGCAGATGAGCGCTCATGCCGGCGTCGCGCGCTGCCTTGGCGTCCTCGGCAAAGGCGTTGGCGGTCAGCGCGATGATGGGGATGTCGGCGGCATCGGGCTTGCCACTCAGGCGAATCACGCGCGTTGCCTCGTAGCCGTCCATGCCGGGCATCATGATGTCCATGAGGATGGCGTCGAAGCTGCCGGCGGGATGCGACAGGTACAGGTCGACAACCTCGTCGCCGTTGGCCGCGCGGGTTACCGCGACGTCCTCGGATTCCAGCAGCGTCTGGGCAATTTCGGCATTCAGGTCGTTGTCTTCGGCGAGCAGGACACTCATGCCGGCGAGCGAGCAGTTGGGCGTTGCCTCAACTAGCTTTATGTGGGCCTGAGGGTTCTTGTCGATATCGAGCGGAATCTGGACATTGAACGTGCTGCCCACGCCGAGTTCGCTTGAGATCTCGATGGTGCCGCCCATCATGTCGATAAGCGATTTGACAATGGGCATGCCCATGCCGGTTCCCTGGAACTTGCTGCGGGCGTCATTGCCCTCCTGGGCAAACGGCTCGTAAATGTGCTTTAGAAACTCGGGCGTCATGCCAATGCCGGTGTCTTCGACAGTAAAGCAAAAGAGTGCGCGCCCGTTGTCGAGCGGCTTGACGGTGGAAGAGAAGGTGACGGTGCCACCGTGCTTGTTGTATTTGATGCTGTTGTCGAGCAGGTTGATGATGATTCGGCGGATATGGGTGGGGCTGCCGATCATGATCTGGTCGACGGCATAGGGCTCGCTGGTGTTGAGCAGCGTAATGCCGCGGTCCGATGCGCGGAGTCTGCACAGTACCAGCGCGTCGTCACAGAGCTCTTTGAGGTTGAACGACTCGTGCTCGAGGGTCATCTTGCGGTCTTCGATTTTGCCCATCTCGAGGATGTCGTTGATCAGCGAGAGCAGGTGGTTGGCAGCAACACGCGCTTTAGCGCGGCTTTCACGGGCGACCTGTATATCGCCCTCTTTTAGTTCTTCAATTTCGATAAGGCCCAAGATGCCGTTGAGCGGTGTGCGGATGTCGTGGCTCATGCGCGTGAGGAACGCGGTCTTGGCCGCGTTGGCGGCGTCGGCTTTTTGCTGTTCTGTTCGAGCGCGTTTGAGCGACCAGACAAGGATGGCGATGCCGGTCAGCAAAATGCAGATGATAACGGTGGCAATAGCGGTGCGGTTACGGTAGAGAAACCGGAGCGTGTCCGATTCTTGCGCAGAATACGATGCGGAGGAATAGCTGTTCGCGGAAAGCGATTCGCCGGCATTGACGATACCCTTATTGATGATTCCTAAAAGCTGGGGATTGCCGCGCGAAATCAAGCACGATAGCTCTGCTGTGTTGGTGAGTTCCTGCGTTTCGAAATCTTCGATGTCGTAGGTGTCGCGGATGGTTTCCAGACGCGTGCTGGGGACAATGATGCAACTGGCCTGCCCCTTATTGAGGGCCTTGAGCGCCTCACTGCCGCTTGGGCACTCGGTTACCGTCGCGTCGGGGAACAGGTTCTCGAGCTCAAAGCGGTTGACGATAGCGCCCTTTGTGCAAGCGATGCTCTTGAGGTCCTTGCTTAGGTCGCTGCTGCTGTGAATGGCAGTCAGGAAAACCGTTCCCATCGAGTTTGACTGGACGACTTCTTCCTGTTCGGCAAGCCAGTAGTCGCGAAAGAATGGCAGGGCGACATCGATGGTGCCTTCTGAAAGGGCTTTGATCATTTGTTTGGTGTCTGCGATGGCGACTGTTTTAACGTTAATGCCAAACTTGTCGTGCAACGTCGTCGCGAGCGAGGCAAGCGACCCCTCCATTTCGCCGTCGTCATTTTGCGTGCAGTAGGGGAGCTGGTTTGTAAGATAGCCGAGCGTGATGGTGTTGCCGTTTGCTTTGAGCCAGGAGGTCTCGGCACCGTCAAGTGATGATGACCCGCTGTTTTGGGCCGAGTAATTTGCTTTGACCTCGTCATTGTAGCGGGGGTTGAATCGGGTGATTGCCGCCATGGCGGCATTGATGTCGTCCATGAGGTCGGGACGGCTTTTGGGAACGGCGAAATAGTAGTCACTTGACCCAACGTAGAACATGGGGGAGGCGCTGGGCGACGAGATGGTGTCGTTCATGATGATGGCGTCGACCTCGTCGTTTGCCAGCGCCGCAAAGAGGTCGCCACCACCAGGCATTTCTTTATAGGTGCAGGCGATGCCCTCGCTGGCAAGCCACTGCTGGCCGACGATCGTCTGCATGACGCCGGGGCTGCAGCCGATGGTAAGGCCCTGGAGTGCCTGAGGGTCGCCTTTGGAAAGATCGTCGCGATCGGGCTTAGCGTAGATGTAGTAGCGCTCGGTGCCCTCGGGGTTGGAGGAATAGAGCAGCTTTTGCGCGCGCTCCTCGGAGTACGAGATGTTGGGCATCAGGTCGATCTCGCCCGCCTCGAGCATATCCATGAGCTCGGTGAAGGTGCCGGAGACGTATTCGTATTGCCAGCCGGGGGTGTAGTACGAGAGGGTTTGCAGATACTCGTAGCCCCAGCCCGAGAGGCGCTCGCCCGGGTTGCCGTCTTGGAACCCCTCGTTGCTGACAAGCCAGCCGACGCGCACCGTTTTGACCTGCTGATCAGAGTCGTCGGCATAGACGGGGGCGGGCATGGCGGCGCTCAGTACGGTAAGTACGGCAAGCACGATGGCCAGGGCGCGATATATAGTTGAACGAAGGACGGCGAAAGGCTTCACGGGCAATCCTAACGAATCGAGACAATACCACGTAAGGATACCAGCTCAGGTGCCCCGTTTGCCCACATACCGTCAAACGGCCAACCAGCAGATATAGTCATTGGGGACGTTCTTGAATGACTAGTCGTTTAAGAACGTCCCCGATGACTAGTTCCGTTTGCGAGGGAGGCGTGGGACAATACCGAGCGAATGTGATTGATTGCTCGCGGAAGGGGTCGCGATGAAAAAGCTCAGGACGCTGGCCGATGTGTTGCGCCAGGCGGGCTTCGTGCGTATCACGGGCCTGTTCCTCGTCTTCTACCTGCTGTGCTCAACTGCCGTTTGGCTGTCCGAGCCCACGACCCTTACGTTTGGCGACGGCCTTTGGTTTAGCTTTGAGACCGTCTCGACGATCGGTTTTGGCGATATCCCGGCAGAAACGCCGGTCGCTCGTGCTATCACCGTCATCTTGAGTGTCATCAGCATTTTCTACATCGCTATGCTCACGGGCGTGGCGGTGAACTACTGCAATACGCTCATCAAGATGCGCCAAAAAGACACCATGGCGCGCTTTATGGACGATCTTGAGCATTTGGAAGAGCTCGACCGCGACGAGCTCGCCGATCTGTCGCGCCGTGTGCGCGAATATCGCCGGCGCCAACGTTAGAACGGGCGTCGCGCGTCACGACGAGGGGGACTGAATATTGAATATCACGGTATACCTGGGCGCGAGCGTCGGCAACGCCCCGGCGTTTCTGCCTGCAGTACGAGAGCTCGGCACGTGGATCGGCGCCAACGGCCACGCACTGGTATACGGCGGGTCCAAGTCGGGCCTGATGGGGGCGCTTGCTGATAGCGTGCTCGATGCCGGCGGCCACGTGACGGGCGTGGAGCCGAGCTTTTTTATCGAGGCGGAGTTCCAACACGACGGCATTGACGACCTCATCGTGACGAGCGACATGGCCGAGCGTAAGGCAAAGATGATCGAACTCGGTGATGCGTTCATCGCCTTCCCGGGAGGCACGGGCACGCTCGAGGAGATTGCCGAGGTCATGTCGGCCGTGTCGTTGGGGCATCTGAGCGCGCCGTGCATTTTGTACAACCTGGATGGCTACTACAACGATCTGAAGTTGCTGCTCGAGCATATGATCGACAAAGGCCTATCGAGCCTGCAGCGCCAACAAGGCATCTACTTTGCCGATGACCTGCGTGAGATTGCATCGATTATCGGCAGCTAGGCCCTGGCCTGCAGCATGTGCGGCGCCCAATAGCGCTGTTTGCGGCGTAGATAGTTGGTCTACCCACATTGTGCCCGTCTTACAATTAAACGTATCTTTGTCGACTTTGACCACGGGAGGTCCCGATGGATAACCTTGCCAAGCCTAAAAACCGTGCACTGTTCCTCCTCAGCGTGGCTGTGACCGGCGCATTCGCAGGTGCCGCAGTCTGGTTGTTTTTCTTTGCGATGGAGCACGGCATCGACTATCTGTGGACCGAGATCCCGCACATGCTGGGCGCCGCTTCGCCCGAGCTCGCGAGCGGCCCGTTCGGCTTTTTACCGTACCCGTTTTTCGTCTGCCTGCTGGGCGGCCTGCTGATCGGTCTGTACGAAAAGGTGACGGGCACCAAGACCGACGACCTCAACCAGGTGATGGCCAAGGTCAAGCAAGACGGGCGCTACCCGTACGACAACCTGGGCAAGCTGTCGCTCGCGGCATTGCTGCCGTTGCTGTTTGGCGGAAGTATTGGACCGGAGGCCGGACTGACCGGCGTTATCGCAGGCCTGTGCAGTTGGGTCGGCGACCGCATGCGCCGCTTTGGCGCCGAGTTTAGGGAGCTCACGCTGCTGGGCACTCAAGCTGCCCTGACGGCGCTCTTTACCGCGCCCGTCTTTGGCTTTGTGGCCCCGCTCGCTGGCAGCGCCGATGGCGACGAGGACTCCGCGTCTGACGAGATTACCATCAAGCTGCCCAAGGCACAGAAGACCGTGGTCTACGGTATCGCGATCGCTGGCGGTTTGGGCACCTACCTGCTGCTCGGACAGCTTGTGGGCGGCGGCATGGGTATGCCCAGGTTCGAGGCTGCCGAGGTGGGCAACCTGGAGCTCGCATGGCTCATTCCTCTTGCGCTGATCGGCACGGTCTGCGGCTGGCTGTACTTTGTCTCGGAGCACGCGAGCGAGGCTCTGGCCCATATCATAGGGGAGCGCCCTGTCGTTAAGGCCATGCTGGCTGGTCTGGTGCTTGCGGCTTGTGGCACGGTTCTGCCCTACACCATGTTTGCCGGCGAAACGCAGGCCGATGTTCTCATGGAAACCTACCTGACCATCCCCGCCGGCGTGCTCATCGCAACCGGTCTGGTCAAGGCTATGCTGACTCCCGCCCTCATCAACATGGGCTGGCGTGGCGGTCATTTCTTCCCCGTGATCTTCTCGGGCGTAAGCCTGGGCTACGGCCTTGCCATCCTCACCGGCGTCGATCCGGTCTTTTGCGTTGCCGTCTGCACCGCCTCGACGATGGGCGCCGTCATGCGCCAGCCCGTTATGGTCGTGGGCCTGCTGCTCATGTGCTTCCCGCTCAAGGGCATCGTCTGCATGATCATCGCCGCCGCCATCGCCGCCGGCATTCCGCTGCCCAAGCCGCTGCGCAAGTAGCGCGGCTTTATCGCGGCACAATGCTCGGGGGATAAGAAATGATTCTGTACTTTAGTGCGACGGGAAACAGCGAGCATGTGGCGCGCCGTGTTGCAGCGGCAACGGGCGATAAGGTCATGTCGATTGAGCGCTTTGATGCCGAGTCCCTTCGTCTTGCCTTGGCGGGAGGGCCCTGTCAGCTTGGATTTGTTGCCCCGGTGTATGCCTGGGGCTTGCCGACGCCAATGATCGAGTTTTTGAAGACTGCCGACCTGTCGATTGCCGCTGGCGCAAAGGACGGCGGGCAACCTTATACGTTCTACGTCTCAACGTATGGGTCGACGACCGGGCAATCGGCTAAGTTTGCCCGCGATCTGCTGCGCGAGCGTGGGCTCGAGCTGGATGCGGCGATGAGCGTCAAGATGCCCGATACCTGGACGCCTGTTTTCGACTTGTCTGATCCTCAAAAGGTCGAGAGCATCAATAAAGCTGCCGAGGTGCAGATTGATGCCGTGATCGAGGCGGTGCGGGTACGGCGCACGGGCAACATGATGCGCCATCGCGTGCCCCTGTTTGCATCGAGCGCGTATCACGCAATTGGGCTGCCGCGCATGCAGCAGACGTGCAAGTTTGCCGTCGATGCCGATCTATGCATCGGTTGCGGCCTCTGCGCCAAGCGCTGCCCCATGTCGGCAATTGAGATGCGTGACGGGCTTCCCGTTTGGACAAAGCCGGAGTGTGCCGCCTGCCTCCGTTGCCTGCACTGTTGTCCCAAGTTTGCCATCTCGCGCGGTAAGCGCACGGCCTCCCATGGTCAGTACAAACATCCCAAGCCCGGTGTGAGGATGTAATCGCAGCTAGGCCGCTGCTCCAAAAGTTATTAAGAAAGAAGCCGCGCGAGGCCGTATGTCTACGGTCTCGCGCGGCTGTTATTTAGAGCTTCCTCAGCACGATGGCGATGGTGTTGAGGTATTTGAGCGCGCCGGCTTCAACGGCAGCGCGGTCGCCCGCTGCGTACTCGTTGTTGCAGACGAGCCAGTCTGCCCATGCCTCGTTGGTGCAGAGCATGGGTTGCATCGAGACAATCTTGACGCCGGTGGTCGGCTCGATCATGGCGCGCCACCAGGCTATGTCGTGCATGTAATCGAGTTGCTCGGGCGTCCAGGATTTGAGCAGGCAACCGGGCAGATTGTCGTGGCAGTCGCGGACCATGCCAGGGATGCTCAGGTAAAGCATGCCCCCGCGCTTAACGTAGGGGAGCAAGCGCTCGCCCAGATAATGCGGGTCGCGCCCGTAATAGTTGTACGAGTCGATGCTCACGACCGCATCAAAAAAGTCGCGCTCAAATGGCAAGCCTTGCGAGGCGTCCGCCTGAACGGGATGAATCGTGTCGCGCGAAATGCCGAGCGAATCAAAGAACGCGCGGTTCTCCTCGGGGTCGCTCCACAGATCGACAGCGTACGTGTCAAGCCCGTATTCGCGGGCAAGCAGGGCGCTGGTGATGCCGGTGCCCGATCCAAGGTCGCAGACGCGGGCACCGCGGGGGATACGTGTACCGTGAAGCAGCTCTTCGCAGAGCTTGAGGGGATTGGGCCCCATAATCTTAGAGCGCACGAGTGCCGTGTCGAAGCTGCTGGCTTTTGGGAAGGATTGAGATTCCTGGGATTGCATTGTTCTTTCCAATCAGGTGCAGATGTGGCAGATGACGGAGGCGGAACGGCGCAACAAACCACGGCCGTTGGACGGCCGTCTTCATGGTTCTATGCGATTGACCGTTCCCTAAAGAACAATGACCAAAAAGACATCCCCTTGGATGATCGAGATTGGGCCAAGGCCC
>CAKUEZ010000064.1 GCA_934646965.1 uncultured Collinsella sp. | reverse complement strand
CCGAGGGCTTTATGGAACAGCACCAGCATTATCAGAGTCTGCAAGACCAGGCATACAACGCATTGCGCTCCAAGATCATCTATGCCGAGCTCAAGCCCGGCACGCGCCTTTCGGCGATTGGTCTGGAAAAGGAGACGGGGATCGGTCGCACGCCCATCCGCGAGTCCTTTGTACGCCTGCGCGAGCAGGAGCTGGTGGAAACGCGCCCCAAGAGCGGTACCTATGTTTCAAAGATCAGCATGGAGCGTGCCGAGAACGCCTGCTTTTTGCGCGAAAAGCTCGAGAGAAGCGTGCTGATCAAATGCTGCTCGGCTGCCACGCCCGAGCAAAAGCACCGGCTTGAGCAGATTCTTGCCGAGTCAGAGTCGCTCGACCACAGCGAGACGCGTCGCTTCTTTGACCTGGACAACCTGTTCCACGAGACGTGCTTTGAGATTGCCGGTCGCCACATGCTGTGGGATTGGATGAAGAGCATCAACACGCATTTTGAGCGCTACAACTGGCTGCGTGCGGTGTCGCAGGATCTGGACTGGGAGCCGATTCGTCGGCAACACCGCCGAATCCTCGAGGCCATTAAGGAAGGCGACACCGATGCGGCGAGCTATCTGGCGCAGACGCACCTGCATCTAATGCCCGAGGAGCAGGGCCCAGTTATCGCCCTGCATCCCGATTACTTTGAACTGCCCAAGGACTCGACAATCTAATCTATCCCCTCCATAAGTTGCGGTGAAATAGGGACTGTTTAGGCTGGTAAAACGCCTGAACAGTCCCTATTTCACCGCAACTTATGGGGATGTTCGCGGCTCAGATAAAAATGCGGTGCCGTTTGGAGGAACTGACCGGAAGCAGGGGTCGATTCCTCCAGATGGCACCGCAGCTTTTTGGTGTTCTGGATTATGTTGAGGCAGTTCGCTTGGAGGGCGGGCAAGCGCCCAAAAGATCGATCGAGTGAGCGAAGCGGCTCGAAGGCGTGTCGCTTCCGTCACGTTCTATCAGCATACAAGACGGTTTCGGTTCTTGTCCGTGACGGAAACGGCACGCTTCCGAGCCGCTTCAAAAAAAGGGGACGCGGTCTAGGTCGCGCCCCCCACGATAGAGAGCTACTTACTAGCCGCGGACCTTCTTGACGACGTCCATGGCCTCGCGCGCGATCTGCTCGACCTTGGAGAAATCGCCGTCGGCGAACAGGGCCGGCTTGACCATCCAAGTGCCACCGCAGGCGATGATGGCGGAGGAGCTCAGGTACTCCTCGACGTTTGCGGTGCTCACGCCGCCGGTGGGCATAAAGCGGTGACCGACAAACGGAGCGGCGAGTGCCTTGATGGTGTTAAGACCGCCGTACTGAGCTGCGGGGAAGAACTTGGTGACCTTGAGGCCCAGGTTGACGGCAGCGGTGACCTCGGAGGGAGTCACGGTGCCGGGCAGCACGGGCAGGTCGATGTCGATGCAGTGCTTGACGACAGCCTCGTTGTAGCCCGGGGAGACGATGAACTTGGCGCCGGCGGCGCGGGCCTGCTCAACCTGCTCTACGGTCAGGACGGTGCCGGCACCCACGCACATCTCGGGCTCGGCCTCGGCCATGGCGGCGATGCACTCGGCGGCGCAAGCGGTGCGGAAGGTGACCTCGGCGGACTTCATGCCGGCGGCCATAAGGGCGTGGGCGAGCGGAGCGGCGTCTTCGACCTTGTCGAGCACGACGACCGGCACGATGCCCAGGGACTCAAGCGTGGTGTAGAACTGATCGAACATGATGTTCCTTTCGATGTGCGGCGCGCATGGGCGCGTAATTGCTAAGGGTGGATTGGCCTTAGCCGGCTTTGGGATGGTTATCGGAGGCACTGCTTGGGGTCACAAGCAATTCCAAAGCCGGCTACTCGGCCAGTCGTGTAGGAAATGCCAGGCAAAACCGGAATGGGACTGGTGGTTTTGCCCGACCGGAGGAATCGGGGAGCGGGCTGCAGGGGGTATGGGTCTAAAAACCTGCAGCCCGCGGAATGGGGAACGAATTAACGGGCGACGCGGGTGCCACCGTCGGCGGCGTTGGCCACGGCAGCGATCTCGTCAGCGGTTACCAGGTTGGAATCGCCCTTGATGGTGAGCTTGAGGATCGAGGCCGCGATGGCGTAGTTGACGGCGTCCTGCGGGTCGAAGTCGTTGATGAGGGCATGGACGAGGCCGGCGTTGAAAGCGTCGCCGGCGGCAACGCCCTCGAGCACGTGCACGTCATGGGCAGGGGAGAACCAGTGCTCACCGCTCTCGGCGTCGTAGAGCATGCCCATCCAGATGGAGCGCTCGACGCAGGAGATGTTGCGGACGACCGAGGCGACCTTCTTGCAGCCGTACTCGGCGCAAATCTGACGGGCCATCTCGACGTAGGTGTCGCGCTCCTCGATGCCGTGGGCAAGGGAGCCGGAGACGCAGGTCATGCCAAGGCCGGCAGGTGCATCCTCATCGTTGGCGATGCAGATGTCGACGAGCGGCAGGAGCTCCTTCATGGTTGCCTGCGACTTCTCGGGCGACCACATCTTGCCGCGATAGTTAACGTCGCACACGGTAGCGATGCCCTTGGCGCGGCAAGCGGTGAGGGCATCCTTGCAGGCAGCGGCCATCTCGTCGGAGACGGCGGGCGTCACGCCGGAGAAGTAGAAGACGTCGATGCCCTTGAGGATCTCGTCCCAGTCAAAGACGTCGCGCTTGGCCATGTTGATGGCGGAGTACTTGCGGTCGTAGACGCAACCGTTGCCGCGCTGCGAGGCACCAACCTCAAACACATAGGAACCAAGGCGGTCGCCCTGGCGAACGACGCGCGTGGTGTCGACATCGTAGACCTTCAGCGAACGCAGGGCGCACTCGCCCAGGCGGTTGGCCGGAACGACGGAAACGTAAGCGGCCTTGTCGCCCTGGTAGGCCAGGGAAAGCGCGGTGTTGGCCTCGGCGCCGCCGTAGCGGACGTCGAACTCGGTGGCCTGCTCAATACGCAGGTGATCTTTGGGCGAGAGCCTCATCATGATCTCGCCGAAGGTAAGAACCGTTTTACCCATGGTCGCGTAGCTCCTTCTTGTTTGTGCGTACACCTTTGATATGGCGTTGGCACGGAGGTGCCAAGACGGTAGGGTGCATCTTTGCACCTCCGTGCCAACGCTTACCGAAATCGGTTTACGAAATCGGTTTCGTTTCGAGTTGTAGTATACTCACCTACAGCGTTTTGCAAGCGAGATTTTTAAAAAAATGCCTAAAATGGCTAAGATTGCCGACACGTGGGAAACGGGGTGCGCCATGGCGCAGATGAGAATCAAAGACATTGCCGCCGAGGCGGGCGTGAGCCCGGCCACCGTTTCGCGCTATCTCAACAACCGTCCCGGGCAGATGACTGAGGAGACCCGTGCCCGCATCGCCGAGGTCATCGAGCGCACCGGCTATCGTCCCCGTGCCGCCGCGCGCAACCTTCGTAGCTCGCGAACCAACCTCATCGGCGTGATCCTGGCCGACATCGCCAACCCGTTCTCGAGCGCCATGCTCGAGGGTCTTTCCGCCAGCGCCGCCGCGCGCGGCTGCTCGCTCATGACGGCCATCAGCGGCAACGACCCCGCCAAGGAGGCCGAGTCGCTCACCAGGCTCATCGATGCGGGCGTGGACGGCTTGGTCGTCAACACCTGCGGCGGCAACGATGGGGCGATCGCCGCGGCTGCGGGACGCTTGCCGGTCGTGCTGCTCGACCGCGACATCGAGGACGGCGGCATCGATCTGGTGACGTCTAACAACCGCGAGCTCGTCGCCGGCCTGGTCGACGCCCTGGCTGCCGCGGGTAGCGAGCGCCTGTGCCTGCTCACCGAGGCAAGCGACGACAGCCCCGTCCGCCGCGAGCGCGCCGAGGCTTTTACCGACGAGCTCTCGCGCCGCGGACTTGCCGGCGAGGTTGTCACCCTGGCCGACGGTGGCGCCGAGGGCATCAGTCGCCTGGACGAGACCATCCGCGATTACGCGGGTAAAAAGCTTGGCCTTATCGCCGTCAACGGCTTGGTCTTCTTGCGCCTGACCGAGGCACTGGCCCAGCTCGGCCCCTCGCTGCCGGCGGGTCTTAAGATCGCAACGTTCGACGACTACCCTTGGAACCACGTACTCTTTGGCGGCGTGACTACAGCCGCGCAGGACACCCTGGCGATTGCCGAGCGCGTGGTCGAGCGTCTGTCCGAGCGCATCGACGTCGTCACCACCACGGTGGGCGAGGCCGCAAGGCTCGCGCCCAAGCGCATCGAGATCCCCGGCCACATCGAGTCCCGAGCCTCCACTTCGCGCTAAGTCACCGACCCGCACTCGCCCGCCCTCGCACGTTTTTTGAGCGCCTGACACGCTTTAACCCTGCGGAAACATTTTTCTGCGATAGTATCTGCGATATAGAACAGTCGAAACCCGCCCGAAAGAAAGGGGAGCGACATGAACCAGCAGAACATCGATTACGTACTCCGCTCTGTAGAGCAGCGCGACATCCGCTTTGTGCGTCTGTGGTTTGTCGACATTCTCGGTCGCCTCAAGAACTTTGCCATCAGCCCCGAGGACCTCGAGGTCGCTTTTGAGGAGGGCATTGGCTTTGACGGCTCGGCCATCGAGGGCTTTGCCACGCCCGAGGAAGCCGACATGCTCGCGTTCCCCGACGCCTCGACCTTCCAGATCCTGCCGTGGCGCCCGAGCCACAACGGCGTCGCCCGCGTGTTCTGCGACGTGTGCACTCCCGATCGCAAACCTTTCGCCGGCGACCCGCGCGATGCCCTGCGCCGCATGTTCCACAAGGCCGAGAAGGCCGGCTACCTGCTCAACGTTGGTGCCGAGCTGGAGTATTACTACTTCCCCGACGAGCACACGCCCGAGCCGCTCGACAACGTGGGCTACTTCGACCTTTCGGTGAGCGACGCCGCCCGCGATCTTCGCCGCAACACGGTCCTCACGCTTGAGAAGATGTCCGTGCCCGTGGAGTACACCTTCCACGCCGCCGGCCGCTCGCAGCACGGCATGAGCCTGCGCCACGCCGAGGCCCTGAGCATGTCCGACGCCATCACCACGGCCAAGCTCATCATTAAGCAGCAGGCCTACGAGAGCGGCTGCCACGCCTCCTTTATGCCCAAGCCGCTGGCGGGCGAGGATGGCAGCGCCATGTTCCTGCACCAGTCGCTGTTCGATCACGACGGCAACAACGTCTTTTGGGGCGAGGACGACGAGAAGTACCATCTCTCCGACGTCGCCAAGCACTACATGGCCGGCATTCTGGCGCACGCGCGCGAGATCAGCGCCATCACCAACCCCACCGTCAACTCGTACAAGCGCATCACCACCGGCGGCGACTCCGTGCCGCAGTACGCCACGTGGGGCCTGCGCAACCGCGCGAGCATGGTCCGCATCCCGGTCTACAAGCCCGGCAAGCAGCTGTCCACGCGCATCGAGCTGCGCAGTCCCGATCCCATGGCCAACCCGTACCTGGTCAACACCGTTACGCTGGCTGCTGGTCTCGACGGCATCGAGCGCAAGCTGGAGCTTCCGCCCGAGGCCACGGCCGAGACGCTCAAGCTCACCGACCGTCAGATGCTCGAGGCCGGCTACGCGCCGCTGCCGCGCTCGCTCAAAGAGGCGCTCGACGTGTTTGAGGACTCGCAGTTTATGAAGGATGCCCTCGGCGAGCACATCCACAGCTTCTTCCTCAAAAAGAAGCGCGACGAGTGGCATAAGTTTGAGTCCACGATCACCCAGTGGGAGATCAAGCACTACTTGGCGAACTCCTAATCGCGCTGGCTTGTCCCAGTACGATTGAGCTTATTTCTTTGGAGGCCGATATGTCCGAAAAGAGTGCCCTGTTCATGGCGCGCACGACGCGCTTCCACGAGTTTGCCCGCAGCCTGACGACCACCCTGGGTGTCGAGGTGAGCCTGGCCACCCCCGATTCGCCGACTGCGGCGCACGACTTTGACCTGCTTATCCTCGATTCTGATGGCATCCGCAGCGACCGCATCGATCAGATCGCCAAGTGGCTCGACGATCGCGGCGGCGTTCCCATGCTGGTGATCGTCGACGACGAGGCGCTCGGCACCCTGCGCCTGCCGAATCACGCCCACGCCGACTTCGTATGCCCCACGGCGACGCCCAACGAGCTCAAGGCTCGTGCGCAGCGCCTGATGGGCGAGGAGGAGACCGTCACCGCCGACGATGTGCTCAACATCGATAACCTCGAGATCAACCTGGCTACCTATCAGGTGACGCTCGACGATGAGCCCATCGATCTGACACTGATGGAGTACTCGCTGCTGAGCTTTTTGGCGACGCACCCCAACCGCGCCTACAGCCGCGAAGTGCTGCTGCACCGCGTGTGGGGCTTTGAGTACTGCGGCGGCACGCGTACCGTCGACGTGCACATCCGACGCATTCGCTCCAAGGTGGGTCCGCAGATCGCAGCGCACATCACCACCGTCCGCGGCGTGGGCTATCTGTTTAAGGACTAGATTTCCACCACAAAGGGGACAGGTACCTTTGTGGTGGTTTTGCCACAGGTGCGGGTACCTTTCGGGTTTGCAACAGAACTTAAGCCTTCCTAAAAGATTGCGTTCTCATACACGTGCGCCCGCATATTGGGGTACAACTCAACGTGAACAATGATGGCCCGCCACATGTTTGGCGGGCCTTTGGTTATTAGACGAAAGGATCGCAGCTATGAGCGAGTACGATTCCCAGCGTCCCCAGGATGCGGGCAACGCCGGTGAGACCCAGCAGCAGCCGCGCGTGCAGGTGGAGTCGACGCCTGCCGGTGGCAACAACATTCCCTATGTGCAGGCCTACGACACGCAGACCGGCAAGCCTCTGGGCAGCCAGCAGGTCGTGAACAAGCACACGGTGGTCAAGACTAAGACTAAAAAGCTGCCGATCTTTATTACGGCACTCGCCGGTTGTGCCTGCGGCGCCCTGCTGGTCATCGCGCTCATTATGAGTGGCACGCTCGATATCGGCGGCGGCAAGAACGCCGTGACGGCGGGCGCTTCGGGTTCGTCGACGCAAAAGATCACGATCGACTCCGAGGACACTACGCTGGCCGAGGCTGTCTCTGCCAAGGCGCTGCCCTCCGTGGTTTCCATTACCGCTACTTCGAGCGGCAACCCGGGCAGTTCGCTTTCGCAGTCTGCCGACGAGTCGGACAGCTCGGGCAGCGTTGGTTCGGGCGTGGTGCTCGATACCGAGGGCCACATCCTCACCAACAACCACGTGGTCGACAGCTACGACCAGTACGTGGTGACTATGGACGACGGCACCACCTACGAGGCCGAGTTCGTGGGCAACGATGCCTCGAGCGACCTTGCCGTCATTAAGCTCAAGGACGCTGACTCCTCCAAGCTCACCCCGATCGAGATCGGTGACTCCTCCAAGCTCAACGTGGGCGAGTGGGTTATGGCGATCGGTTCGCCGTTCGGCAACGAGCAGTCTGTCTCCACCGGTATCGTGTCGGCGCTGTATCGCTCCACGGCCATGAGCTCTACCAGCGGCAACACCATTTATGCCAACATGATCCAGACCGATGCCGCCATCAACCCGGGCAACTCCGGCGGCGCGCTCGTCAACGACAACGGCGAGCTCGTGGGTATCAACTCACTCATCGAGAGCTATTCGGGCTCCAGCTCGGGCGTTGGCTTTGCCATTCCGATCAACTATGCCAAGAACATCGCCGACCAGATCATCGACGGCAAGACGCCGGTTCATCCGTACCTGGGCGCCACGCTCTCGAGCGTCAATGCGCTCAACGCCCGCACCAACAAGCTGAGCACCGATAGCGGCGCGTATGTGGCGAGCGTTGTCGAGGACGGTCCTGCTGCCAAGGCCGGCATCCAGGAGGGCGACGTCATCACCAAGCTGGGCGATGACGAGATCACGAGTGCCGATGGCCTGATCATCGCACTGCGTAGCCACGAGGTGGGCGAGAAGGTCGAGATCACGCTCGTGCGCGGCAAGGAAGAGAAGAAGGTCACCGTCGAGCTGGGTTCCGATGAGGAGTTGCAGAACCAGCAGCAGGACGACAGCTCGACTGACACCAGCAACGGCGGTATTACCGATGAGCAGCTGCGCCAGTACCTGGAGGAGCTGCTGGGCCAGCAGGGCCAGGGCCAGGGTCAGGGTTACGGCCAGGGGTTCTAGCGAGCCGTTTCACACACATCGAAGCCAGAGGGGCTGCCCCGCCATGCGCGGGACAGCCCCTCTTTTCTTATTGATCCGTTAGAGACGGAGGAAAGTTGATCATTTTGATTAGTCATCTTCGCTTGGCAGGCTCCCAAATGCCTCGATGTACTCTTCGTCCGACAGCCAGTCGATGATGTCGCCAGGTTTGCAGTGAAGTGCCTCGCACATCGCGGTCAACGTCGAAAAGCGAATGCCCTTGAGCCGCCCCGTTTTAATGCGCGAAACGTTAACGGGCGAGATGCCGATAATGTCGGCAAGTTCTTGAGAGGACATTTTGCGATCCGCCATGACGCGATCGAGTCTCATGACGATTGGCATGCTGCCCTCCTTCTAAATAATGGCGTCAACGTCCGACTGCAAGAGCCGTCCGTACTCAAAGATAGCCGAAAGGGATAGCGCAAACAAAGCAAGAACGAGTGTCCAAGCGTTAAAGCCAAAGATTCCAATTGCGCTCGTGCTGACGTCGTTGGGGAGTTGAGCGGTACACAGGCTGTCGAAGGTAATCGAGACAACTGAAGAAATGAGCAGTAGAAGTCCCACAATCAGAAGTCGCCGGCATTGTTTTCGCGTGAATATCGACTGAGTGTTGACGATGTCAAGGCAGAAGTGCAGATAAATGACCAGGCATACAACCGAAAGGGCAAGGACCAGAACGTCGCGAATGGTAAACTCGGTAACGACGGTGCTCGGAATGGGCTCGCCGTTTAGCTCGCCGTTTATATAGAGGGGAGTGGGCGCAAAGAGCACCTCCCGCGCCTCGTTGGCAACGCTGAACGCTGAGAAGGCCGCCATGATTGTTGCGAGCAACAGGGTGGCGAGCAGCATTGCGTTGGTAAAACGGCTTTGCTTAACAGTGCTTTCCATAATTAACCCCAAAAAGGCTGCGGCAATGCCGCAGCCAATCGTATGCCTCTGACGTTGTTATTCCTTTTGCGTAATCGTGATGGCAGTTGGCGTTATGAGAGCGGGCAGCTTCGTTGGGTCGGAATCGCTGCTGGTGTTGACGGTGCAGATCACATCAACGGAGACGCCTTCTTTGATGGCTCCGACATCGGCCTTCTTGCCATTTTGATCCTTGATGGGAATGGTTGAGTCGATTTTGAAGTTGAGGTGCAGCGGTGCGGATTGGAATTGCTCGCTTGCGATAACGAAACGACCTTCACTCGCTCCGCTGGCGGAAGGGTGATAGGCAGCAACGACCTCACCTCGCAAGGAAAGGTCCTTGGAAAAGGGAATGTCCTTCCAGAAAAAGCCGAGCAAAGCGGCCGCTATAAGGACAAGGGGGACGAGGATGGTCAGTAAGCGTTTGGACTGATTCTTCATTTCAATCACCTCACGCTGATAATACCAAAATATATTGCAAACACAATATAAAATATTAACTACTATCAGCCGAGTCGCATAATTTGGCATGTGGAGCCCGCTGCCCTTGGAAAGGTCTGGACAGTTAGTTCAGATACGTATAAATCTGGGTCAGCTTGGGATGCGTCTTGAGCGGTTTTGGGATGGAAATGGGGCTCTGATGGGTGCTCGGAAGGAGAAATAAGCCGATCGTGCCGCTCCGGGACGACCAAATGGGGTGAAATGGCGCCATTTGAGCTCGATTCGGTTCGCAGATTTATACGTATCTGAACTAACTGTCCACCCCGGTCCGACGGTTGCCGATTCGGTGCGGTTTGAGACCACTATTCGGCCCCATCGCGACCGGTGGTACTCTTGTATCCGTTTGAAATCGAGCGAAGGAGTGCCGCTATGGAGCAATCGAGCCTGTTTGGTGACGGCGTGGACATCGATACCGAAACGCCCGCGAGCGCGGGTGCCGCCGCACCGACCGATGCCCGCGCCCAGGCGGCAGCGCGCGCGGCAGAGCTGCGCCACGAGCTCGACTACCATGCCTATCGCTATTACATGCTGGACGCGCCCGAGATCACGGACGCCGCCTTCGACAAAATGCTCGTTGAGCTGCGGGAAATCGAGGCAAACTATCCCGACCTCGTAACTCCGGACAGCTATACCCAGCGCGTGGGCGGCTACGTGAGCGAGCAGTTTACACCGGTCACGCACATGGCGCGCATGTATTCCATGGACGACGCCATGGACCTGGACGAACTCGACGCATGGCTCCAGCGCACCGAGGATGCGCTCGGTGCCGGCAGTGTCACCTATACCTGCGAGCTCAAGATCGACGGCTTGGGCGTGGCGCTTACCTACCAGAATGGCACCTTCGTGCGCGCAGCCACGCGCGGCGACGGCACCACGGGCGAGGACGTGTCACTCAACGTGCGCACCATCAAGGACGTGCCCATGCACCTGTCCGAGCCGGCGCTTGCCCACATGGGCGCCGACCGTGAGCGCGCCATCGAGGTGCGCGGTGAGGTCTACATGCCCAAGGGCAGCTTTGTTCGTCTGAATGAAGAGGCCGATGCCGAGGGTCGCGACCCCTTCGCCAACCCGCGCAACGCCGCCGCCGGCAGTCTGCGTCAGAAGGACCCCAAAGTCACGGCGCGCCGCGATCTTGCCACCTTTATCTATGCCATCGCCGATACCGATCCGCTGCACGTCCACAGCCAGCGCGAGTTCCTCGACTGGCTACGCAGCGCCGGCTTTAGCGTCAACCCCAACGTGGCCCGCTGCGCCACGCCGGCCGAGGTGCACGAGTTCTGCGCCCAGGCACTCGAGCATCGTGGCGATCTGGATTACGACATCGACGGCGTGGTCGTAAAGGTCGACAGCTTCCAGCAGCAACTCGACCTGGGCTTTACCGCCCGCGCACCGCGCTGGGCCATCGCCTTTAAGTTCCCGCCCGAGGAGAAGCAGACTATCCTGCGCGAGATTCGCATCCAGGTGGGCCGCACCGGTGTGCTCACGCCGGTCGCGGAGTTCGACCCGGTGACGGTCGCCGGCTCCACCATCGCCCGCGCCACGCTGCACAACATTGACGAAATCCGCCGCAAGAACGTGCGCGAGGGCGACACCATCATCGTGCACAAAGCGGGCGACGTCATTCCCGAGGTCGTGGGTCCGGTGCTCGACAAACGCCCGGCCGATTCGGTCGACTGGCACATGCCCAAGGTCTGCCCCGTGTGCGGCAGCCCCGTGGTCCACGAGGACGGCGAGGTCGCTTACCGCTGCGTCTCCATCGACTGCCCCGCGCAGCTCAAGGAGCGCCTGCTCCACTGGGTGAGCCGCGGCTGCATGGACGT
>CAKUEZ010000063.1 GCA_934646965.1 uncultured Collinsella sp. | reverse complement strand
GCTCGTTTTTGAGTCGATGACATCGCTAGCCCCCTTATCTAGTGCAACACGGATGGTCAAATTCGCCCTGTGCTTTCATTTGACTATCTTATATCCACCACTTTATTTAACTCAAGTTAATGAGTGTGAACATTACTACAAGCGTAGTACATCCTCAAAAGTTGAGCGCGAAAATCTCACATGTCTACGCGTGTAATACACTCGCCTTTATAGCCCACCGAGAATAATCCCGACCTGCCAAAACCATTGCAATACACCCGTATTGCAGGGCTTATGCCCAAGTTCGCCCGTGGCAACTGCGTATATTCAATGTGTATACCGTTGGAGAAATTCCGTCGATTGCCTGTTTCGCCGCGGGCACTCGATTTACCGATGCCAGGCCACGGGCGGCCTGGGGCAACGTCGGCAGAACCTCTCCAGCAAGGGATTCAGGAGGGAGTGAACAATATGGGCAATAAACGAGTCGTCGCCGATTCTTCGCGCTGCATTGGGTGTCAAACCTGTATGGCGGCGTGCATCGAGGCGCACGACATCCCCGGCAACATCGCCGCACCGCGCCTACGCGTGACGCGCACCTACGAGATTTCCGCACCGGTGGCCTGCCATCACTGCGAGGACGCTCCGTGCGCCAAGGCATGCCCCACGGGCGCGCTGTTCTTTGATCCAAAGAACCATCGCATCGGTGTGAACGAGGACAACTGCATCGGCTGCAAGAGCTGTGTCATGGCTTGCCCCTTTGGCGCCGTGAGCGTGGCGACCACACAGGTCCCCGTCTTGATGGGCGATGTGCGCGTGGGGTCGCAGACCAAGAGCTTTGTGCTCAAGTGCGACTTGTGCGTGGACCGTCCCGGTGGCCCGGCATGTGCCGAGGCCTGCCCGACCAAGGGCCTTTCCTTGGTGGACGAGGAGCGTCTGGCGGAGCTGACCGCCGAGCGCGCCCGCGCCACGATCGAAAACGAGGCGTAAACGGCCTGCCAACAAGCCCAACGATTGTCAAATAAGTACCGAATAATCGGTAGTACCGAAAGGAAGGAGGGTGTCATGGAGAAGCATAAAGTGATCTGCCCGTATTGCGGCGCCGGTTGCCAGTTTAACCTCCTGGTTCAAAACGGCCAGGTCGTGGGTACCGAACCGCTCAACGGCATCACCAATCAGGGCGAGCTGTGCCTGAAAGGCATGAGCGGCTACGACTTCATCAACGACACCAAGATCTTGACTCCCCGCGTGCTGCACCCGATGATCCGTCGCACCAAGGGCGCGGATCTGGAGCGTGTGAGCTGGGACGAGGCACTGGATTTCACCGCATCAAAGATGCAGGCCATAATTGACGAATATGGTCCTAACGCCGTCATGACCACCGGCTCTTCGCGAGGCGGCGGCAATGAGGCGAATTACGTCATGCAGAAGTTTACGCGTGCGTGCATCGGCACCCACAGCGTGGACAACTGCGCCCGTACTTGACACGGCCCTACTGTCCTCGGTCTGATGGACACGGTTGGTTCAGGTTGCATGTCTTGCTCCATCCCCGGTATGGAGGATGCGGGCTGCATATTCCTCTTCGGCTATAACCCTGCCGATTCGCACCCGATCGTCGCAAGGCGTATCGTGCGAGCCAAAGAAAAGGGTTGCAAGATCATCGTCGCCGACCCGCGCCATATCGAAACCGCGCGTATCGCCGACATCTACCTTCCGATCAAGAACGGTTGCAACGTGGCGTTCCTCAACGCCTTTGCCAACTGCTTGGTCAACGATGGCCTCTACGACAAGCAATTCGTCGCCGAGCACACGAACGGCTTTGACGAGTGGTGGGAGACCATCAAGAACTACACTCCCGAATCCGTACAGGACATCACGGGTGTCGAGCCCGCGTTGATCCACCAAGCTGCCGAGATGTACGCCACGGCGAAGCCCTCTGCCATCATTGGCTGGGGCATGGGCGTGTGTCAGCAGAAGCAGAATCTGAAGACGGTGCACACCATCGCCTCCATCGCCTGCATTGCCGGCCAGATCGGCAAACCCAACTCCGGCCTCGCGC
Source organism: uncultured Collinsella sp. (assembly GCA_934646965.1). Lineage (GTDB taxonomy): Bacteria > Actinomycetota > Coriobacteriia > Coriobacteriales > Coriobacteriaceae > Collinsella. Next base: position 9,714 of record CAKUEZ010000063.1, on the reverse strand, counting down.
CCGTGCGTGGCCAGAACAACGTTCAGGGCTCCTGCGATATGGGCATGCTGCCCAACCTGTACCCTGGCTACCAAAAAGTCACCGACCCCGCCGTGCGCGCCAAGTTTGCCAAGGCTTGGGGCGTGCCCGAGGAAAAGCTCCCCTTGGAGGAGGGCTACAAGCTCACCGACCTGGGTCACCTGGTCGACGAGGGCAAGGTGCACTGCTTCTACAACTACGGCGAGGACCCGGTGCAGACCGAGCCCGATTCGGCCGGTATGCGCAAGACGCTCTCCGAGCTGGATCTGTTCATTTGCCAGGACATCTTTATGACGCAGACGACCATGCTCGCCGACGTCATCCTGCCCGCTACCTCTTGGGGCGAGCACGAGGGTGTCTTTACCGCTTCTGACCGTAGCTTCCAGCACTTTGACGCGGCCGTTCCGCCCAAGGGCGAGTGCCGTCACGACTGGGAGATCTTCGCGGACCTGTCCACGCGTATGGGCTATCCCATGCACTACGACAACACCGAGCAGATCTGGAACGAGTGCATTAGCCTGTGCCCCAACTTTGTGGGCGCGACCTACGAGAAGATGGCTCCCGAGGGCGGCTACGCCCAGTGGCCGGTCAAGAGCACCGATGTGAACGACCACGGCACGGCCGACATGTTCGCTGGTGGCAAGTTCACCACCAAGGACGGCCGCGCCAACCTGATGGCGCACGACTGGGAGGCGCCCTCCGAGCTTCCCGACGATGAGTACCCGCTCATCCTGTGCACCGTCCGCGAGGTCGGCCACTACAGCTGCCGTTCGATGACCGGCAACTGCAAGACGCTGGCGCTGCTCGCCGACGAGCCCGGCTTTGTCCGCATGAATCCCGCGGACGCCCAGGCGCGCGGCATCAAGAACGGCGACATCGTCTCGATTCACAGCCGCCGCGGTCAGGTATACAGCCGCGCCGACGTGAGCGACCGCATCAACAAGGGCACGGTCTATATGACCTACCAGTGGTGGATCGGCAAGTGCAACGAGCTGACCATACACAAGGTCGACCCGGTTTCGCACACGCCCGAGGACAAGTTCTCCGCCTGCCAGGTCGATCCAATCGCCGACCAGGTGTGGGCCGAGGGCGAGGTCGAGCGTCAGTACACCGAGCTCAAGCAGGCTCTGGTGGACGCCGCCGCTCCCCAGGACGTTGAGCCCGGCGCCGCCAAGTTCGACGACGAGACGCACGTGAACCAAATCGTGTAGTCCCGTTTTCGTTGGCTTTTTGGGCCGGGCGTCCCGTACGTTCGGGAGCCCGGCCCGTTATTTTGAAAGGAAGTGGGGATGAACCGCTTCATCGACATCAACCCGGAGAGGTGCATCGGCTGCGGAACATGCCAGTCCGCCTGTGCCGACGCCCACCGGATGCAGGGTCTTCAGGACACGCCGCGTCTGGCGCTCGTGAAGACCGGCGGCATTTCGGCCGCCCTTGCCTGCCACCATTGCGAGGGTGCCCCCTGCGCCGAGGTTTGCCCGGTGAACGCCATCGAGCACGATGGCGACCGCATCCACGTCAAGGAGCAGGAGTGCATCGGGTGCAGGCTGTGCGCCATCGCGTGCCCCTTCGGTGCCATCCACCCCGATGGCACGTCCATCGCCGGTGTCGCAGGCATGTGCGACCCGACACCTTCGTATCCTAAGTCCCTGAGCAGCCTGCTCACGTGGGCGCCCGGTCAGTACACCTGCGCCGTCAAGTGCGACCTGTGTGCCTTCGACCCTGATGGCCCCCACTGCGTGGCGGCTTGCCCCACCAAGGCGCTTACCGTCATGGGCGGCGCGGCCGATCGCGAGCTCGATGAGGCCAAGCGCCTGCGTTCGATCGAGAACGGTCCGTCTGTCGACGTGGCGGCTGTGGCCCAGGGCTTGTCCGAGAAAGCAGAAGGGAGCGTAAACAATGGATAGCATGACGCTGTTTATCGCATCGCTTGCCGTCTCGTGCATCGGTGCGCTCGCCTCGGTTCTGCTGATCAAGGCCGACAACGCCGCCAAGACCGCCGGCTGCCTTATCGGCGCCGTCGCCGCGGCGCTCTCCTTTGTGGCCGGCATTCAGGCCGTGCTCGGCGACGTCACGTCGGTCGACACGATCGTCTTCTTCCCGTTCGCGCATTTCCAGCTGCTGCTCAATCAGCTGTCCGGCCTGTTCGTGGCGCTCATCTCGGTGCTCGCGTTTGCCGGTTCGATCTACGGTCTCAACTACTTTGATGAGTACCCGGGCAAAAAGGGCCGCGCCGGCTTCTTCTTTAACACCTTCGTGGCGTCCATGATGCTCGTCATCACCGCCGACAACGTGTTTTGGTTCTTGGTCGCCTTTGAGCTCATGTCGCTGACCTCGTACTTCCTGGTCGTGATCGAGGAGAACGAGAACTCCATCCACGGCGGTTGGCTCTACTTTGTGATCGCGCACGTGGGCTTTGTGCTCATCATGGCGAGCTTCCTCACCATGACCAACTTCGCCGGCGGCTCGTTTGCCTTTGCGGATTTCCGCGCTACGCAGTTTAGCCCCGCGGTCGCATCCGTGTGCTTCGTGCTCGCCTTCTTTGGCTTTGGTGCCAAGGCAGGTATCATCCCGCTGCACGGCTGGCTGCCCAAGGCACATCCCGAGGCGCCGTCCAACGTGTCGGCCCTCATGTCCGGCGGCATGATCAAGATCGGTATCTTCGGCATTCTCAAGGTGGGTCTCGACCTGCTCTCCGCCTCGGGCGTTCAGGTCTGGTGGGGCCTCATGGTCATGGTCTTCGGCGCGATCTCGTCGGTCCTCGGCGTTGCCTTCGCTCTGCAGGAGCATGACATTAAGCGCCTGCTGGCCTACCACTCCGTCGAGAACATCGGCATCATCCTGCTCGGTGTGGGCGCCTCCATGGCCGCCATGGCGCTCGACTCGGTCGGTGTCGCCGTCCTGGCCCTGATGGCCGCCCTCTACCACACGTTTAACCACGCCATGTTTAAGGGCGAGCTGTTCTTGGGTGCCGGCGCGCTGCTGTACTCGACGGGCACGCGCAACATGGAAAAGATGGGCGGTCTGTTCCGCCGTATGCCGGCAACGGCCATCTGCTTCCTTATCGGCGCACTCGCCATCTCGGCTATTCCGCCCTTCAACGGCTTTGTTTCCGAGTGGTTTACCTACCAGTCGCTCTTTAATGCGGCTATGCAGGGTGACAAGGCCGTCATGATCGTGGCCGTGTTCGCCGCCGTCGCGCTGGCCATTACCGGTGCGCTCGCCGTCACGTGCTTCGTCAAGGCCTACGGCGTCTCCTTTGCATCCGCTCCTCGTTCCGAGGCCGCGGCCAACGCCAAGGAGGTCCCCGCTCCCATGGTGTTTGCGCAGGGCCTGCTCGCTGCAATCTGCGTTGTGCTGGGCATTGGCGCTCCCGTGATCGCGCCCGTCCTCGTCGATGTCGCCGCGTCCGTGCTGCATCCGTACGGTGGCGTGTTTGCCGCCGAGGGCATGGAGCTTATGAACCAGTACTCCGGCGCTGCCACCTCCACGCCCGCGATCGCCATCGCGCTCGTGGTGCTCGTCGGCCTTGCCTGCGGTTTCCGCAAGCTCAAGACGGTCGGTAAGGTGCAGAAGTCCCAGCCGTGGGCATGCGGCTATGCTCCCAACGAGCATATGCCCGTCGTGGCCACCACCTTCGCTTCCGAGGTTTCCTGGTTTATGCAGCCGCTCTACACGCTGCGTGACCGCTGCACGGCCGTCTGCTGGTCCATCGCGCACTTCTTCCAGAAGCTCACCGGTGTGGCCGAGGCTGTCGAGCCCGTGCCCGACAAGGTTCTCGTCGATGCCCCGCATAAGGGCGTCGAGAAGCTCGCCGACCTCGCGACCAAGCTCGAGGGTGGCAACTACAGCATCTATATCTGCTACATCGTCGCGGCGCTCGTGGTGTTCCTCGTGCTTGCCGTCAAAATGGGTTAAGGAGGGGAGAGCATGAACAACATCGTACTTGCCGTTCTGCAGGGCGTGGTCGTCATGGCCGTCGCGCCGTTCTTCTCCGGTCTCGGTCGCGTGATCCGCGCCAAGATGCACAACCGTCGCGGCCCCAGCATCATGCAGGACTACCGCGACATCGCAAAGCTCTTTGCGCGCCCCGAGTCCCAAAGCGAAGATGCGAGCTTCGCGCTTCGCATCATGCCGCCGCTGTTCTTCGCCGTCGCCTTTATGCTTGCCATGGGCCTGCCGCTCTTTACGGCACAAAGCCCCATTCCGGTCTTTGGTGACGCCATCACCATCATGTACAGCCTGGCGCTCGCCCGCTTCTTCTTCGCCCTCTGCGGCGTCGATTCCTCCAATGCCTACGCCGGCATCGGTGGTGTCCGCGAGCTGCTCATGAGCGTGCTCATCGAGCCGTCCATGCTGCTGGCGCTGTTCGCCGCAGCCCTTGTATGCGGCTCTACCGACATCGCCACCATGGGCCAGCACATCATGACGGGTGCCGTCGATGCGCCGGTCGCCGTGATCCTTGCCGGTATCGCCTTTGCCGTTGCCTGCTATATGGAGCTGGGCAAGCTGCCGTTTGACCAGGCCGAGGCCGAGCAGGAGCTTCAGGAGGGCCCGCTTGCCGAGCTTTCCGGCCCGTCGCTTGCCATGGCCAAGCTCGCCATGTCCATGAAGCAGGTCCTTGTCGTCGCCTGGTTCTGCGCGATCTTCGTCCCCTGGGGCGAGCCTGCTGCCATCGGCGCCGCAGCTGTCCTTGGTGCCGTCATCTTCCTCGTGAAGTGCCTGATCGACTTTGTGATCTGCGGCGTGATCGAGAACTCCTGCTCGCGCTCGCGCTTTAAGGTGCTTGGCAACCAGACCTGGATCGTCGTGGGCATCGCCGTTTTGGCGTTTGTCTTCGTGGTCGTCGGCGTGTAGGAGAAGGGAGAAACAATGTCATTCGCAGTCAGTCTGTCCCTTCTCGGCTTGGTCGCTATCGCGGCCCCGATGGTGGCCTCGGTGCTTGTCGCCCTGTTCCCCCGTCCGTACGCCAAGTGGTTCAGCGTCTTGGGTGCTGCCGTCTCGACGGTCTGCACCATCGCCCTCGCCGCGAACTTCGCCGGTGCCGGCATGCCCGATACGCAGGTCCCCCTGATCTCGTTTGGGCAGACCCTCGTCATGGGATTTACGTTTGACCGTATGAGCACGCTGCTCGCGCCCGCCTTTGTGGGCATCGGCCTGCTCGTCGTGATCTACTCGATTCCCTATATGAGCGAGAACAACCGTGAGCACCCCGATGCGCCGCGTCGTCGCTTCTATGCATACCTCGCGACCTTTATCGGTGCCATGGCCGGTCTTGTGTACAGCTCGACCCTTCTGGGCCAGCTCGTGTTCTTTGAGATCACGGGCGCGTGCTCTTGGGGCCTCATCAGCTACTACATGAGCCCCACCGCCAAGAAGGCCGGCATGAAGGCCCTCATCATCACGCATATCGGCGCGCTCGGCCTGTACCTGGGTGCCGCTATCGTGTTCGCCCACACCGGTACCTTCGCCATCACCGCGATTGCCGGCCTGGACTCCAACCTTAAGGCCATCGTCCTTTTGCTCGTGCTGTTCGCGGCCTGGGCAAAGTCCGCACAGGTTCCCATGTACATGTGGCTGCCTTCGGCCATGGAGGCCCCCACGCCTGTCTCGGCCTACCTGCACGGCGCCTCGATGGTTAAGGTCGGCGTGTGCGTGTTCGCCCGCGCCCTTGTCTCTGCCGGTGAGGTTCCCGAGATTGTGGGCTGGGTCGCCGTTATCGACGCCATGGTCACCATGCTCTTTGGCTTCCTCATGTACCTGCCGCAAAAGGATATGAAGCGCCTGCTGGCCTTCTCCACGATCGCTCAGCTCTCCTACGTGTTCTTTGGCCTGGGCCTTTCGGTCTTTGGCAGCCAGCTCGCCTTTGACGGCGCTGTGTGCCACATCTTTAACCATGCGTTCGCCAAGACCCTGTTCTTCCTGATCGCGGGTTCGTTCTCCTTTACGCTTGGTACGCGTATGCTGCCCAAGCTGCGCGGCATCGTAAAGAAGTACCCGATCTCGGGTGTGGGCTTTGGTGTCGCGGCACTCGCCATTGCCGGCGTGCCGCCTATGAACACGTTCTTCTCGAAGTTCCAGATCATCGCCGGCGGCTTCTCCGTCGGTGCCGGCAACGTCGCGATCTTGGTGCTCGTGTGCATCATGGTCGCCGAGACCGTCGCCACCTTCGCCTGGTTCCTCAAGTGGATGGGCTATTGCCTGCCCGGTGAGCCCAGCGAAGAGGTCGCTGCGGGAGCCCCGCTCCCCAAGGCGATGGCATTCGTGTTCATCGTGCTCATCATCATGGTCATCGTCAGCGGCCCGCTTTCGGCCAGCTGGATTGGTTAGGAGGTAGAACGACATGGGTTATTCGATCGTCAACATCCTTGGCGGCCTTCTGATCGTCACGTCCACCATGGTGGTCATTTCCAAGAACATTAAGCACTCCATCCGCTGGTATGCGGTGCAGTCGCTGGTGCTCGTGGGCCTGCTCGCCACGCTCGGTGTCACCACCGGCGCGCAGGAGCTCCTTATGTGGGCGGGTTCGGCCTTTATCACCAAGGTCGTCCTGGTCCCGTACATTCTCAACCGCGCGTACAAGAAGATGGGCGAGCCGAGCGACGCTTCGCTGGCTGCCGGCATTAAGCCCGCATGGGCCATCTGCATCATCGCCGTCGAGGTCGCCATCTGCTTTGCCGTCGTGACGCAGATCAGCCTGCCTACGGCCGAGGTCGCAACGCCTGCGCTCGCCATCAGCTTTGCCCACTTCTTTGTGGGCCTTACCTGCATCATCTCGCAGCGCAACATCATGAAGCAGATCTTTGGCTACTGCCTCATGGAAAACGGCAGCCACGTGACGCTGGCGCTCCTTGCGCCCACCGCTCCCGAGATCATCGAGATCGGTATCGCCACCGACGCCATCTTTGCCGTCATCATCATGTCCATCGTCGTGCGCCGCATTTGGGAAGACTCCCATTCGCTCGATTCGCACGACCTGTCCGAGCTGAGGGGGTAGTCCATGGAAACGTTGATTCTCGCCCTGCTCGCGACCCCTTTGGTGTTCTCGCTCGTCATGGCGTTTTTGCCCAAGAGCACGTCCTATAGCGTGTTTGCCGGGCTCAACCTGGTCTCGGTCGCGGCCGTCCTGGTGCTGTCGCTTATGACCGCCGGCGACGTCCTTGTGAGCGGCAACACCGCCAACGCCCTTGGCCTGTGGTTCCACCTCGATTCGCTGGGCTCCATCTTTGTGCTGCTCATCGGCTTTATCGGCTTTCTCACGGGGCTGTTCTCGCTGCCCTACGTCAAGGCCGACATCGAGGAGGGCGCCATGCCCGCCGGGCGTGCTAAGCAGTACTACGCGCTGTTTAGCCTGTTTGTGTTCACCATGCTGCTCGCATGCCTGTCCAACAACATGATCCTCACCTGGGCCGCCGTGGAGGCAACTACGCTGTCCACCGTGTTTCTCGTCGGTATCTACAAGAACAAGACCGCCCTCGAGGCCTCTTGGAAGTACGCCATGGTCTGCACCGCCGGCGTGGCCTTTGGCCTCTTTGGCACGCTGCTGATCTATGCCAACGCCGCCGACGTGATTCCCAATGCCCACGAGGCCGCTTTCCTGTCGTCTGTTCTGCCTTATGCCGACCAATTCGACCCGACGCTCATGCGCCTCGCCTTCGCGTTTATCGTGATCGGGTTTGGCACCAAGGCCGGCCTGTTCCCCATGCACACGTGGCTGCCCGATGCCCACTCCCAGGCCCCGAGCCCTGTCTCGGCCCTGCTATCGGGCGTCCTGCTTAAGTGCGCCATGCTCGTGATCATGCGCTTCTACGGCTTTACCATCCAGGCCGTGGGCGCCGACTACCCGCAGCTTCTGCTGCTGATCGTCGGCACGCTGTCCATCCTGGTGGCGGCGCTGTCGATGTTTCGCCAGGACGACCTCAAGCGCCGCTTCGCCTACTCCTCCGTGGAGAACGTGGGCGTCATCGCGCTGTGCCTGGGTGTCGGCGGCCCGCTGGGTATCGCCGCGGCCCTGCTGCACTGCGTGTTTCACGGCTTTACCAAGACACTTGCCTTCTGCGTGTCCGGTAACATCCAGCATGCCTACGGTACGCGCAGTCTGGCCAAGATCCAGGGCGTCGTGGAGGTTGCTCCCGCTACCGCCGCGCTCGCCATCCTGGCGCTGCTGGGCCTTGCCGCCTTCCCGCCCTTTGGCATGTTCATCTCGGAGTTTTTGACCTTTGTTGCCGGCGTTACCGCTGGCCCGATGTGGCTTGTCGTCGTGGTGGCCCTCGGCCTTACCGTCGCCATCTCCGCGCTTACCCGCATCGCGCTTAAGTCGGTGTTCGGCCATGCTCCCGAGGGCATGGGTAAGCACGAGGCCCCGGCGCTCATGCTGATCCCCGAGATCATCCTGGCCGTCATGATCCTTTGGTTTGGTATCGCCACGCCCACGCCGCTCGTGAGCGGTGTCGAGGCCGCAACCGGTATCGTGCTCGAGCAGAGCACCGAGGAGCTTCATGCGGCGCCGATGTACCGCGCTGTGTTCGGTACCCAGACCGCTCAGAGCGAGGTGGAGTAACCAATGACTGATACTGAGAACAAGGTGTATGCCCGCCGCTGCGAGAGCCATGTCGAGGCCCTGCGCCGCGCCGTTCCGGGCTGCATCGAGAAGGTCGAGTGGCAGTGTGAGGACCAGCTGACGATCACCGTTAAGCTGGACCGTCTGCCCGAGGCCGTCCACTACCTGTATTACGAGCGCTACGGCTGGATTCCTGTGATTGTCGGCAACGACGAGCGCAGCCTGTGCGGCCGTTACGCCGTGTACTACGTCATCTCCATGGAGGGGGAGGACCCCGGCTGGGTTACCGTGCGCACCGAGGTCGATCCCGCCAAGATGACGTTCCCGTCCGTGACGCCGTTCGTCCCCGCCTGCGTGTGGGGCGAGCGCGAGCTGCGCGACATGTTCGGCCTGATCCCCGAGGGTCTGCCCGACCGTCGCCGCCTGGTACTGCCCGATGACTGGCCCAGCGGCCTGTACCCGCTGCGCAAGGACTCCATGGACTACCGTTTCCGTCCCGCTCCCGCGAGCGACATGGAAAACTACGAGTTCTTGGCTGATACCAAGGGCAAGGAGACCACGCTTGTCCCCATGGGCCCGTTGCACATTACCTCCGACGAGCCCGGTCACTTCCGCCTGTTCGTCGAGGGCGAGACGATCGTCGACGCCGACTACCGTCTGTTCTACGTGCACCGCGGCATGGAGAAGGTCGCCGAGACGCGCCTGAACTATGATGCCGTGACGTTCCTCGCCGACCGCATCTGCGGCATCTGCGGCTGCGCCCACTCGGTGGCCTATGCCGAGGCCGTCGAGCGCGCCCAGGGCATCCATGTCCCGCCGCGCGCCCAGTACATCCGCGCTATCATGCTCGAGGTCGAGCGCCTGCACTCTCATCTGCTCAACATTGGCCTGGCGTCTCACTACACGGGCTTCGACTCCGGCTTCCAGCAGTTCTTCCGCGTCCGCGAGAAGTCCATGGACCTGGCCGAGAAGCTCTCCGGTCACCGCAAGACCTACGGCCTCAACGTGATCGGCGGCGTGCGTCGCGACATTTTGGCCGAGCAGAAGCTCTCCACGCTCACGACCATCCACCAGCTGCGCTCCGAGGTTCAGGAGCTCGTCGACGTCTTGCTCTCGACGCCCAACTTCATTGAGCG
>CAKUEZ010000062.1 GCA_934646965.1 uncultured Collinsella sp. | reverse complement strand
TTGACCTGCTTGTTATACGCATCGATATGGTCGAGCACACGCTCCTTTGCCTCAAAGTCGCGCGGGAAAATCTTGACCGAAATGGGGTCAGCCTCGTCCGCATAACCCAGCGTGGTCAGGTTGTTGTCGTAGGTAAGCTGCGATGACTTGGCGTAGCTCATCATGAGAGAGCTCAGGTCCTCGGCGTCCATGTTGAAGTGGATGGCACGGGCAAAGGCACTCGCATCCACGTGCATGGCGCTCGCCAGGTTGGCAAAACTCGAAGACATCTGCGTCGCCATTTGCCCCATGAGCCCCGCCGCGCCCGCTTTGAGCTGGGACGACACACTCGTCGCAATCTGGTCGCTGATCGCCTTCATCACCTGGTCCATAGCCTGCTGCAGATACGGAGCCAACTGCTTTTGCACGTAGTCGGTCATCGCCTGTTGCAGGCGCTCGGCCAAGGCATCGCCGCCTAGCGCCTTGAGCTGAGCTAGGCATTGCTGCGCCGCGGCATCGTTCTCAAGATACGCCGAGAACGCGGCGGCAAGCTTCGATGCGTCCTTAAGATTCTCGGGCGTCAGGGCCTTAAACTGATCCGATTGCATAAAGCCCGTGAACAGCTGGTTGGCGAGCGCCCCCACTTGCTGCATCTGCTCTGGCGTGAGCTCCAAGCCATCGAAGACGCCCGAGAAATCGGGAGTCGGCGCCTTGGCCATGATGTCGCTGAAGTCGATGTCCTTGCCAATGCCCGAAAGGTCGATATCCAACCCGGACAAGTCAAGACCCGACAGATCCATACCGCCGGTCGCACCCGAGAGCGCAGACGTATCGAACGAGAACGCACTCTTGAGCGACGCCTCGTCAACGCTGAATATGCTGCCCAGGTCCACGCCCTGCTTGGCCTCGCCCTGCAACTCGTCGAACGTTTTGCCGGTAAAGACATCTGTCTCGGGATGGGCAAGCTGCTCCTGCACAATCTGCGAATTGGCAGCACGCTCCATAAGCTGGCGAGTCAGTGCATGCGTATAGGCGATGCCCGGGGATAGCGCGCTGGCGTTGGCCGTCTCGTTGGGCCGCACCACGCCTACAATGTGCACATCGATACCGTCAGCAACCTTGGCAGCCATATAGTCGGCATCGCTGGACATATCTGCCCACATACCGGTCTCATCATTTTTGCGATACGCATCTACCGGCGACAGCACCTTAAACGTCGTGGACAGCGCATCGTCGTAGGTAAAGTCCGCACCGGACTCGGGCGCCTCCACCCCGCCGTCGGCAGACATGGCGCTGTTGACCAGGTTATTGAGTTCATCGATATCCAGCGCGCCGATGCTGTAGAGCGTATAGTCGCCCACCGTGCCACGGCTCGAAAGCACCATCACGGCCTCATTGGCAGACGTGGGCCAACGACCCGCCACGACGTCATACTGGCTATCGAGCAAGCCCTGGTCGTCAATCATCTCGTTAAAGACCGAGGTGCCCATGGAATCCATGCTCACCGTTGCCGCTGAGCTCGCGCCTCCGCTCATGGCCTCGGTCATGGCATTGGGCACCAACCGCACCGGCTTCTCGTCACCCTTGCCATCGCGGTACACAACCGGCACCACGCCATAGCCGTACTGGATGGCGTTGACCTCTTTATCGATGCCGTCACCGCCATCGTCAAGCCACGCCTTAAAGCTCGTCATGTCGTTGGACTTAACGCTCGCAAACATATCTTTTACAGCTGTGACCACGGGAATCTTATCAGTTCCCTTAGCCTTGCTGCCTGCATTGTCGGACGAGTCTTCCCCCTCAGACGTGGCGTCATCCTCAGTCCCCTGCCCGCCCATCATGGACGACAGATCGTAGTCCTGCTTGGAGATCGTAAGCGGATAGCTCGAAAGCGTATCCTCCTCGACCTTTTGGATGTAGTTGTTTACGCCGTTGGAGAGCGCCAGGATCGCCGCAATGCCGATAATGCCAATGGACCCCGCAAAGGCCGTCATGGCCGTACGCCCCTTTTTGGTCATAAGGTTTCGGGCGGAAAGGCCCAGCGCCGTCACAAAACTCATCGAGGTTTTGCGCGTAGGTTTGGCCTCGCGACGCGTGGCATCGGCAACATCAAAGGGATCGGAATCGTCGGTAATCTTGCCGTCAGCTAGGTTGACGATGCGCGTGGCATATTGGTACGCCAGCTCGGGATTGTGCGTGACCATGATGACCAGGCGGTCGCGCGCGACCTCCTTGAGTAAGTCCATGACCTGCACGGACGTCGTTGAGTCCAGAGCGCCGGTCGGCTCGTCTGCCAACACAATCTCGGGGTCGTTGATCAGAGCACGGGCAATGGCCACGCGCTGCATCTGTCCGCCCGAAAGCTGACTCGGACGCTTGTTAACGTGTTCGCCCAGACCTACCGCCTCGAGCGCCTTGCGCGCACGCTGGCGGCGTTCGGCATGGCCCACGCCCGTGAGCGTGAGCGCCAACTCAACGTTTTCCAAGATGGTCTGATGCGGAATGAGGTTATAGCTCTGGAACACAAAGCCGATGCGATTGTTGCGATAGGCATCCCAATCGCGGTCGCGGAAGTCCTTGGTCGAAATGCCGTCGATAAGCAAGTCGCCGGAATCAAAGTGATCGAGTCCGCCGATAACGTTGAGCATCGTGGTTTTGCCCGAGCCCGAAGGGCCCAAAATGGCAACGAACTCGTTATCGCGAAAAGCAAGGCTTACGTTATCGAGCGCCACCTGCGTAAACGACTGCGTAACGTACCTTTTGCAGATATCTTTGAGCTCCAGCATGGACGGCAACCTCTCCCGCGCGGGCGCACTCGCCCGCTCTCCCCCGCCGTTCGTATTCGACGCGTTTGTCCTACTCTATCCCCATTTTTTGCCGACACCAGTGAGGAATGTAACGAACCGCGCCAAAAAAACGAACGGGACGGCACGCCACACAGCGCACCGTCCCGCACACAACATCGACAATGTGACAAAGGGACTGTCCCTTTGTCACATTACGTGTACTCAGCCTTTACTGCTCGCTCTTCGCAATCGCCTGGTCGATAAGCTTGTCGAGTGCTGCGCGCTGCTCAGCGGAGCTGATGGCGCCCACGATGGGCTCCCCTACGATGTTGCCATTCTGATCGATGACATACGTTGTCGGGAACGAGAACAGATTTGACGTAAACTTGCCGGCCTCGCTATCCGACTTGAACCAGATGTTCTTATACGTCACGCCCTTCTTGCTCAGCACGTCCTTGGCATCTGCGATCTCGCCCTTGTTGCCATCGAGCGTAAAGGAATTGACGCCCACGACCTGGCCGCCCTTCTCGGCAAGCTCCTGATTCAGTTTCTCAAGATCGCCCAGCTCGCCCACGCACGGCTTGCAAGTGGTGAACCAGAAGTTCATGACGGTGACCTTGTTCTTAGAGAACAGCTCGTCGCTGTTCACGTCGTTGCCATCCAGGTCCTTGCCCGTAAAGCTGGGGAACTTCGTCGCCTCGCTCGAAGCATTGGCACCAGCCGTCATGCCAGCGGTCGAAGCGTCGACGCTCTCGCCTGCACTCGGCGTGCTTCCACAGCCGGGGAACTTCTTTTCCAGGCTCTCGAGCTTTTCCTCAATCTCTTTGATTTGCTGTGCACCGGCCTTGAGCGTCTTAAGCTCATCTGCCGTAAACTCGTCCTTGGCGCCGTCGATGGTCTTGAGCAGGAAATCTCCGTAATTGCTGCCGTCCTCAATCATTGCCGAGTCTTTATTTGCCGCATTGAATACCTTTTCCCACAGCGCGTTATCACTCGAAAGGATGTCGTTCTCCTTTTGCATGAGCTTCGCGTACAGCTCGGCGGCCTCATCGGCGTTGGCCGGCTTCTGCGCAACGAGCTCCGCGATCTCGGGGTCCGAGCCCGTAGATTCACCCGAATCGCTGCCTGGCGTCGAGCACGCCGCCAGGCACAAGGCCAACACCGGCACCATAAACAGGGCCGCAATCTTAGAAAGCTTCATGGTCATTCCTCCGTTTTGTCGAAGCTTGTTTTACTTTTTATCGGCGGTCAAGGGGAGCTTTTCTGCCGACACATCCAGGCCGTAGCGATAGCTGATGGCATCGACGGGACAGGCCCCGATGCACTTTCCACACCGGATACATTCGGCATGATTGGGTGCGCGGGTCACGTCAACGTCCATCTGACAAACCTTTGAGCACTTGCCGCACGAGACGCATTTGCATGCATCGACCCGAATCCCCAGCAGGGACACCTTATTCATGAGCGCATAGAACGCGCCGAGCGGACAAATCCATTTGCAGAAGGGGCGATAGAACAAAACGCTCAGCACCACTACGACAATGAGAACGACAAGTTTCCAGGTAAAGAGCTGCCCCAGTGCAGATCGGATTCCAGCATTGGCAGCCGCCAGCGGAATGGCGCCCTCGAGCACACCCTGTGGACAGATGTACTTGCAAAAGAACGGATCGCCCATCCCCACATCGTTGACCACCAGCACAGGCAGCAATACCACAGCGAATAGCAGTACAACGTATTTGATATACGTAAGCGCCTTGAGTCTTTTTGTCGAAAGCTTTTTGCCGGGAATCTTGTGAAGCAGCTCCTGCAGCCAGCCAAACGGGCACAGAAAGCCGCATACAAAGCGTCCCAGCAGCACGCCGAGCAAAATGAGCGTACCGGTAACGTAGTAGGAGAAGTTGAACTTGGATGAACCCACCACCGACTGGAACGACCCGATGGGGCACGCACCCGATGCCGCGGGGCACGAATAGCAGTTAAGCCCAGGTACGCAGACTGTTTTTCCCGCACCCTGATAGATGCTGCCTTTGGCAAAGTTTGGCAGGTGAATGTTGGTGACGAGCGTCGCCGCCACCTGAATGAATCCGCGAAATCGGGCCAAAACATGCGACGCAGTGTTTTCTCTTTTATCCAATTCCGATACACTCCAAGCACAGCCTAATCGCTTTGGCCAGCACGGCATCCGCCTCGCCACGCATAACGCCAAAGCACACCATGGCAATTCCGACGATCAACAAAGCGACCTGTACCACGGGTTTTACCGCTTTGAACAACCTGACCACTCCTTTCGTTACGCGACCATTGGACCATATCGACCATAAAATCCGTGTTAAGCGCGATTTGGAATGTGCAAGGAGCCTGTTATGCATATTTTGATCGTCGAAGACGAGCGAGCACTGTGCGACACAATCGCACGCAGCTTGCGAAACCTGGCATACAGCGTCGACTGTTGCCATGATGGGCAGGAGGCACTCGACCTGCTGGGCGTCGAAGTCTTTGACCTCGTGGTGCTCGACCTCAATCTTCCCCGTATCGACGGCATGACCGTGCTCAGGGAACTTAGGAAAACCGACTGCGAGACCAAGGTACTGATTCTGTCCGCGCGTGGCGAAGTATCCGATAAAGTCGCTGGACTCGATGCCGGCGCCAACGATTACCTTACCAAGCCGTTTCATCTGGACGAACTTGCGGCAAGAATCCGCAGCCTTACCCTCAGGCGCTTCGCACAAAGCGACATAGTATTAACCTGCGGAAAACTCCGCTTTGACACCAAGGCGCGCATCGCTTCCGTGGACAGCGAGGCTCTATCTCTTACACGCAAGGAAACGGGAATCCTGGAATACCTGATGCTTAATCAGGGGCGACCGGTAAGCCAAGAGGAGCTTATCGAACACGTCTGGGATAGCACCGTGAACAGCTTTAGCAACGCGACCCGCGTTCACATCTCGTCGCTCCGAAAAAAGTTGCGCAGCGCTTTGGGATACGACCCGATTCGCAATCGGATTGGAGAGGGCTACGTTATGGAGGATGGCGAATGAACAGGCTTTCGCTGCAATGGCGCATAACGATCATGACGGCGCTACTCACGTGTGCGGCGTGCGTGCTAACGAACTGCTTGGTCGGCTATACGGGCATGCGCTACATGGATGCCATCGGCAGCGACATCTCGGCCTTTAACGCTGTCGGCGAAGATGCGCCTCAGGCGTTCGACCCAACAAAAACAGCCCTCGATGACGAGGTCACGATCGTTGTAAACGACGCACAGGAATCTTTTGGCGCGACAGCCTGGTGCATCACGGCTGGAGTCACGCTACTTGGCGGCGTGCTGGCATACTTTGTGAGCGGCCGCGCGCTCAAGCCGCTACGGGTTTTTGCCGCCCAGGTAGAGCGCGTGCAGCCTGACAACCTAAGCGAAATCAGACTCAGCGAAGATGTGCCCGACGAGTTACAACGATGCAGCGCCTCTTTCAACGACATGATCGCCCGTCTTGGCGAAGGGTTCTCTGCACAGCGTCAGTTTACCGGCAACGCCGCACACGAGCTGCGCACCCCGCTCGCCCTTATGCAAGCGCAGATTGAACTGTTTGTCTCCGAGCACCCCACATCGCAACCTCAAACAGCCGAGTTGCTCGGCCTGCTACAAGAACAAACCGAGCGGATGTCGCGAATGACCAAGGTGCTGCTTGAGATGAGTGAGCTCCGCAGCGTTCCCTGCGAGGATGATGTTGAGCTTGGCCCCCTGTCCGAAGAAGTCCTCACCGACCTCGCTCCGCTTGCCGAACATAAAGACATCGTCCTCAATTGCAGTGGAGGCGCTTTGATAATCGGAAGCGACACGCTCCTCTATCGGTTGGTGTTTAACCTGGTCGAAAATGCCATCCGTTACAGCCGCCCCGGCTCGACTGTCAACGTCTCCATCTGCGACAACGACAGCCACGTGTTCCTGCGGGTCGAGGATCAGGGCCCGGGAATACCCAAGCAGTACCGTGAGAGCATCTTCCAGCCGTTCTTTCGCCTGGATAAATCCCGCAGCAGGGCATACGGCGGCGCAGGACTCGGGCTAGCGCTTGTTTGGGAGATTGCAGCGCTGCACGGCGGCACGGTCGAGGTCGAAGCGAGTTCCGAAAACGGAACCACCATGCTCGCGACCCTTCCAAAACGGACCACAGCGTCAACCGAACAGTAAAACGAGAGGGGTCCCGCACACGTTTGCGCGGGACCCCTCTCTGTCAATGCAATTCGCCCAAAAGAGCAGAAGCTTACTCCCACTCCACCGTGCCGACAGGCTTGGGGGTCAGGTCGTAGCAGACGCGGCAGATGCCGGGGACCTCGGCGGTGACGCGAGCGGTGATGCGCTTGAGCAGCGCCCAGTCGAGCTCGGGTACCTCGGCGGTCATGACGTCAACGGTGTTGATGCAACGGATGATGCAGGGCCAATCGTAGGCGCGCTTGCCCTCGCGCACGCCGGTAGCGCGGAAATCGGGCACGACGGCAAAGTACTGCCAAATGGTCAGGCCGGCCTTGTCGATCTCCTCGCGCACGATGGCATCGGCCTCGCGCAGCGCCTCAAGACGATCGCGGGTGATGGCACCCAGGCAGCGAACACCCAGGCCGGGGCCGGGGAACGGCTGGCGCTCGACCATGTTCTCGGGCAGGCCGAGCTCGCGGCCGACCACGCGGACCTCGTCCTTGAACAGCAGCTTGACGGGCTCGCAGAGCTCAAACTGCAGGTCCTCGGGCAGACCGCCCACGTTGTGGTGGGCCTTCACGCCGTCCTGGGACTCCAGAATGTCGGGATAGATGGTGCCCTGGGCGAGGAAGCTGACCTCGTCGCCAACCTTGCGGGCCTCCTCCTCGAACACGCGAATGAACTCGGCGCCGATAATCTTGCGCTTGGCCTCGGGCTCGTCCACATCGACGAGCTTGTCCAGGAAGCGATCAGTAGCGTCAACGTAGACAAGGTTGGCATCCATCTGGTTCTTAAAGACGTCGACGACCTGCTCGCTCTCGCCCTTACGCATCAGGCCGTGGTTCACATGCACGCAGATAAGCTGCTTGCCGATAGCCTTGATGAGCAGCGCTGCGACGACCGAGCTGTCGACGCCGCCGGAAAGGGCCAGCAGGACCTTCTTGTCACCGATCTGCTCACGGATTGCGGTGACCTGCTCATCGATGAACGCCTGGGCAAGTTCGGGAGTGGTGATACGCACCATGTCGTCGGGACGCTTGTTGGAATCCATGCAGAGCTCCTTTTCGGTTCGATGGAAATGCGTCGCACATATGCAAACGCACCGTCATATGACCTCATTATATGCAGAGCGAGCTTCGTTTCCCATCGCTGCAGCAGAGCTTTTTGCTGGGGCGGCAATATTTATTTATCCCGAGGTCATCTAGGCTTTGGTAGCCACCTTTGAAGCATCGCCGATAAACTCTTCCTTTATACGTTTGACACAATCGTAGACGATACCCACAAATACCGGTCCCGAGCAACAAGAGTACAATTGCTGCTACTGTTGCCAGCTGATGGGAGATGGAAGATGGACTGCGAAGGCTGCTCGCGCGTTCCCATGCCGTTAATGTGCACCGCCCTTGCGCCGGGACATCTGGACGCCGCGGTCGCTGGCATCGCCGACACCGATTCGCGCGCCATTGCCACGGCAGAAGCACTGTACTTTCGCGGGCAGGCCACCCTCGCCGCCGAGACGGCACGCCCCTATCTTGACGCCACCGACCCCGCACTGCGCTATTCCGCATGCTTTATCTGCGGATATGCCAGTCTGTCACTCAACCGTATCGCCGATGCCCGCCGTTGCCTTGCGGGCATTCTCGATACGCCAACTGACGAGGAATCGCCCGCCGTCCATGCCATGCATATCCTGTTCGCCTCGGCCGCAAGCGTCCTGCTGCACCTGCCTTCCCCGTATTCTGCCGAAGAGTTTTATCCACTTGCGGCACATCTGCCCGAAGGCCTGCGCCTGTTCGCCAGTTACGTGATGGCGCATGCCCTGTACCTACGAGGCGAATATGGCCGTAGCCTGGGCATGGCGGAAAACGCCCTAATCATGAAACAGGGAAGCTACCCCATCTCGGAGCTGTTCCTGCATCTGTCAGCCTCCATGGCCTGCATGAGTCTCAAAGACGTCGACGCCGCAAAGGCACACTTCGGAGCCGCTTGGGACATTGCGCACCCCGACGGCCTTATCGAGCTCATCGGCGAGCACCATGGTCTTTTGCAGGGACTTATCGAGGCGTGCCTAAAACAGCAATACCCCGACGATTTCGCACGCATCATCGAGATCACGTACCGCTTTAGCTACGGATGGCGACGCATCCACAACCCCGACTCGGGCGAGGATGTGGCTGACGATCTAACCACCACGGAATTCACCATGGCCATGCTCGCCTGCCGCGGATGGACCAACGCCGAAATCGCACGCCATATGGAAGTATCGCCAGGCACCGTTAAAAACCGCCTGTCCGGCGTGTATGCCAAGCTTGGTATCGGAACTCGCGCCGAGCTGGTTGCCCACATGTTGCGCTAGCGGACCGCCTGCCAAACACGCCACACGCACCCCAGCGCTCCCGCGCTTCCGCATTCGCATTTGGACATTTTGCCCCTCGAACGGCACTACCGCGACAGGACACCTTCTCGCATAATTTGATTATTTCCACCGATATTTGCGGGATGGGAGCCCAAGATGCTTGATCGCCGTTCGTTACTTGTTGCCGGAGCGTCCTCGCTAGCGAGCATTATGTTGCCGCACGTGCCGGGAAGCGCAAACGCCTTCATATTACCGTTCGCGCCCACCGAAGCCTATGCCGACGAAGAAGACCCCTTCAAGGTGCTCGTTCTCTCGCGCACCATGTTCGGCGTGGTCGTGGTCGACGTCGCCAACAAGAATACGCCCATCACGGGTGCCCAGGTCACACTAACGTCGCGCTATGCCGCAGGCAAGCAGCTCACCGCCACAACTGATGACGAGGGCACAGCCATCTTTGAGGTTGCCCCGCTTTCGGAAGGCTACGTGGACGAGGCAACGCTTCTCGACGCGTACGACTTTAACGGCGGCATCTCCATCAGCATGCCAGGCTACCGCGATGTCGAGATTCCCCTCGCGCGCATCCAGGGCGGCACCGCCATTACCGCTCCCACGCGTCCGCTCTCCGATGGTGAGCCGTACTTTCGCCAACTCACGTTTGATGAGTGGGACATCCAGTACGCCGACGCCACATTCATGGCGATGCCCAAAGACGATGCAGCGAATGCGCAGCCCGACACGCACGCCTTCACTGTACAGGCCCACCTGCCGCAGGGCGGGCAGGCAACGCTGCACATCAATAAGGTAATGCCCGCCGTGGGCAGTTCACCCGAAACCGTCACGCAGATTGGCCAGGTCAAGGCCAGCGCAACGGGTGCGGATAATCTGGCGACGTTCACGCTCGAAGACAAGTTCCTCGATGCGGCATCGGGCCTTCTGGAAGAAGGGTGCAAGCTGCGCTTTGTCCTCGACTATCAGGGCAAAACCTACACGCTCTCCTCCCCCATGGCCGTCGCCACCGCGCCGGCCGCAAAGGCGGAATCGGGCTCGACCACCATCATTCCCACCACCATGGATCAAGAGATCACTCCGTTTGATTTCCCCGCGGCGTTCCCCGGCATCGGCGGCAACAAGTTCACGTGTTGGATGCCCACATTTCCGATCCTCTTCGATTTCTCGTTTGCTGGATACGTGCTGTTTGGCGGAGGATACAAACCGGTCAGCTACATGAACGATTCGGGCAACCCTGATCCGGAATACTGGAAGAAGTCACCGCGCGAGTCGGGCGCCAAGCAGGCAAACCGCTACCTCGACGAGATGGAGGGGAAGTGGAATCAGTACAAGAGCATGAGCGCTGGCTCGGGCACCGACCCAAGAAACACTAAGCTCCTTCGCCACCATTGCACGCTGCTGTTCACGATGGATATCGCCACACAGCTGTACGGCTCGCTCGCCTACGATTGGGTGGGCAAAACCTGGGGCAACAACAACGACCCCGCATACGGCAATATTAAGGCCCTCTTCCAGGTAAGAACCGACCTCAATTGGACCGAGCAGTTTACCCTGGGACCGGTGCCGTTTTTCCTAAACGTCAACCCCTGGGTGTTGGCAAAGCTGGCGCTCGCCGTTGGCGCCCACACGCACGGTAGCGGCGCGGCGTTTTTCAAGAACATTTCGCTCGACTATTCCAACACGTCGGGCTCGTTCACCATCCAGATCGGACTTGCCGTCACCTTTGGAGCCGGCGTTGCAGGCGTCGCATCGTCCGCCGTGCGCGGTGCTGCATCCCTCACGCTGTTCATTGGCTACGAGAAGGCGGATGGCCACCAGCTTCCGCGACTGCGCGTGGGCGCAGACGTCGACGTCGACGTGATGCTCCAGTTTGTCATGTTCAAGTGGACCACCAAGGCCTGGTCGGGGTCGTGGCCCACGCTCCTCGATTCGTGGAATATGTCGGTCAACAACGGCAACCAGTATGTGCGCCAGCATTCTGAGCTGGCACTGGGCGGAGACACGCCATATACGCTGGATGCCTGCTTTGGCGCGACCGGCAATGCCGAGTCGGGCGGCGTGCCGCAGTTTATCGCGTCGGCCACCATCGTCACCAATGCCGAGCTGCTCGCATGCGCCGAAGTTGCAGCCACCCCCGTAAACGTCGTACCGATCGTACGCGATTGGGAGCAAGCGGTAACACGCATTGAGCTCGATGCGGATGCAGAGAGCGCTGACACGGGACAGGCCGAACATTTCGTCCACGCCCTGATGGAGGATGACGAAAATGCCGCACCGATGTATAAGTACACCTACATCGGCCAGGCGACGAACGCCGTTGCGGACCCGAACGCCAATTCTGCCGGCGTGTCGGAGGACGAGCGCGGCGGTATAAAGCCCTCGAGCGACAACGTACTGTTTACAGGCGTGCTCAGCGAAGCCCACATGAAGTTTGCAGAGATAGCCGGCGTGGAATGCCTGTTCCGTAT
>CAKUEZ010000061.1 GCA_934646965.1 uncultured Collinsella sp. | reverse complement strand
TTCTTGAGCTCAAGGGGGCCAACCGTAATGGGCTGGAGCAGCTTGGATGCAGGTGCGGTCATGGACATTCCTCTCTTATAGGCGCGGCGGCGATGATGCCACGTAGTTGTCTAGAGGATATTACATGGGGGTACGGGCCCGCAGCTGAAATCGGCGGATAGCAGGTAGCGGCAGGTGGATGGGGGCGGGGCCGGCTGCCTGTTTGTCTCAATCTGTAACATCTAGACCGACTTTGGGTCCCTACCTGTTACAGATTTAGACAAACGAGGCCCTCCCTGTCCAAATGTCTCAATCTGTAACATCTACCGGCCAAAACCAGTCCTAACTGTTACAGATCAAGACATTCCCCTCGGTCCGTTCTCGACAATCTCAATCTGTAACACCTAGACCGACTTTTGACCTCCACCTGTTACAGATCGAGACAAACGGCAACTGTCCGACCGAATATCTCGATCTGTAACAGTTACTCGGCAAAATCCGTCCCTCGTGTTACAGATTTAGACAGACGCGATCCGACCCGCCGGTTCGTCTCGATCTGTAACATCTGCAGACCAAAACCAGTCCTAACTGTTACAGATCGAGACAAACCGGCGGGACAACGCGGAACAAGACAGCCCCCAGCGCCAGCGACGGCTGCGCCCCCGTTCAAGAAAACGACCACCGCACTCACCGTTTTAAACAACTCAACGATGCTCAGCCTGCGATAATTATTGGGTCACGCGCCGTCTGTGGCAACGACGCGACAGAAGGGACATCTATGCAACCGAGCACCACCGATAGGTCCACCGCAAAGCAAGCGCTGCTCGAGGCGCTCCTGGGCGACACGGGGCTTAGCAGCCTTACAAAAACGGCTTCCGACGTTATGGACAACCCGGTGCTCGTCGTCGACCCTGTCTACCGCTACGCCGCCCGCGGCGGCTTTGAGCTTGACGATGCCGACGATTCTGCCTTCGCGGCCGTCACCCGTGCCGAACTCTCCGAAGGCGACATGCTCCAGGACGCGGGCGTGCGCTATATCATCGACTGCGGCCTAGATGAGCAGCTCGCCCGATCGTCGGGCCCCCTTACACGCTATAACGATATCTTCCAGCTCAACACCATGACCGCTGCAATCACGGTACACGGCACCTGCCTGGGCCGAGCGATGATGATCGAGCGCAATCATGCCTTTGGCGATAGCGACCGCGACGTCTTTGAGTTCTTTGTCCGCCTGCTCGCTCAAGAGCTGCAAAAGGGCGGTTTCCTTTCGCTGGGAGGACCACAACAGGGGCCATATTTTCTCTCGCGCCTTTTGGACGACGAGATTCCCAACCCTATCACCTGCACGCGCAGGATGCAGCTCGTCGGTTTTACCCCGCTCCCCACACTCTATGTCGTATGCCTGCTCAAAAAAGACGCCCAGCTGGACGCGCGCGATGCGGAAAGCATCCGCGGCCAGCTGCAACCGCTGCTGCACCACAGCCTCATTACCATGTACGAAGGCGAACTTGTGGCGCTGGTGAGCCGCCCGCCTTCCACGCAACTGCCCGTCGCCGACGAGGCAATCCTTGCGCGCGTCGCCGCCGCAAACAGCCTGTTTGTCGGCATCAGCAACGAGTTTTCCCAGGCAACGGACGTGCGGGCGCACCTTAATCAGGCACGAGCCGCCATTCGCTACGGCTCCACCTTCACCAAGATCCTCGACGACACCCACGTGTACCGCTATTGCGAATACACCTACATGGAGATGCTCGACATCTGCAACGACCACGTCAACCTTATGAATTACTGCCATCCGGCAATCTGGGCGCTCTGGGAGCACGACCAGTCGCACGATTCCGAGCTGGTCGAGACGCTCTTTGCCTTTATGCAGCACGGTTGCAACACGGCGCGCACGGCCACAATCCTGTCACTCCACAAAAATACGCTGCTCTACCGCATTAACCGCATCAAGGAAATCACGGGCAACGACTTGGCGTCGGGAGAGGACCTCTTTTTGTTCCACCTCTCGATTCGCACCCTTATCTACCTTGGCTTTTTGGAGCCGAGGACAAAGCCCCGCACCAGCGCCGACCTGCACTGTCGCAAGTAGGCTGGACGGGGCTTGGGCAAAACTAGTCGCGCTTGATCTCCAACGTGGGGAACGTCATCTTGGCGTACTTCTCCATGAGAGGCTTAACCTCGTCCATGTGGGCGAAGAACTCGTCGCGCGTCTTGTTGATCTCGTTGAGGTGCTCGGCGCGCGCATGGTCGTCGTTGCGGTCGCGAATCAGGCCGTTCTCGGCAATCTTGAGCTTGGGACGCCCAGTGCGCTCGTCGGTCACGATATCGCCGCCCGCGCCGCAGACCGCGCACTCCCACGGAAACTCGACGCCGTCCCAATGCTTGTCGCCGGGATACACCAGGGAACTGTGGCAGTTGGGGCACACGCCGTCGTCCGGGTCGCCCAACCAGCAGCGCTCGTCAACCGGCGTGCGAATGGCCTTGACGATGTTCTCGCCCATCTTGTGCGCGCGGGCGATCTGTCCGCCCCACTCCACATCGTCTCCCCAGACAAACGTATTGCCCGGACGGCCGTCACGCTGCGCCATATAGCGATCGACAACGGTCATCGACATGGTAAACATGGTCGCCTGCAGGCTCTCGAGCGCAAGCGACTGCCAGTCGTGCATGGAGCCGCCAACAGAAATAAGGCCGGCCACGGTATGCGGGTTCTCCTTTACGGCGCCAATGGCAAGCAAGAACGAAAGCTCGTAGGCCAAGAAGCGCTGGGCAAAGCGGGTATAGACCGAGCTGGGCGTGAGGTCGTACGTCGGGACCGAGAAGATTACGCCCTGGCAAGTCTGCAGCTCGCGGATAATCGCGTCGACGTCATCCTTTTTCTTAAGGACGCAGCCGTGATATTCCTTTTGCAGGCCGGCGCCCATCTTTCCCATCTGCATGGTGCAGCCCTCGCAGCCGGTGCAGGGCAAGATGTTGTAATCGAACAGATTGATCAGCTCGACCTCGCCGCCGGCCTCGCGCACCGCGCAAAGAGCCTCCTTAGCCAAAGCCTCGCCGTTGCCACCGTGCCTACCGGCACAAATCGCCATCACTTTAAACGACATGGTCGCTCCTCTCCAGAGCATTTTGGGCACGGATTCTGCCCGTGCGTACTTCGCAAAAAGCGTACGGCAGACGCAAAACGCATGCACCGTCCAGGCAACCAAGGCTCATGCGAAAGTCTGCAGGGCACCTCGTGCAGATAAACAAAAGCCCCTCCCGCCCTACTCAATGCGGGCAAAACGAGAGGGGCGGTCGCGCTATTTGCGCTTAAAGGGAATGGGTTTGGGCGGGCACTTAGGCTTGACGGCCCCGGCCGTGACAATCGCGCCGTTGTCGCAAATGTCGAGGCAGGCGCCGCATTGACTGCAGGCCTTTTGGTCGATCACGTGGATAAAGCGTGGCCTTCCCAGGATCGCGTCCTCCTCGCAAACATCCGAATCGACGCACTTGTTGCAGGCCTGGCATTTGGAGGCCAGGATGTGGAAGGTCAAAAACGCCTGGCACTCCCCGGCGGCGCAGACCTTCTTGGTGACGTGCTGCATAATCTCGCCCTCAAACAGGTCGAGGAACGACTGCACCGTGCGCGCCAGCACGCGACCCTGCTCGCACAGGCACTGTGTCTGCATCACAGGGCACAGGTCGCGCAATAGCGCCAGGTCAGTCTGCTTGCCCTTCTTGCGGCAAATGTCGGCAAGGATCGTCGCAATCTGATGCGTGCCCTCGTAACCAAAGGCACAGCGGCCGCAGCTCTCGTGGCGATACAGCCCGCACATGTCCGAAAGCGCCTTTGCCATGCAGTTTTGAGCGGTATAGACGCGCACGTAATCGCTGTCCAGCTCAAACTCCAAAGCATCATCGGGCTTCAGCAGCAAACCGCTGGGATACCCAATCCCCACCGCCTTGGCATCGGCGACACCCGCCGCGGCAACCAAGGACTCTGCGCTCGTAACGCAATCGAGTTCGACGGGCTCATCGGCCCCATCAAACCACACCCAGTGCTTGCCTTCGGCGGCAAGCAGCTCCGAGCCGCTCACGCAGCGGTCGTCGCCTTCGCCCTCGCAGCAGGACGGCAGGGGCTTTTCGCCTTTGAGCATCTTGGCCGCGGCCGAGCCGTTGGTATAGACAAAACCCAAACTCGGGTCGCACTCGACCACGCGGCAGGAATCACCCAGCGCATCCGCGAGCGCGGAAGAAGCCTCATCGCGCGCCGGCACCAGAACCGCCTGGGCACCGGTCTTTGCAATTTTTTCCGCAGCAGCTGCCACATCCTTCTTAAGGAGCCAAAGCGCCACGGGCGCCTGTCGATGCACAGGCATAAAGTTGATGATCGTCATGGGTTATCGCTCCTCTCCTAGTACTCGTTCCACAGGCGCGGCGTGCTGATCGTCAGGCGCAAATCGCACTGCAGGCAGCGACTCGCCTCGCATGTGGCCTCATGGTCGGTATAGGGGCACTCAAACGTATCGAAATTGTCCTTGCGTACCTGAGCCTCGACAAATTCGGGCTGCACGGCATCGCCGTAGAAGCCCTCGGGGGCATGCCCAATCCACTGCTTGGGAGCATCGTGCTCGGTCAGCTTCTCGTCGATGTCGCCATCGCCGCCCAAAGCGCGGTCGATGGCCGAGGCACACGTGCGGCCCGCAGCGATTGCCGCAATCACCGACTTGGTGCCCGTCACGCAGTCACCCGCCGACCAAATGCCCTCAACGCTCGTCTTGCCCTCGGCGTCGGCCACGATATACGGACCGTGCGTAAGTTCAAGACCCATCTGGGCAGTGCCCTCGGGCTTTTGGCCCACGGCAAAGATCACGCAGTCGGCATCGATGGTCTCCTCGCCGCCGTCGAGCAGCTCGGTGACGGCACGGTGGTTCTCGTCAAAGTAGAAGCGCTCGATCTTATGGATCGTCATGGAGCCGACCTTGCCCGAACCTTCCTCCGTCTCGTTGATGCTGGTAAAGGCATAGGCATCGTGCAAGACCACGCCTTCTTCGGCGGCCTCGGCGCGCTCCTCGGGCGTAGAGGTCATGGCATCCTGGGCCTCAAGGCAGGCAACATCGACCGATGCGGCGCCCAGGCGCACGGCGGTACGAGCGCAGTCGTACGCCACGTTGCCGCCGCCCAGCACCACGACGCGTTTGCCCGTCAGGTCCGGGGCATTGCCTGTGCGGGCAGCCTTCAAAAAGTCGGTGTTGCGCAGCACGCCCTCAAGGTCGTGCCCGGGCATGGGGAGCACCGTTCCGTCATGGGTGCCCACCGCCACCAGCACGGCATCAAAGCCCTGCGCCAAAAGCGCCTGGGGCTCGGCGACGCGCTCGCCACAGCGCAGCTCAATGCGCGGCTCGGCATCGTTACCCTGGGCGATCTCCAAAATCGTCGCGACCTCGGCGTCAACCGTGGCGTCGGGCAGACGATATGCCGGAATACCGTAGCGCATCTGGCCGCCGACCTTCTCGTTGGCCTCGAACACCACAACCTTGTGGCCCTTCTCGGCGCAATAGAGTGCGGCGGTCAAGCCGGCGGGGCCGGCGCCCACAACGGCAACCGTCTTGCCGCTCAGCGGCTCATGGCGCACGTTGGCCTTCCAGTCGCCCGTATCGCGCACGGCAGCGGCGCGCTTAAGGCGACAGACCGAAACCGGGGTGCCGTTGAGCTCGTTGCGCTTGCAGGCATCCTGGCAGTTGTGCACGCAAATGTCACCCAGGCTCTCAGGGAACGGAACCTTCTCGCGCACCACCGCGGCGGCGCGGGTGTACTCGCCGTTGCGGATATGACGCAGGTAGCGCGGTATATCCACATGAGCGGGGCAGCCCGAGCGACAGGGAACCACGTTATCGGCATACGACTTGTTCTCATCGAACATATTGAGCGTGTCGACGATCGAGCCCGTCGGGCACACCTCGATGCAGGCCCCGCAAAAACGGCAACCGGCCTCCTGCAGACTCACGCTGCCGTCGGTGCCGATGCGAATGCCGTCCTCGGTGCGCTGATAGTCGAGGACGCCCACGCCGCGCAGCTCGCGGCAGGCGCGCACGCAGCGGCCGCAGCGAATGCAGCGGGTAAACATGTGGGTGATCAGCGGGTTCGATTCGTCCGTGGCGACCGGACGGCTCTTGGTGCGCCAGCGCGCCGGCGAAACTCCCAGGTACTGATACATAGACTGCAGCTCGCACTTGCCGTACTTGGGACAGCCGGTGCAATCGGCGGGATGCGTGGCCAGGATCAGTTCCATCGCCAGCTTGCGCACGCGCTCGGCCTGCTCACCCGTCGTGTTTACGACCATTCCCTCGGCAACCGGCGTCTTGCAGGCGCACACCGGCTCGTCTTGGCCATCAATCTCGACCATGCACAGGCGGCATCCACCCACGGCCTCAAGGTCGGGGTGCTTACACAAATGCGGGATGTAAATACCGGCGTCGAGCGCAGCCTCCAGGACATTTTGCCCCTCGCGTGCCTCGACCTCGGCTCCATTAATCGTTAGCTTCATTCGTTCCCCTCAGAACGTGCTCTTGTCCAGAAAGGCGCCCGGGACCAAAGCGATCCCGGGCGCCTCGCTTGTAGGGCAAATCCCCGCCTGCACCCTATGCGTGGGTGCCCGTCGGCGCGAATAGCTTTGGTGTTACGACCACTCCTCGTCGCCCGCGTCCTCAAAGAGGGCTGCGGCGGCGTTTTCGCCGGCGATACGACCCGAGTTAAGGCAGAAGCCCATGGTGTTACCCGGAATGCAGTAGTTATAGGAGTCGCCATAGATGGTGCAAGCGTCGGTGCCAACGCAGTACAGGCCAGGGATGACCTCATAGTCGTCGGTCATGACCTCCATCTTGTGGTTGATGAGCACGCCGCCCAGGGTGCCGTAGGCGCCGCAGTACTGCTTGCAGCAATAGAAGGGGCCCTTCTCGAGCGGCTTCATAAACTCGCGCTCTTTCTCAAAGATGTCGTCCCAGCCGTTGTCGCACATCTGGTTGTACTCGTCGACGTTGGCGAGCAGGCCCTCAACATCGATGCCTGCCTTCTCGGCAAGCTCCTCCAGCGTGTCGGCCTGGCAAATCGCCGGGTAGCCGGCCTCCAGGTCGCGGTTCCACTGCTCCTCAAAGCCATCGTACAAATCGTGCGGATGAACGTGGCTGACGATATCCGGACCATCCTTCTTCCAATGCTTGAGCATGCGGGAATCAAAGATGGCATAAGCGACCTTGCCGGGAAGATGGTTAATGGCATTGCCGACAAAGGTGGTGTTGAAGATCTCGTCCTCGGGCATAAAGCGCTCGCCCAGGCGGTTGCACCAGTAGCACGGCTGACGGAACGCGCCCTCAACATAGAAGTGGTTCATGTTGTCGGGGATCTGGTACATGAGCTCCATGGTCACCGGGGTGTGGCCGCCGCCGACCTCGTGGCACATGTTGATACCGTCGCCGTCCATACCCGGAATGGCAAACGAGAACAGGTCGGTACCCCACTCAAAGTCGAGCTTTTCCTTGATGAGCTTGGCGTTGTGGCCAAAACCGCCCGTGGCGACAATCGCGGACTTGCACGAGATCTGGTACTCCTCGCCGTCCTTGTCCTTGGCGGTCACGCCGCAAATGGCGCCATCCTCACCCTTGATAAGGCCGGTGCCCGGGCACTCGAACATAAACTCGACACCCAGGTCCTGAGCGCGCTCGGTCATGCGCTTGGTCATCGTGGTGGCCGCGCGAGGACCGGGCTCGGAGCCGTCCTCGGGCTGCACGACATGCCAGGTGTACTCGCCGTCGGAATAGGCACGCGTGCGCTCGCGAGCGCGGAACGCCGGGCGCACGGAGTTAAACTCCACGCCCATGTCCTGCAGCCATGCAATGGTGTCGCCCGACTTAAAGTAGTAGTCGCGCACCAGGCGAGCATCGACCTGGTAGTGCGTATAGAACATATGGCGACGGAAGAGCTCGCCCGGCGTGACCTCGATCATCGAGGCCTTCTGGAGCGGAGAGCCAGCGGCGGCAGGTCCCATGCCCATGTTGGCGGCGCCGCCGGTAATGGGGGCCTTCTCCAGGGCGATGACGCGAGCACCCGCCTCGGCTGCGGCAACCGCTGCGGCAAGGCCGCTCAGGCCCGCGGCAACGACAACGACGTCGGTCTCTAACTGTTTCATGCGAATCCTCCTTTATAAGGCTCTTGAACGAGCCCAGGCTTCATGCGAATTGCATGCGTATCGACAGCCATACTTTCGCTCGAAAACAGACTCAAAACCATGTGCAGGCGCACCGATGTTTGCCCATAGTGTCCACGGGCTTTGTGCGGATGAACCATGCGTTTGGGCAACGTTTTCGAACGCATGGTCTTGGCGCCATACGCACAAAGGGGGCGATGCGTCTTATGGCGCCCGCCCCTGATAATCGAGTTTTCTTATTTATGGTTCTGCTGCGCCTCGAGAACAGCGAGCGGCGTAAGCGCCTGAATAGTGCGCTCTTTTCCAAAGATTGCCGAGCACACGAGCGTTCCCGACATGACCAGGCAAACCGCGAGCGCGATTCCAAAGGCCCAAAACGCAAAGAGGTGGCCAAAGTTGATCGGCTGCTGCAGCATAAACGTGAAGAACGATGTGGCAAGACCCATAAAGACGCAGGGCACATTGGAGCAGATCTTGCCTTCGAGCAGGTTCTCATGAGTCGTCAGGATGCAAAAGATAACAAGGATGGTCGGGACGATGTTGCTCATAACCATGTTGTCGGGGCCAAAGGCCGAGACGAATACGCCCATGACCAGCGAGTTGATCACGCACCAAACCTCACCGACGGCATAGCTCACCAGCATCTCGGGGATCTTCTTAAAATCGGCCCCAAAGGCAAAAAACATCAACAGCGGCAAAAAGCACATCCAGGTGTACTGCCCATACCCAAACACCCCCATCAGCTGCATAAGGAGTGTGAGCACAATGGCACCAGTGGCGGCCTGAACAAGCTTGATGGTTTTACGGCCTTTCATCGAGATTCCTCTCTTCAAAAGAAATTTGCGGTGTTGTCGATACGCACGCAAATAACCGTTCCTAAATCATAAAAGGGAAATCGCTGGGCGTTTGCGCTAATCTATGCATTACGTGATAAGAAAATCTAATGTATGGAGAACCATGCGCATCAAACAGCTGGAGTACTTTATAGCCGTGGCCGAGGCGCGCTCTTTTTCGAAGGTCGCCAAGGAGTTCTTTGTTTCGCAGGCAACGGTTTCAAACCAGATCGCGGCGCTCGAGCGCATCGTGGGAAAGCAGCTGTTCGAGCGCGATAACCATCACGTTGAGCTTACGATGGCGGGAGCCCTGTTCCTCGATGACGCCCGTGCGATTGTCGGGCGAACCACCGAGGCCGTAAGACGCGCGCGGGCGGCAGACGACATGCCCGAAGGCGAGCTCAAGGTCGGCTACATAAAGGGATACGAACGGACTGATCTAGCCGACATGCTGTTTGGGTTTCACCAGGGCTACCCCAACGTGCGACTGAGTTTTATGCGCGACAACGTCTCGGAGCTCTACGATGCCCTGCGCCGAGAAGATATCGACGTGTGCATCAACCTGCTCTACAACGAATACCGCATGTCCGATATGCAGTGGCAGGTCCTGAGGTCCTATCCACTGCACGCCGTGGTGCCGCTCGATCACCCGCTCGCCCACCGGCAATCGATTCGCATCGAAGACCTTAAGGGGTATCCGATTGTTGACGCCACGCGCGGAGCCAGCGGATACGGCGAATCGGAGGCGATTGCGGCCACGCTTGCCAAGATAGAAGAGCACCCCAAGATTGCCTATGT
Source organism: uncultured Collinsella sp. (assembly GCA_934646965.1). Lineage (GTDB taxonomy): Bacteria > Actinomycetota > Coriobacteriia > Coriobacteriales > Coriobacteriaceae > Collinsella. Next base: position 2,408 of record CAKUEZ010000061.1, on the reverse strand, counting down.
GTCTGAAGACGTCGAGACAAGTGTGCTGTGCGTCGCCGCAGGCCTGGGCTACGCGCTGCTGCCCGGATATCTGACGCAGACCTTTCCCACCAACGGCAAAGTCGTTGCGATTCCCATAGAGGGCAAATCGGCCGAAATGACAATTGCCGCCGCCTGGCTGCCACAGCGCAAGAACGACCTGCTCGATGTCTTCCTAGATGAGTTCCTGATTACCAACGACTAAGGCCGACCCAGCAAATCATCTCGATCTGTAACAGTAACTCGGCCAAATCCACCCCTCGTGTTACAGATTTAGACAAACGGAGGCTGGTCTGCCGGTTTGTCTAAATCTGTAACAGATAGCCGCCAAAACCGGGTCTAGGTGTTACAGATTGAGATTTTGTTTGAGAGGTTGAGACCCGGGTCAAAAACACAGCCCGGAATAACAAAAAAGCTCGCCGGCTAGGCCGACGAGCTGCAAGTTCTTGGTCGCGGGGGCAGGATTTGAACCTACGACCTCCGGGTTATGAGCCCGGCGAGCTTCCAAGCTGTTCCTATCGACGCAGGCGATAGCGTCGCTTGGGGCTATTGGCCGTCCCGATTCCCTCGACAATTCCTTCCTCCATAAGCGCAGACAGATATCGGCGCACCGTTTTCACTGACATCCCCGACGCTTTCGCAAGTTCCGACGTGCTTACGCTCTCGCGATCGGCAATGTAACCAAGGATGGCAGTCTTAACGTTTTCCTTTGTGTATGAGCGGTCTTCCTGGTCCGTCATGCGTCGATGCCTCATGATCAAGACAAACTCATCAAGAGTGCTCTTAGCAATCGGTGCGGGCATCAAGGCCTGTTCGAGTTCCCTATTAATCGTCGGATAGCCCGAGCCTCGATTTTCGACAACACGACCGACCCTGCCATCAACATCGGAATACGGCACATCCTCGAGAATTCGAGCTAGAAACTGGTTCCTCGAAGCCGTTGCGCCTCGTTGTCCCAAACGCTCAACCGTCAACGAGCCGAACAAGCCGCCGGGGTTGGACAACTCCATACGATCGGGGTAAAGGTCAATCATTACCGGGGTGCCTAACGCATCGGGAGAATAATCCCTATGCATCAACGCGTTGGCAACGGCCTCACGGACTGCGGCCAACGGATAGTCCGGCACGTTTTCCCTCAACGCGCCTTTTACAATTGCGCCATGCCTCATGTTTCGTGATGCAGCCCGCACCGCATCAACCACCATGATGGGTATTGGCCCATCGATATCAACCGAATCAGAAAAACGTTCCCCGGCTCTCCCCACCTCGCCCTTTTTCGGTGTCGGATAGGCTGTGAACACAACATTAGCTCGAGGAAAAAACCGTTGTGGACTAAAACCCAACGCCATAATTCCTGCAACGGTTGGCCTCAAAATCCCTTCAGCGTCGGGGGAAACCACACGCCGATTTGCCATGAGCTCCTCATCGCTTAAAGCCGCAGACCTGCCCAGTGTCGTCGACCTCACGCGCGAGAGCCATCCTGCGAGCAATTCTTGATCAAAGTCATCCATCGTTGCGCCCTCAACAACAACAGCATCGTTGCGCGCGCTTCGATATTGATTTTCGATATATCGGTCGATTTCGTAAGATGACATCTTGTGGTCGCCATCGCCCGTTCTTATGTATGAGCCAAGGCGTTGACCGAGCTTTTTGACATAACATGGCTTCTCTCGTGGCGAAGCCTCGGGGACATTGACCACAACGACAGGCTTCGACTCAAACTCCAAAACCATGATGTCGACCATCTGGGGAGGCTCAACGAGTTCCCTCGCCGCTTGGGCGCTATGCGCCTGGATCATCTTCACATCGATGTCCACCGAATGGAAGCCGTCTTTTTCACTGATGCCGAAAACGATCGTTCCACCAGTTCCATTAGCAAAAGCGGAAATCGAATCCGGCATCGTCTTGGGAAAACCGCCTGCCGCAGTTTTGAGTTCGTATTCGGCAAGGTCCGTCCCTGCGGCCCTCATGTGCTCAACCGCAGCGACCAACTCGATATCATTCGTTATGAACATAGCTGTCCTTCGATTGAATCATTAGTCAGCCCCTACTATACCCCAGTCATTCCCCAGTTCCGCAGTAAAGTTCCCTAGTTCCGCAGTAAGGTTCCCTAGTTCCGCAGTAAGGTTCCCTAGTTCCGCAGTAAAGTTCCCTAGTTTGCATCTTGTTGGCTTGCGTCAGATCGGGCATGCAGGGCCCGCTCTGTCCAAATGTCTCGATCTGTAACATCTAGCTGCCCAAATCGGGTCTACCTGTTACAGATTGAGATTTTCGACCGAAAAGTTGAGGACCGGGTCAAAAACACAGCCCGGAATAACAAAAAAGCTCGCCGGCTAGGCCGACGAGCTGCAAGTTCTTGGTCGCGGGGGCAGGATTTGAACCTACGACCT
>CAKUEZ010000060.1 GCA_934646965.1 uncultured Collinsella sp. | reverse complement strand
ATGACGTTCATGGCGGTACCCGACGTATTGAGGTCGTGCTCATCGCGCCAGAACAGCACCATCAGATAAATCACGGCGCTCATGTTGCTGACCAGGCAAATGATAGCCGCGATGTTAAAGCAGCCGGTAAAGAGCTGCTCCTCGAACATGGGGGCATCGGGGAACGCGGCGGTGCGCACCAACTGCGCGCACAGGTAAGTCACGAGCGACAGGATCAGGCCCATGCCCGTGCTCTGGAAGAAGAATCCCAGGTACGGCTTGGGCTCGTCGTCGTGGCCGTCGTACTCCAGGAAGTAGTTCTTGACGAACGACACCATGCGCGACGCCGCCAACAGCACGAGCGGCATGGCGCACATGGGAAACACCACCAAGTGCGCGGAGCCGAGCGCCGTTCCCAGCACCGTCGCCATGATGCACGAGGCGATGCCCCACACGACGACCCAGTACTGGCGATGCACGAACCAGCTGAGCACGTTCGTCGAATCGTCCGACGCGCTGTCGCCCGAGCCGATACCGGCGATCTGCAGGTCCTCCTGGTGCTCCTCGGCGATAACGTCCATGGCGTCGTCGAAGGTCACAATACCCAAAATGTGACGGTTCTCGTCGCAGACGGGGATGGCGACCAGGTCGTACTTGGTCATCTCATCCGTTACGTCTTCCTGGTCCTCGTCGGGCGACACATAGACCAGGTCGCGATAGGCGAGCTGGCCCAGCGTGGCGTCGCGGTCGGCCACGATCAGCGTGCGCAGCGAAAGCACGCCGGTCAGCATGCCGCTCGGATCCTCGGTGTAGACGTAGTAGACGCTCTCGAAGTCCTCGTCGAGCTGACGAATCGCCTCGATGGCATCGCCGACTGTCGCCGTGGCGGGCAGGGCGACAAACTCCGAGGTCATGATACGGCCGGCGGTGTTTTCCTCGTAGCCCAGCAGGTTACGAATCGCCTTCTCCTCCTTGACGCCCATCAGGCGCAGGAGCTTCTCGGCCTTCTCGTAGCTGAGCTCGTCGATCAGGTCGGCGGCGTCATCCGGGTCCATCATGGCCAGCATCGACGATGCGTCCGTATCGGACAGGCCCTCGAGCATCTCGGTCATGAGCTCGTCGTCATCGAACTCCGAGATGGCCTCGGCGGCCTGGGCGGTATCGAGCTGCGCAAACACCTGCGCGCGCAGGCGCGGGTCGAGCTGCTCGATAATGTCGGCGATATCGGCAGGATGAAGCTCGCCGAGCGTCTTGTGCGATACCGAAAGCTGGATGTTCTTGGTCGAACGGTCGAGCAGGTCCATGTAGGACCAGGCGATAATGTCCTCGCTGAGCGGCTTGCCCAGGTGCTTCATAAAGCCTTCGACAATATGCTCGAGCGCGGGGCTGATGGCGCGCAGCAGACCGCGGGCACCGACCTCGGCACCCAGCAGGCGCAACTGGTTTTCGCCCGACATGGAAAATTTGATGTCGTTTACGCGCACCACCTTCATGCCCTGTGTGTCGACGATCTGCTTGTTGAGCACGTCGCGCGCCAACAGGAGCTCGGTCGGCTGCAGGTAGGAAAAGCGGATGTTGGTCGCAGACGTGTTGAGATACACGCCCGTCTCGTCGATACGATCGACCCATTTGCGCCAGCTGATCATAAACGGCGTCTTGCCGGGGCCGCGGAACGCGAGCGACGTCACGTGCGGAAAAACTTCGCCGGTAGCAATGCCAAAATCGTTAACCACGCCGAGCTTTTCGCCGTCGACGTCCAAGACCGGCAATTTGAGCATCTCACTCAGATAATTCAATGGTGCTCCCCATCATTATTCCTCCGAACGCGGCCGCGAGTGCGGCGTCCGGGGACTTCTGGATATGTATACGCATGCGCGGGCGGCACGCCGCTCGACGCTTACACCCCGTGCATGCGCAAAAGCACCTGCATGGGGTCATCGACTGTATGGTCGAGGTTTGGATTTCACCTGTAACCTTTCTCTTGACCCTCATTAACCGCAGTAACTATAGCATCAGCATCGCCCTGCGGCACCGAATTTATGCGCTGCACATTGCAGGCATACCAAACGCTGACGCATCCGTGACATAGAGCTAGACTGACACGGTTGATCTACTCTGTGGTTTCGTCGTCCTCGGCGAGCTGGGGGAATACAGCATCCTTGGGCATGGTGACCTTGGTCAGCGAGGTGAGCTTTTTGCTGAGCGACGTGTCCGTCTTGACCAGGTCGCTCAGCGTCACGATCTTGTAACCGTCGGCAACGAGGCCATCGATAATCTGCGGCAGCGCCTCGAGCGTCTGTTCGGCGCACTCGTCGCTATCCGTAAGCAGCACGATGTTGCCCGGCGTCACCGAATCGAGCACGGTCGAGACCTGCTCGTCGGCGCCGTTGAGCAGCCAGTCGCCCGAGTCGATATTCCACGAGACCACGGCGGACACCAGGTCCATCGAGTCGATCCAGTTTTGCTCGTCAAAGGCGGCGTAGGGGGCGCGCAGCAGCATCGTCTTTACGCCGGTCGCCGATTTGATGGCATCGGTGCCCTTCGAAATTTGTTTGCGCACCGTCTCGCGGTCCTCGCCCTTCAGCGAATCATCGCTATAGCTATTGGAGCCGACCTCACATCCGGCATCGACGATTGCCTTGGCCGTGGCGGGCGAGGCCTCCGCGGCATCGCCCGAAAGGAAGAACGTGGCGGTGACGCCCTTTTCCTTGAGCACCTGCAAGATCTGCTTGGTGGCGCCGCTCGGCCCCTCGTCAAATGTCAGGGCAACGACCTTCTCGTTGCCCTTGGGAGCCACGCTGGCGCAGGCAATGACGCAATCGGTGGCGGGCACGACCTCGCCGCGGTCCTGCGTCTTGCCCGACTGCTCGCCGACCCACACCTCAGAGCGCCCCTGGATGCCCCACGTCTGCACATATTCGATAGCGCCCGTACCCTCGACCTTCAGCTTGGGCTCGATGGTCGTGGCCTGTACCTCGTGCTTCTCGTAGACGTTGCGGCCATCCTTAACGGTGACCTTCTCGCCACCCGTGAGCTCGCGGCTATCCCACTTGCCCTGCTTCACGCGCTTCCCGTCGACCTTCACCGACAGTTTTTCGCCTCCATGACGCTTGAGCACGCTGTCGTCGACCGCCAGCAAATCGCCGGCATCGTACGTTTCGGTCAGGCTTTGGTCGTCGATGAGATTCTGCAGCGTGGAACCCACGCGCACCGCGGTCTGCTCTCCGTTGAGCACGACGTCCACTCTGCGGTTGACGTAGCCCACGACGGCGGCGATAAACAGCACGAACGCGCAGCCCACGGCGATCAGCGCGTAGGGCAGGCGGGACGGACGGCGGGGCGAGCGGCCGTTGCCAATGCGCGCGCTGCGATCGCTAAACCCGCGGCTATGGTTGAGGTACATCGCGCCGGGTTTACGGCGACGACGGCGCTGACCGCTGGGCAGCTGCCCCAAGTCGCGGCGAGCCGTCGGACGCGCACCGGAGCGCCCATTTAAGTTTGATCCGTTTTGGCGCATGTGCCCTCCCCCATAAACACAGCGAGCCGGAGTAGCATGTCTCCGGCTCGCCTCCCATCGTTTGATATGTCGCTATTTGCTAGCTTTCGACGAGCCCCCGCTCGCCTTTTGATACTCGTCCTTAAAGGCCTTGAACATGCCGCGCGTCTTGCCAAGCTGCTTGCCCAGCGCGCGACTGCCCTTGTCCACGGCAGCCGACCCCTTGTCGTCGAGCACCTTGGCGCCCTTCTTGACCTTGTCGCCCACCACGACACTCGCTTCGGCAGCCTTGGCGGCCGCACCGCCCGAATACCCGAGCGACTTGACCTCGTCCGAGACGATCATCGCGCCGTCCGCATAGCCGCGCAGCATCGTAGGCGGAACTTGCGTGTCGCCCACGAGCATGGTCGATGCGGTGCTGGCGGTCACATAGAACATCTGCACGATACCCGAGCGCGGTTTGAACTCGACGTCCGAGCAATAGCCCACGACATCGCCCGATTCCGTGCGCACATCCATACCGACCCAGATGATGCAATCGTCCAGGTTGATGTCGAGGCGCTTGGCCGCGGCGGCATCGTAGGTACCCTTGACATCATCGACCGCGACGGCGCCCTCGTAGACGCCGACAGCGTCGAGCGCCACAAAGCGATCGGGGCGCTCGATCATGCCCGCGATATCGGACTGGCGAATCATAAAGCCCACCACGCGCGTGCCGCCCGGCGAAAAGACCGGAAAGTGAACCTTGCCGAGCTTTTTAGGGCTGCGCGGCGTGCCGTCCTTTTTAGTACGTTTGTCCTCGGCGGGTTTGCGATAAACCTTGATGCCGACAAAATCACCGGTGCGCATTATGCCTCGGTCGAAGGCTCCGCAGCCTCGGTATCGGCCTCGACGGCGTTCTCGACCACGACGTCGGCGGCGGGCGTCACGTTACCACCCGAGATAGCATCGTTGAGCTGCTCGCGCAGCTGGTCCATGCGCTCGCGGGCCAGATCGACCTTGGCACGCAGGTCATCGGTCTTGGCGTCGACCATCGGGCCGAAGTCGCTGACCGCGGCGCGGGCCTCCTCGGCACCGTGCTCGTAGGTGTCGCGCATGTTATCCCAGGCGTCGTTGGCGATATCGGCAGCCATGGCGCGGGTCTCGGCACCCGAGCGCGGGGCCAGGGCAACGCCGATGATAGCGCCGGCGGCAGCACCAAAGAGCGCACCGGAGACAAAGCTGAAAGTCTTTCCCATGATCATTCCTCTCCTGCGGGCACCTCGATGCCCACCGTTTGAATGCTGTCCATTATACCCGCAGCGCATCCTTTACCGCCCCGCTCATCTGCGTACGGTAAAAGCGCAGGTACATGATGCGATAAACGCGTAAGCCTACTCCTGGGGCAAGGCCGGCATGGTCACCGTGGCGGCCGGGTCCTCGCCCGCGCCATCGACGAGCGGCAGGCTGCCCTCGTGCGCCGAGCCAGCCGGAACCGTTGCCGCACCGCCAAAAACGGCAGCGGGGGCCTCGTGGTTCTCGGCGGTCGCGCCTTCGGTATCGATTGCCATCTGCGGCTCGTCGTCAAAGCTGGGAACGCCCTGGGGCTCAACGGGAACGGGCTCGGCGGCAACCTCGGCAACGGGCTCGGCCTCGACCGGCGCATCGCCCTCGGCAGCGCTCTCGCCCTCAGCCGCATCCTCGGCAACGTCCTCGCCATTGGCAGCGGCAACGGCCTCATGCGGATCCTTGCCCTCGGCCTCGGCGCGCATACCCAGCACCAGGTTACGCAGGCCTGCGACCGTACCCTCCACGTCGGGGGCCGGCTGGTCGGCATGCAGATACGCCCAGTCCATCATAAAGGTTGCCGAAGACAGCGCGCCGATTGCCAGCGCGTCGTCGGGACACGAAAGCTCAACCTCAAAGACGCGCTCGTCGTGCTCGCTCACGCGGGTGCGGCCGCACGAGATGCTGCCGGCAAGGCCGGTCTCGTTCATGAGCTCGACCGTCACATGCTCCAGCAGGTGGCAAAGCTCGGTCTGGCCCATGCAGTCCTGGAACTCGCGACCCGAGTCGCCCAGGCACAGGTGCTTGGCAATCGCCGGCACCAGGTAATACACGCGCGCCGTGGCCTCGATATCCTCCGAGGTCATGAGCGGCATGCCGGGATTCACCAGCACGTGCGCGCAAATCTTGTCCTCGCTGACGGTGACCTTAAGGATGTTGAACAGGCCTGCCATAACTCTCCCCTACTCTTCCTTGTCCTACTCGTCGCCATCGTGCGGATCCGCAGAACCCGCACCCGACGCCGTCGGCTTCTCTTCCGAGGACTCGGAATCCTTCTTATCGGTTTCGGCCGGGGCGATCACGCGAATGAGCGAGATACGCTGGCCGCGCATCGACTGCACCTTAAACTTGTACCCCGCGACCTCAAACACCTCTCCGATGTCGGGCACCGAGTCGCAAAGCTCCAAAATCCAGCCGGCGATGGTCTCATAATCATCGCTTTCCTCGAGCGGCCAACCAAGCTCAATCGCGTCATCGCACGAAAAACGCCCATCGACGAGCCACTCGCGGCGCGAAAGGCGCGTGAGGTACTTGTTGTCGGGGTCGAACTCGTCCTCGATCTCGCCGACGATCTCCTCGACAATGTCCTCGATGGTAATGATGCCGGCCGTGCCGCCGTACTCGTCCACGACGACCACGATCTGGTCGTGCGAGGTCTGCATCTCGGACAGCAGCGGCAGGATATCCTTGGTGTCGGGCACAAAGGTAGCGTCGCGCAAAAAGCCGGCGATGGGCTGGTCGCCCTTGCCGTCGAGCGCGGGCTGAATCAGGTCCTTGATGTGCGCGATGCCGGCAACGTTGTCGGGGTCCTCGTGATAGACGGGGATGCGGCTGAAGCCGGTCTGGCGCATAGTGGACAGCACGTCGGCGACCGTCTCGTCGTCCTCGCACATGGTGGTGTCCACGCGCGGCACCATGACCTCGCGGGCCACGGTGTCGCCCAGGTCGAAGATCTCGTGGATCATGCGCTTTTCCTCGTCGAGCAGGTCGTCCTGCTCCGAGACCATGTACTTGATCTCTTCCTCCGAGACGTTCTGGCGGTCGTCGGCGCTCTTGATGCGCAGGATGCGGGCTAGGCCGTCGGAGCAAGCGCCGGTCAGCCACACGAGCGGGCGGGCGATCTTTTGGAATACGGAGAGCGGGCCCACGACCTGCTTGGAAACGCCCTCGGCGTTGGCCAGGCCGATGCGCTTGGGCACGAGCTCGCCGATCACGATGGACACGAAGGCGACCGCGACGGTAATGATGACCGGCGCCAGACCGCGCGCGATGGCGGAAAGCGGCGCGATGCCAAAGCTCATGAGCCACGTGGCGAGCGGATCGGACAAGCTCGTCGAGGCAACGGCAGACGAAGCGAAGCCTACGAGCGTGATGGCGACCTGGATGGTGGCCAGCAGCTGGTCGGAGTCGGCGGCGAGCTTAATGGCGCGCTCGGCGCGCTTGTCGCCCTCCTCGGCCTCGTGCTCCAGCACGGCGCGCTTAGCCGTGGTGAGGGCCATCTCGGACATAGAGAAGTAGCCATTGATGAGCGTTAAGACGAGTGTGGTAATAAGAGAGATGGTTATGTCCATCGGGAGTTTCTCGAACCTCCAAGATTCGGGACGTTGGCAGGAGACGTAGGTGGCGGATAGGGCAGTTGCGTCCGGCGGGCGCCGGCGCGGTCGCTAGATTACGAAGAGGATCACCGCCATGAACTGGAAGATGCTACCGGCGAGCACCCACAGGTGAAACACGCTGTGGAGGTAGCGCACGTTTTTGGCGACATAGAACGGCACGCCCACGGTGTAGCACACGCCGCCGACGGCAAGCAGGGCAAGCGCGACGGGGTTCAGCAGCGCAACGAGCGTGGGAAGCTTAAAGACAACGAGCCAGCCCATCAGCAGATAGACCAGGCCGCTTACCCAGTGCGGCTGGCGCTCGCGCAAAAAGCACTCGAGCGCGATGCCGATGATGGCGATGGCCCATACGGCAAAGAACAGCACAGCACCGCCGTCGTTTGCGAGCGTAATGAGGCAAAACGGCGTATAGCTGCCCGCGATGAGCAGATAGATGCAACTGTGGTCGATGATGCGGAACACACGCTTGGCGCCTGCGGGCTGAATCGCGTGGTAAAGCGTGGAGGCAAGGTATTCGAGGATGATGCTGACGCCGTAGACGATCGCCGCGGCCATGTGCGCCGGCCCGCCGCCACGCAGGGCGGCAAACACAATGAGAAGTACGAGGCCCGCGATACCCAGCAGGCAGCCGACACCATGGGTGACGGAGTTCATGATCTCCTCGCCCACCGTGTACTGCGGAACGGCCGCGGCCTTAGGTCGCGGCTTGGAACTGTCGCTCGAATCGGACATGCCGGTTACATCCTCCAACGTAAATAGTTCTCAACACTATATCAAAGCGTCTGGGTACGTGCGAAATTTGCACTATACGTGACCCTTTGTTTACCCATTCTTTGCTTGTTGACGCATCAACGATGAACATCCATAATGCGCTTGCATTAAATGTTGATGTATTAACATCTTATAGGAGAGCGATTTATGGCTGAAAATAAACGTCCTCATCGGGGCCTTAAGATAGCCTGCATTGCCGTGGCGGTGCTCGTTGTCGCACTACTCGGATTTGCCGGCAACTTTTTGTTCGACTTCGCGCTGAACCCTCGCGCTCCATACACCATGAAGATGATGCAGGACAGCAAGAACGCCGAAAAGGGCGAGCAGATGGATACCGAGGAGACCGAAGCGCGGGCCTGGTTTAAGCAGAACCGCGAGAGCAGCAGCCTCACTGCGGCTGATGGGACCGAGCTTGCCGCCTGGTATTTTGCCGCACCGGAGAGCACCCATGACTACGCCGTCTGCCTGCACGGATATACGAACGAGCCCATCGGCATGGCACGATACGTCAAGCGCTTCCACGACCGCGGTATGAACGTGCTCGCGCCTGCCGCCCGCGCCCACGAGCGCTCTGGCGGTGACTATATCGGCATGGGCTGGCCCGAGCGACTCGATGTCGTCGCGTGGATCGGGCGGATTGTTGCGGCAGACCCCAAGGCACGCATCCTGGTCTTTGGCGAATCGATGGGTGCGGCAACCGCCATGAACGTGGCGGGAGAATCTCTGCCGGCAAACGTGAAGTGCATTATCGAGGACTGCGGCTACACGAGCGTTTGGGACGAGTTCTCCCTGCAGCTCAAGGACGTATTTGGCTTGCCCAGTTTTCCGTTGCTCGATGTGGCCAATCTGGTGTGCAATGTACGTGCAAGCTACGACTTTCATAAGGCCAGCAGCGTGGAGCAGCTCAAGCGTGCAACGGTTCCCATGCTCTTTATCCACGGCGACCAGGATACCTTTGTGCCGTACAGCATGCTCGACCAAAACTACGAGGCGTGCGCCAGCAAGGTCAAACAAAAGCTCACCATCCACGGCGCCGCCCACGCCAAGAGCGCACAGGTCGACCCCGAGCTCTACTGGAACACGGTCAACGGCTTCCTCGACAAGAATTTCTAGGCAAAAAGCGGCGTCTGGAGATTTATCTAACCCCCTCTTTTTCGGAAGTATGCGGCAAAATCTGGAACTGCCGACCAGACTGCAGTTTTACCAGCAATTTATCAGGGGTTTTGTTGCCAAAAAACGCTGTGTGCTCGGCGGTTTCGAAATTTGCCGCATACTTCCGAAAAACCGCCCGTGAGCGCTGCGCTCGCGGGCGGTTTTAGTTTACGTTACGCAACAAAAGTGCGCGATTTGCCCAATAGCCTGGCGCTACTTGACCTCGATGAGCTCGTACTCGCTCGTGCCCAGGCCGATCTTCTCGGCGTGCGCGATGCACGCGCGCCAGTCGGTGTCGGGATGCGTGATGCAGAAGGGGTCGTGTGCCTGCTCGCCCTCCAGATGCTCGTGGTTATGTTCCATCTTAGCGGCGCTGTCGGTGAGCTCGGTGTTGGGCAGGGGCTCGGATGCCATGACAGCATCGGCGCAGGCCTGGTCGATGGCAACCGGGTCGAAGCTCGCGAACATGCCGATGTCGTTGACGATGGGCGTGTCGTTCTCGGGATGGCAATCGCAGTTGGGGCTAATGTCCATGGCGAGCGAGATGTGGAAGCTCGGGCGGCCGTCGACGATGGCCTTGGTGTACTCGGCGATCTTGTAGTTGAGCACGTCGGCCGCGGCGTCATAGTCGGGCTTGATGCAGTCTTGGTTGCACGCCGCAATGCAGCGTCCGCAGCCCACGCAGCGATCGTGATCGATGGCGGCAACGTGAACCGTGCGGGTGCTACCGTTGGCAAGCTCGCGCTCACGCGTGTCGTCAAACGAGACGGCGTTATGCGCGCAGATACGCTCGCAGGCACGGCAGCCCACGCAGTTGGTGGTATCGACGCTCGGCTTGCCGGCGGCGTGCTGCTCCATCTTGCCGGCGCGGCTGCCGCCACCCATGCCCAAATTCTTCATGGCGCCGCCAAATCCTGCCTGCTCATGGCCCTTAAAGTGGGTGAGGCTGATCACGATGTCGGCGTCCATGAGCGCCTGGCCGATCTTGGCCTCGTGCACGTACTCGCCGCCCTCGACCGGAACGAGCGCCTCGTCGGTGCCCTTGAGGCCGTCGGCAATGATGACCTGGCAGCCCGTGGCGTACGGGGTAAAACCGTTCTGATAGGCAGTGTCAATGTGCTCGAGCGCGTTTTTGCGGCTACCGACGTAGAGCGTGTTGCAGTCGGTGAGGAAGGGCTTGCCGCCCAGCTCCTTCACGACGTCCGCGACGGCGCGGGCGTAGTTGGGGCGCAAAAAGCTCAGGTTGCCCAGCTCACCGAAGTGAATCTTGATAGCGACGAACTTGTTCTCAAAGTCAATCTGCTCGATGCCGGCGCGGCGGATGAGGCGCTTGAGCTTGTCGAGTTGGCTCTCGCGAGCATGCGTACGCAGGTTGGTGAAGTACACCTTGGCGGGTGCAGTTGCGGTCATAAATCTATCCCCTCGGTCTATATGGCGTTACAGACATAAGAGGATGGTACCCATTGGAGTGGAGTCGAAGTCAAGCGCGGCGGCGGGCCACCCGGCAGTTAGGGACGTTCCTTTCCTGCCGGCAGTTGGGAACAGTCCTTGCCAGCCCTGCCGGCGAGTCGGCGAATCGGCAAAGACTGTCCCCGATGACTAGTCATTTAAGTTTAGTCATTTAAGTCTGTCCCCAATGACCACTCTTGATCATTTAAGCCTGTCCCCAATGACTACCCGGTGACTACTCTTGGACTTTGAGAGCCTCGGCCAGGGGGACGCGCTTGATGGAGCGCGTGTGCAGCAGCGCCACGACCAGGTAGGTCGCAAAGCCGATGCCGACACACGCCGCCATGGACCAAGCGGGCACGTAGATCTCGATATTGCCGTTGTAGGCGAGCAGCATCGAGCGGAAGATGGCCGTGAGTGAACCGATGATCACGGGCAGGCTCAGCACAAGTGATGCCGCCACGCACAGCGTGATCGAGCGGATGTACAGATGCGAGATCTCGCCGTCGCGATAGCCAAAGACCTTCATGTAGCTGATCGAGCGGGCACTATGATCGATAACGGCCTTGGTCAGCAGATACATAAACAGCAGGAAGATGAACACCGCGAGCCCGACCATCATGCCGATCATGTCGCTCATCATGCCAATAAACTGGTCGCCCACGGCGCGCATGTCGTCGGGCGTGGTGTCACCGGCAAAGTATCGCGCGTCGAGGTCGAGCTTCTCGTCGCTCACGTAGCCGTTAAAGTAGGCGGCGTCGTTGCCGAACAGCTCGTTAAAGTCGTCGATGCTCATGTAGATATTCATGTCCGACTTGGAGCCCCAAGTGGCGTCCTTGCCCGCGTACTCCAGCGAATAGTCCTTGCCCTCATACTTGTCGTGGAGCGTGACCTTCTGCCCCTCGCTCCAGCCAAACTTGTCGAGCAGGCCGCCGCCAAAGACGACGCGTCCGTCGCCCACATCGAGGTCCTTCCAGTAGCGTGAATCGGACGAGACACCGTAGACGGAAATCGTCTCCTGCCCATTTCCGTCGCCGCGGTCGTATTGCAGCTGGTAAACGGCATATTTCTCGGCCTGCGCAATCTTCGCCGCACCGTTGTCGGTCGTATTGACGGGGTGAATGTCGTCGTTGTCAGTATCGATCTTCGAGGCCTTTTCGATCAGATTGATGGTCTCGTCACGGTCGCAGCCAAGAGCATCGGCAAGATCGTCGAGGCGCGCGTAGAGGGCGTCCTTCTTGTCCTGAACCGTTGCGAGCGCGTCTTGCGCTGCGGTCAGGCTCTCGGCAGACGGAGAGCTGGTCGCAGCATTGGCGGCCGCCCGTGCGGCATCGACCGCGTCATCAAGCTCGTCGTCGGCATCTTGGGCGGCAGTGAGGAGCGCACCGTCCACCGACTGCAGGCGCTCGAGCGCCGACCACTGCTCGCGCTCCTCGGCGGTGCCTTCAAGCTCCAGCGGCGCCTTGAGCGTGTACTGGTGCTCGGCGACAAGACTTGTCTCCAGGTTGTCCGCGTAGTGAGTCATCGTGGGTAGGATCGCCAGGCCAAAGAGCAGCAGCAGTGACGCAAACGCGATACCCACGAAGAGCGTGGCGAAGTTGCCCAGATTGCGCAGGAAGATGCGTAGGCGGAAGCGAGAGACGAAACCCATGCGCTCCGGCAACTGAAAACCGCGTTTGGTGCCCGACTTGCCGCCTGCCTCGTGACGAAGAAACTGCAGCGGCGTCTTACCCATCTTGCGGAGCAGGCCCACCAGCGTAATGAGAATGAGCGCGGAGGCAGGAACCACGGCGCACTTTACAAAAATCTCCCAGCTCCAGTACACTTGGAAGGGTGGCAGGCTGTACGAGCCGTAATAGAGGCTGCGCATGGGCTCGGTTAAGAACGCCACGCCGAGCGCGGTGCCCAGCAGCGATGCGACAACGCCCACGATGGCGGGAAGCGCAAGGTAGTGCAGCACGATCTCGCGACGGCGATAACCGCTGGCAAGCAGCGTGCCGATGATGGCGCTCTCCTCCTCGATGGTGGCATCGGTGAGCACCACAAAGACAAACGCCATGATCACGATGATGATGTCGAGCAGTGTCGTCCACATCATGGAGTCGCCGTCCACATCGTCGCGTGCATAGCCAATGCCCTGGTTGGAATCGGCATCGGTCAG
>CAKUEZ010000059.1 GCA_934646965.1 uncultured Collinsella sp. | reverse complement strand
CTGGGATAAGATTTCCGCGGCATCTCGGATTCTCAAAAATGAGACACGCCGTTGGCGAAAATGAGACACGGAATTTTGGGTGTCAGGCGTAGCATTTGAGCAAATGAGCCGACTCCACTCGAGTAAAGCGAGGTCTCCCATGCACGTTCCATACCCCCACATTCGTCGGTTGTCGAAAATCCCGCTTGTTGGGACGGCGGCGCTTGCTGCGTTGATTGCAACGAGTGTCGCCTGTTTCACGGCGGCCCCCAACGTCGCCCAGGCGGCCGACACGCCCGACATCACGGATATGACCGAGCGGGACTATAGCGACCTGGGCCTGGGCACGAACGAGGACATTCCGGCCGATACCGTTGGCCCCTATTCCACCGATACCCCCACGACGTTTGCCACGCGCAGCGAGGTCTATATGGCAGCTAACGGTAGCCATGGCAATCGCTACACTCTGCGCGACAAGCTCGAGAACGTCGAGCGCGGCGACATTGGCGGCAGCAGCAAACTTACCGATGGCTATGGAAGTGTGTGGGGCGCCGCAAAGTTCTGGCAAAACGTCAACAATTTCGATACGAACAGCGATCTCTACAAGCACAGCGATTACGGCGGCGGCGACTGGTCGTACCTAAGTAACAATGGGTCCTCAACAGTGCTCGCCAACGACAATAACGGTTTCTCGGGCATTCACGCCACGAGTGTTGAGTTCTGCAGCGACGCCAGTACGGGCAAAAAGAGCCGCGTTGCCGAGCTTCGTGCCTACGGCGACAGTTCTTCCACGACGATCGGCGGCAAGTCGTACGCCGGAAAGGTTGAGCTGGTCCTCTATTCGTTTAGCAACGGGCGCACACGCACTCTCGATACACGCCTGCCGGTGACGGTCAACACCAATATGATGGACGGAGGCCGTTTTAAGTATCTGAACGCCGGCTACCTGCAAGAGCACGATGCGGTCTTTGATGTCGAGGCGGGCGATGTCGATGGCGACGGCGTCGACGAGCTTTTTGTCTACGCGGGCTGCTATGTCGACGAGAACGGCGTGCGCAAGGCTGTAGTCGACATGTATGACTTGGAGGGCGGCAACTGGAAGCAAAGCGTCGTCAAGATCGATGCCGGTAACGCCGCGGACTACACCACGCACAACAAGGGCGGGAACGACTCCTGGACGCAGCTTCAGTCAGCTCCTGTCGTTTCGCTAGCGGCCGGCGACCTCGATCGCGATTTTTGCGATGACCTCGCCATCGTGGTCTCGGCACCCTACGGCAAGAAGAATATTGATAAGTCGACGCATTGCGAGCTGTTCTCGTGGGATGCATCCAAGGGTGCGCTCGTCCATGTCGATGCTCTGGGTGACGCGGGCGCAATCTCCCTCTCCGCGAACGGCAAGACCATGGTCGCCGCGAATGCGACGTTCGGCACGTTTGCCGCCTACGATGAAGAAGGAAAGAAGACGGATGAAACCGTCACGGGCCTTATTCTTGCGGGCTATGACTGGCAAAGCAGCACTTTTGATTACGGCGCCTCTGACGGCAGCAAGGGGCTGTACGGCGCGCTGTACCGCTACGCGTATTTTGACTCGGAGTCTGGCGAGTTCAAGCTTTCCGATTGCAAGGAATACAGAGACGGGCTCCTCGCCTCCTATGGGCTGATGCATGTGCCCAACAGCGCATGGAAGGATAGCGCTCAGGATAAGCGCTATCCGTGCACCTTGGCGCCTATTGCCCTTGCCACTGCCAACCTTGACGGCCTGTCCGAGCAGCTGGCGGTCGACGAGGTGCTCGTGGGCGGCGATGTGTTCCGCGACTTTGCCTGCAACACGGCGCAGAGCGGGGCCCAGGGCTTGGGGTCCATGGTCGGAACCATGAGCATGAGCGGTCAGCAATACAACAGCAGCAACAAGCATGACCACAAGGGTATAGAGCAGGTGTGGATCAGCGACGTCAAGGCGGGCAGCGTCTCGGGTTCGGACCGCTATAACGAGAGCTTTATCGCCGTGGTGGGCAAGCACCGCGACGAGGACCTGCGCAAGAACGATGACTACTATTGGATGACAGCCTCGCATCTTTCGCTCGACGAGAACGGAAGGGTGCGCCGCGGCGAGGAGCAGGTGATTAGCGAGAGCAACCGTCGCGGCACTACCTACGGCACATTTATCTCGCTCGCGCTGCCCGATGTCGACAATGACAGCGTCAAGATCACGTACAAGGACCGCTACAAGGTCTATACCAACCCGCGCGTGCTCGCTGTGCTGCAGGATGCTCCCTATGTTGAGGATCTGGAGCAGGCATACGGCTATCTGGTGTTGGGCGGCACGTCATACGGCGAGGGAAAGAGCACGGGGACATCCCAGGGCTATACCATTGGCGCCGAGTTGGGCGTTGCCGTCGAGGTGCAGACCGGTCCGCCCCTGGTCGCGATTAATGCTTCAGTCGATTTTGCCGCCGAGGGATGCTATGACTACCGGAGCGAGCGTACAGTGAGCGCCAGCGTAAGTTATGAGTCGCATGCCGGCGAAGGCGACAAGGCCGTGCTCTACACGATTCCGATGGTCTATTACGAGTACGAGATCGAAAATGAGGAAACTGGTGGCAAGGGCGTGATGGCGGCGCCCGTGTCGCTCGGCGCGCAGACCTCGGTCGTTAATGTCGACGCCTATGACCGCATTGCCAAACAGCACAATATGACGCCGCTCAGCTACTTTTTGACCAACCGGTCGGGAGAACCCGACAGCTATTACACGGCGCTCAACGGCACGACTCCCGTGCAAGATTCCTTTGGTCTGGGCAAACCTGGCGTGACGCGCGCCTACACGCACGATGGGTTTAACGGTGCTGTCGCGCAGTCGGGGGCGAGCATTGAGCAGGCCATCGAAGTCGAGGACGGCGAGGAACAGGAGTTTGAGTACGGCTTTACGCTGAACGGCAGCGTTGTCATGGGCGCGAAGCTCGCAAAGCACGAGTTGTTTGGCGGCCTGTGCTTTGGTGCCAACGCCGGCTTTACTACGGGTAACTCCTCGAGTGAATCGACCGAATACGGCGGCACCGTCGACAACCTGCCCGAAGCTGCGAAGGATAAGTACGGCTTTGCGTGGCGCCTGGGCGTCAACGCGGTAGATGTCGACAAGTTCGAGGCCGACTCGGGCGACAAGCTCGGCACCAAGGACACCGATCAGTTCTGGATCGTGGGCTATGACGTCAAGGATGTCGAGATGCCCGAAGCGCCGGCCGTGACGGGCTTTACGGCAAACGCCGTTGATTCGGCCAGTGTTACGTTTAGCTGGGACGATGTGCTCGCAAAGAAGAACGGCTTTAGCTACGGCGTGGGCATGCTGCAGAGCAATGCGGCGGACGCCGTTGTCAATAGCTGGAAGATTGCCGACAACACGCAGACGTCGCTTGTCTGGGACGGGCTGCAGCCCAACACGGAGTATCGATTCGCGATTGCCGCCGTTAAGAATGATTCAACGACAGAAACGGGCATTCGCTCGGCGATCATTACGGTCAAGACCATGCCTGACGGCATGACGATGAGCGTGAGCGGACCGGCGGCGGATGTTGAAGAGGGGTCGAGCATCGAATACGACTCCTCGATCGAGCGCACGGCGGGGAGCCATCTGACGCTCTTGGCAATCGGCCGCGTGACGCAGCGCGGCGCCGATGGTGTCGAGACGGAGCTGGCGCCAACGTATATCTGGTACCGCAAGGGACGTGGCGAGACCGCGTTCCAGCGCGTGGGTGCCGATGGCAACCTCCCAGCCGGAACGGCCTCGAAGCTCGAGATTGACCTGACCGCAGACGATGACGGTGCGCAGTACTACTGCCACGTGGGATACAACGACGTGGGCCTCGACACCGGCACGACGCTCGTGAATATCGAGGCCGAGGAGACGGCGCCCACAACGGTGAACGCCACCCCGATCCGCACGCGCCGCCTGTTCTCACAGGCAAGTGCGGGCGCCAAGAAGTTCCTGGACCATACGCTGGTAAACACCGCCGGCCCAACCGATTCCGAAGGCTCAAAGGACCCCGAGACTCCTGAGACCCCGACGAACCCGGACAAGCCCAAGTCCGACAACGGAGCTAAGACCGACACCAAGGTCAAGACTACGACCACAGCGAAGAACCTCGCAAATACCGGCGACCAAACATTCGCCCTGGTCGCCACCGCAGCAGCAGCGGGTATCATCCTGGTGGCAATAGCCCTCGTCATCTTGACTAAACGCCGCAAGAACCACTAGCCACCAGCAGGGGGCAACAGCAAATCAAAAACCCGGGCAGCCAACCACCAGGCTACTCGGGTTTTCTATCGAGCAAAGACTCGGCAACCGGAAACCGCATCCCAGAATCAGCCCCCAAAGTGGGACGCACTTTCCCAACAGACCCTCAACCGGAAACTACATCCCATTCCAACGTCAGATTCCGGGACGCGCTTTCCGCAAACAAAGAAGGCCACACAACGTGGCCTTCAACTCATCTATATCTATATATGTTGCAGATACTCCCAAGACAAGCCACGTCCCAACAACAAGGCGTCTGCCCGGCGGCGCGGAATGTAAGGTTCATCGCGAGTTCCGCACGAGCCGGAGAGCACTTAATGTGCTCTCCGTGCGAGCAGGACTGCCCGAGCAGGGAACCTTACATTCCGCGCCGCCGGGCAGACGAACCAGGTCGAAGGACCCGCTACTTGATCTTAGTAGTACCCGGTGCCAGGTTGGGGTCGGTCTCGTTGGCCTCGGTCTGGAAGTGCTCGGTGTAGACATTCTTGCCGTCGCGGAACATCTCGTAGTACTGCATCTTGGCGTAATCCTCACGTGCCTTGGTGGCGGCACCGGCAACGGCGTCGTCGCCGGTGACGTTGGAGGAGAGCGCCCAGCGCAGGCTGGCATCCTCGTAGCCCACGGAGTTGATGGCGGGCAGCGACTCGCGCAGCGTCATGTGCGCCTTCTGGTAGTCGGAAAGCGGGGCGCCGATCAGCTGCATGAGCTGGGTGGACAGGTAGTTGGTGGACAGGTCATCGGTCTCGCTCGTCTGGTCGCAGCCGGCGACGTCGTAGTTAGCCCAGATGATGTAGTCGGTCTGCCACAAGCGCTCCTGATGGGTGGCGTCGTCCTCGTCGGTAAACCACTTGTCGTTGAACTTGGACGGGAAGAACGGCTGGTGGTCGCCCCAGAACACCACGACCACCTTGCGGTCGAGCTTGCTCAGGGCGTTGAGGAAGTAGCGCAGCGCCTGGTCGGACTGTTCGATGCACGAGACATACTCGTCGACGTCGGACAGCGTGCCGTCCTCGACGGTCTTGGCGTCCAGGTCGGTCGTGTCGATATTGAGGTGCATCTGCTTGTCGACCGGCAGCAGGCCCGTGTCGTAGCCCGAGTGGTTCTGCATGGTCACGTCGAAGATAAACTGCGGATCGGCGTTCTGGTCGAGCAGCTCAAGAATCTTGTCGTAGGTAGCCTGGTCGGTCACCATGCCGCGCAGGGTGTCGGCGCCCTGGAAGTCGTTGATGGACAGGAACTGGTCAAAGCCAAAGTCCTTGTAGACGTTCTCGCGGTTCCAGTTGGTCGCGTGGTTGGGGTGCATGGCCGTGGTGGCATAGCCGAGCGACTTGAATTGCTCGGCCAGGTTCTCGGTCGTCTCCATGTTGTAGATGGTGTATGGGTACACGCCCGAGCCCAGGTTGGCCATGGAGTTGCCGGTCAGGAACTCAAACTCGGTATTGGCGGTGCCGCCGCCGTAGGCACTCACGTAGAGCTTGCCGCGGCTGAGACAGTTGGACAGGCTCTTAAAGTACTGCGGGCCCTCGTAGCCGGCACGCATGTTCTGGTAGATCGACAGATCCGAGAACGTCTCGTTCATGATGGCGATGACCGTGGGCTTCTCGCTATCGAACTGCTCCTTTGCTGCGGCGCGCTCGTCGCTCTTGGCGGCGTCGGACTTGTCGTAGGCCTTGGCGTACTTTTTGAGCGTGGCCTTGGCGTCATCGACGGAGTAGTCGGCGGGTTTAGGCGGCTTGATGGACTGCGCGGCACTAATGAAGGCAGGCAGGTAGCCCTCGCGCCAGTAGCTCTCGAGCGGGCGCCAGGTGTACACGGTGATGCCCAGGGTGTTGTAGTAGTCGATGAGTGTGACGTGTGCAGTCACGCCGCCCAGGCACAGCACGGCCACGAGCAGGTTGGTGAGCAGCATGCGCTTGGCGTTGGCGGCACCCTTCTGGCGGTGCGGCGCCACGATGCCGGCGTACTCGCACAGCAGCATCGAGATGGCGGTAAAGCCCATCGACAGCACGCAAAACAGCGAGATCGAGAAGGTGTAGCCGTTGCCGGCGACCGCGGCGGCGGTGGAGATGGCCGAAAGGTCGCCCGGCTGGATGGGCATGGATTTAAACGTGATGACGAAGAACTCGGCAATGCCCAGGACAAAGAGGGCGAAGGCCAGGACGGCCGGAGCTGCGCCGTGGCGCTGAAACAGGAAGAACAGGCCGGCCATGAGCGCGGTGATGATGGCCCACTCGAGCAAGATGCACAGGGGGTAGACCCAGGTAAAGTCGTGGTTGGACGAGACCTCCATGCCCAGCAGCGCAAAGACGCCGGCGAGCAGCAGGAACAGTACGGCGGCGACAAGCGGCTTGCCCACAAAGGCGCCGCGCAGGCGGGCGAGCTTGCCCGTGGGGGCGGGGGCGTCGGTCGAGGCGAACGCAAAGACGAGCGGGGCGATGCGATCGCGCGCGATGCTTGCCCAGGCGCATCCGGTGAGGATGGCGTTGGTCAGGATGAGCATCACAAAGGCGAGCGGCTCGTTTTGCGCCACGAGGCCAATGGCGCCCCAGACGGTCAAAAAGAGCTGGAACAGGCCAAAGGCGACACTCCATCCAAGAGCGCTCTTGGCGACGGCGCCCGACTGCGCGCGAATGGCCTTGGCTTCGCGCAAAACAAGGTAGACGGTCGCCGCAAGACCGACGAGCGAGATAGCGGCTGCGAACATGCTGAGACTCCTCACAAACTTAGAACCTACGAAAGCGGGGGTTTACCCGATTGTTACCAAGATATGCGCAGCATTTGAGGGCTGCGCACAACAACCAGCCATAATAACGCGCGGGTGTGGCGGTGTTGCGCAATGGAGTGTCGACCTGCGCGATAATGGACGGGAATTACACGGAAACGTAAAGGCTTCTTAAAGAATTGGCGAGGATGAGGCGATGAACGAGCAAGTTTGCAAGACGGACGTTGAGTGCTGCGGTGGTGTCGTGGGCGTGGACGCCGGCGGCTATCCGGTCGAAGCTACGGGCAACGCGGTGCTGGACATCTTGGAGCAACGTTCTTCCACACGTGCCTTTGCGCGCGATGATGACGAGCTCCCCGTGGCGGTGACCGACGAGCAGCGCGCGGCGATCCTGCACGCGGCGAGCCGCGCGCCGTCGGCAGGCGCCATGATGATGTACTCCATCGTGAGCATTCGCGAGCAGGCCACGCTCGACCGCTTGGCCGACCTGTGCGACCACCAGCCCATGATCGCCAAGGCGCCGTGGGCGCTTATATTTGTGGTCGACTACGCCAAGTGGATTGACCTGTTTGAGCATGTGGGCTGCTTTGAGCCCGAGTTCGTCGAACGCACGGGCAAGCAACCCCGCCGCGCGCCGGGTCTGGGCGACTTTGCCATCGCGGCGCAGGACGCCGTGATCGCCGCGCAAAACGCCGTGGTCGCCGCCGAGGCCCTGGGGCTGGGGAGCTGCTACATCGGCGACATCGTCGAGAACGCCGAGGAGGTTGCCGCGCTGCTCGATTTGCCGCCCTACACCATGCCGCTGTCGATGCTCATCATCGGCACGCCCCGTAAGAAGCGCCCGGCGATCGCGCATCCCGTGGTGAACCTGGTGCACGAGGAGCGTTACTGTCGCGCCGACGCCGCGACCATGGATGCTCAGGTGGCCGAGATGGACGCGATGTTCCGTCCGCATGCCCGCGAGGTGGGGGAGCGCGTGGTGGACATCTATACGCGCAAGCACACGAGTCCCTTTATGGCCGAGATGAGCCGCTCCATGGAGTGGTGGTTCAAAAACTGGCTCGGCAAATAACCAATGTGGCAAGGGGGCCGTTCCTTTGTTGTCCCTTTGTCACATTCCATATCGCCGCAGTGGCATAAAGGCCGCATAAATGTTTATCTAGCTGGGAAACAGTGCCGTGCAACCATGGGCCGATTACCTATAATCCCTTCGAATATTAAAGTTGGGAAGGAAACCGGCTCATGGAACAAAAGGCCAAAGACGCGGCATCGCACGCTGCGATCCCGGTGAGCATCTCGGCGATGCTCGTCACGCTGGGCGTGGTGTACGGCGATATCGGCACCAGCCCCATGTATGTAACCAAGGCGCTCGTTGCCGGCAACGGCGGCATCGGAAGCGTCACGGAGGAGTTCGTGCTCGGTGCGCTCTCCCTTGTCGTGTGGACGGTTACGCTGCTGACGACCATCAAGTACGTGCTCATCTCGCTGCGCGCCGACAACCACGGCGAGGGCGGCATCTTCGCCCTGTACAGCCTGGTCAAGCGCTGCGGCAAGTGGCTCATCATCCCCGCCATGCTGGGTGGCGCCGCGCTGCTCGCCGACGGCATCCTGACGCCGGCCGTTACCGTTACCACGGCCATCGAGGGCCTGCGCACCATTCCCGCGGTCCATGCCGTACTGGGCGATGACCAGGGTCGCGTTGTCGCCATCACGCTTGCCATTATCATCGTGCTCTTCTTGGTGCAGCGCATCGGTACGGCCAAGATCGGTCATGCCTTTGGCCCCATCATGACGCTGTGGTTCCTGTTCTTGGGCGGCACGGGTCTGTTTTTTGTCTTCCAGCATCCCGCCGTGCTGCTGTGCCTCAACCCGGTGCGCGGCATTGCCTTTTTGCTGAGCCCCAACAACCACGCGGGCATCATGATCTTGGGCAGCTGCTTCCTCGCCACCACCGGCGCCGAGGCACTCTACTCCGACATGGGCCATGTGGGCCGCGGCAACATCTACGCCACCTGGCCGTTTGTTAAGTGCTGCCTGCTGCTGTCCTACATGGGCCAGGGCGCTTGGCTTATCAACAATGCTGCCAACCCCGAGCTCATGGGCATTGCCGACCTCAACCCGTTCTACCAGATGCTCGCTCCCGGCCTGCGCCCGTTTGCCGTCGGCCTTTCCACCATCGCGGCCATCATCGCCTCGCAGGCACTCATCACCGGCGCGTTCTCGCTGGTGTCCGAGGCCAGCCGTCTGGACCTCATGCCGCACATGCAGGTCTTCTATCCGGCCGAGACCAAGGGCCAGCTCTACATTCCCATGGTCAACAACGTCATGCTCGTGGGCTGCGTCATCGTGGTGCTGCTGTTCCAAAATTCGGCACACATGGAGGCCGCCTACGGCCTGGCCATCACGCTGACCATGATGTGCACCACGCTGCTGCTCTTCTTCTACCTGCACGAGGAGCGCAAGCTCAAGGTCGCACCGTGGATCTTCGTTGTCTTCTTCCTTATGCTCGAGGGCTTCTTCTTTGTGAGCTCGCTCACCAAGTTCTTCCATGGTGGCTACTTCACCATCCTCATGGCCGCGCTCATCATGGGCGTCATGGTGTGCTGGTACAACGGCACGGCGGTCGAGCAGCGCCAGTTTACGCTGCTGCCGCTGCGCAGCTATCTGCCGCAGCTCAAGCGTCTGCGCGACGACGACCGTTACGAGCGCATGAGCGACAACATCGTGTACCTGACCAAGGATACCCATACCGACTACATCGACCGCGACATTGTCTACTCGATTCTGGACAAGCATCCCAAGCGCGCCCGCGCCTGGTGGTTCGTCAACGTCGAGACCATGGACGAGCCGTACACGTTTGCCTATTCGGTCGAGACGTTCGACACCGACTATGTCTTCCGCGTGCACCTGTACCTGGGCTATAAGGTCAACCAGCGCGTCAATGCCTACCTGCGCCAGGTCGTTCAGGATCTTGCTGCCACCGGCGAGCTGCCCGCGCAAAAGCACGACTACTCGGTCTACAAGGACCCGGGCAACATCGGCACGTTCAAGTTCGTCATGATCCGCAAGCTGCTGGCGCCCGAGAGCGACGTGGAGCCCAGCGAGCGCACGGCCATCACGCTCAAGTACATCATCCGCCGCGCCGCCGGCACGCCCGCGCGCTGGTACGGCCTGGAGAACTCCAACGTAAGCTTTGAGTACGTGCCGCTGTTCACCAAGTTCAAGGCCGTGAACAAGATGCAGCGCCTGGCGCCCAACGAGCGCCCGTAGGCGTCGGCGGGCTACGCGGGGTTGATTATCGATGGATGAAGTAAAAGCCGGGGAGGTAAACATGGATTCAAGGACACTCGATGTCCGCGAGGTGGGTATCGACGCCGCCGAGGACCAGTTCTTCACGAACCGAGCCAACATGGACATGGCCGATCGCGTGATCTCGGTCGTGGCGCTGGTATTTGCCGCGGCGTGCGTTTGCGCCTTGCTCGCGCACGTGCTGTTTGTCTAGCGACTGCCGGTAGTAAAGGCTTTACACTTAGGACCACCACAAGGGAAACCACCACAAAGGTGCCTGGCCCCTTTGTGGTGGTTTTTGTTTTTGAGGGAGGGGTCGGTGCCGATGGACGTCCACTCGGATGGCGATCTTGCCGATAACTTTTGGTGGAGACGTTCGACGCAGACGCGCCGCGGGCCTCTGTACGATGCCGGTGTGTCGGCAGGGTTGTTGGTGGCGGCGACGGTTGTGGGCGCATTGCTCGACCGACCCGGTCTTGCCCCGAGCGTCATGATTGTGTACGTGCTCGCCGTGCAGCTGTGCGCGTTTTTTACCTGGAGCCGCCTGTACTGTCTGCTGAGCTCGGTTGCAGCCGTTGCGCTCTACAACTTTTTGTTCATCGAGCCGCGGTACTCCCTAACGTTTATCGACCACATTCATCCCGGCATGTTTTTCATCATGTTCGTGGTCTCGCTCGTGTCGAGTTCAATCGCGCTGGCACTGCGCCGTGCCTTGGCACAGGCCGCTGCTAGCGACCGCCGTACGCAGATGGTGCTCGAAACCAACCGCATGTTGCAGCGCTGCGCCGACGAGCCGCAGATTGTGCATGCCATGGCCACGCAGCTGGCGCGCCTTTCGGGCTGCCCGGTCGTGTGGTACAGCGCCGATACCGAGGATGATGACCTGCTGCCGCGCGCGACCTATACGGCGGTGGGCGATGCCGCGCCGGTGCACCATCTGGCGCCCCAGATGCCGCCGCTGCTCTCGGCTTCGGCTTACGTGGGAACGCCGCTCGACGCCACGTTTGGCGGTTCGGCGTTCTATGGCATCTACCTGACGGTGCGCTCGGGCGACAGCATCGTGCGCCCGAGTGACCCCGCCTCGGTGGTGGGCGTGCTGGCTGTCGTTGCCGAGCCCGATGTGCTGACGCACGAGGAACGGATGCTGGCCGACGCCATCGTGAGCGAAGGCGAGCTCGCGCTCGACCGCGCCCGTGCCATGGAGGCCCGCGAGGAGGCGGCGGTGGTCGCTAAAAACGAGCAGCTGCGCGCCAACCTGCTGCGCTCCATCTCGCACGACTTGCGCACGCCGCTCACGAGCATCTCGGGCAATGCTGACGTGCTGCTCGATCAGGGTTCGACCGGCACCGCCGTGCTCGACGACCAGACGCGCCGCAACATGCTGCTGTCCATTCGCTCCGATGCGCTGTGGCTCAACGCCACCGTCGAGAACCTGCTTGCCATCACCAAGCTCGAGGGCGGCGGCATGCATCTGTCGACCACGCTCGAACTCGTGGACGATATCGTCGAGGAGGCGCTGCGCCACGTGAACCCGGCCGTGCGCGAGCACGAGCTTAAGGTGGTGGCGTGCGATGAGCCGGCGCTCGTCAACGTCGACGCGCGCCTGATGGTGCAACTTGTGGTGAACCTGGTAAACAACGCCATCACGTATACGCCGGCGGGCTCGCATATCGTGATCTCGATTGGCGTCGACGAGGGGCGCGTGACGTGCTCGGTCGCCGATGACGGGCCGGGTATCGCGCCCGAGGACCGCGAGCGCATCTTTGAGTCGTTCTACACCGCTAACCACGGGTTGGCCGACAGCCATCGCAGTGTGGGCCTGGGCCTTTCGCTCTGTCGCTCCATTGCGCTGGCGCATGGCGGTAGCATAGAGGTTGCCGCGGCGGATCCGCACGGCTCGGTCTTTACAATCGAGCTTCCCGCTGCCGATGTTTCGTTTGATAAGGAGTAGCGCCGTGCCGAACTCTGCTGTGAAACCGCTCATCTTGGTTGTTGAGGACGATCCTGCCGTCCGCAGCCTCATCGTTGCCGCACTCGAGGCGCATGGTCTGCGCCATATGGCCGTGGAGACCGCCCATGCCGCCATTGCCGCCGCCTCGTCGCAGGCGCCGAGTATTGTTCTCCTTGATCTGGGCCTACCCGACATGGATGGCGTCAAGGTGGTCGAGTCGGTGCGCGCGTGGTCGGGCATGCCGATTATCGTGGTCTCGGCGCGTAGCGAGGACGCGGACAAGATCCGCGCGCTCGATGCCGGTGCCGACGATTATCTGACCAAGCCGTTTTCGGTCGAGGAGCTGCTCGCGCGTATCCGCACCACGCTCAGGCGCCTTTCGTATGCGCAGATAGGTGTGGGTTCGTCCGAGGGCGCATTCGATACCGGCGAGCTGCATATTGATTACGACGCCGGCATCGCCACGATGGATGGCGAAGAACTGCACCTGACACCCATCGAGTACAAGCTGCTTTGTCTGCTGGCCCATAACGCCGACAAGGTGCTCACGCACCAGTTTATCCTGCACGAGATTTGGGGCACGGCCACCAAGAGCGACCTGGCGAGCCTGCGCGTCTTCATGGGCACGCTGCGCAAAAAGATCGAGTCCGACCCCGCGCATCCGCGCTACATCCAAACCCACGTAGGCATCGGCTACCGCCT
>CAKUEZ010000058.1 GCA_934646965.1 uncultured Collinsella sp. | reverse complement strand
GCGCCGTTTTTGACGTATGACCCGTCGCTGGTGCCGGCGATGGTGTGCGGATTTGCGTATGGCCCTGGTGCCGGCACTGCTGTTGCCGCCATGGCGATTGTCATCCATGCGCTCACTACGGGTGACTGGGTCGGCGCGCTTATGAACATGGTTGCCACACTGGGCTATATTCTGCCCGCGGCCATCGTCTACCAGAAGATGCACACCTACAAGGGCGCCGTGATTGGCCTGGCGCTGGGCGTCATTGCCGCTACGGCGCTTTCTATGGTTGCGAATCTGACCATTGGCGTTTGGTTCTGGTATGGCTCGGTCGATGTGATCGCCCCGCTCATGCTTCCCGCCGTTTTGCCGTTTAACCTCATCAAGACCGTGCTTAACTCGGTGTTGACGCTGGCGGTGTATAAGGCAGTCTCCAACCTCATCACGCCTAAAAAGGACCAGGTCAAAGGCCGCGCATGATTGAGTGTCGGGGCGTTTCCTTTAGCTATGACGGTGCCGCTCGGGCGCTCGACGGCATCGATCTGAGCATTAAGGATGGCGAGTTTTTCTGCATCCTTGGTGGCAACGGGTCGGGCAAGTCGACGTTTGCCAAACATCTGAATGCGCTGCTGCAGCCCGACGCGGGAACGGTGCGCGTTAACGGCATGGATGCGTCCGACCCCGAGCTGGTCTATGACATCCGCTCGACCGCGGGTATGGTGTTTCAGAACCCGGACGACCAGCTCGTCGCGACGCTCGTCGAGGACGATGTTGCGTTTGGTCCTGAAAACCTTGGGGTGGAATCGGTCCAGATTGCGCAGCGCGTGCGCGAGGTGCTGAAGGCCGTGGGTCTGGTGGGCTTTGAGCGCCACGAGACCCATGCCCTCTCGGGCGGACAAAAGCAACGCGTGGCGCTTGCCGGCGTGCTCGCCATGGAGCCGCGCGTGCTCATTTTGGACGAGGCCTCCTCGATGCTCGATCCGCGCGGACGCAAGGGCCTTATGAAGGCCTGCCGCGCGCTCCATGACCGTGGCATGACCATCGTGATGATTACGCACTTTATGGAAGAGGCTGCGGAGGCCGATCGTGTTGCCGTGTTTCAGGCGGGCCGCGTTGCCATGCTCGGCACGCCCGACGAGATTTTGACGCGGGCGGACGAGCTCGCGCGGCTCAACCTGGACATGCCGGAGTCGTGCCGTTTGGGCATGGCGCTTCGTGCGAAGGGCGTGCCCGTTCACGCGCAGGTGCGCGAGGCGGACATGGTCGTCGAAATCTCGCGTGTTTATTCCGAGCGGCGCATAACGAATCCTGCGATGCGCTCTTTGCCGCTGCGCTCGGATGCCGTTGCCGTCGAATCCGCCACGACCGATGAGTTCGACGCCTCGGACCCCGTTATCGAACTTTCTCATGTTTCGTGCAGCTATTCGTTGAGCGCTCGCGAGCGTCGTCGTTGGCACAAGTGCTCGGACACTGCGGGCAAATCGAACAAACAGGCCCTCTGGGGCAACGACCCTAGCAGTCCGTGGGCACTGCGCGATGTGTCTTTGACGGTGCGTCGCGGCGAGTTCCTGGGCCTTGCGGGCCATACCGGTTCGGGCAAGTCGACGCTGGTCCAGCACCTCAACGGCCTGATTTGCCCCCAGGAGGGAACCGTTCGCGCGCTGGGGCTCGACCTGTCGCAGAAGAAAGACGCTGCCGCGGTTAAGGCTAAGGTCGGCGTGGTATTTCAGTATCCCGAGCGTCAGCTGTTTGCCGAGACCGTGGCGCAGGACGTGGCGTTCGGTCCGCACAACCTTGGCCTGTCGCAGGACGAAGTTGCCCGCCGTGTTGCGTCGTCGCTTGCGCGCGTGGGCCTCGACCTAGCCACGGTGGGGGAGAAGAGCCCCTTTGAGCTTTCGGGCGGACAGCAGCGTCGTGTGGCGTTTGCCGGCGTGCTCGCCATGGAGCCCGAGGTTTTGGTGCTCGATGAGCCCATGGCAGGGCTCGATCCGGCGGCGCGCAGGGATTTCCTGGAGCTCATCGATCGACTTCACCGCGAGGGCCTGACCGTTGTTATGGTCTCGCATAGCATGGATGACCTGGCCAATTGCTGCGACCGCATCGTCGTGATGAACGAAGGCGCGGTGTTTGCCGAAGGCGCGCCCGCGCAGGTGTTTGCGCACGCGGATGAGCTCAAGTCGATCGGCCTGGGTGTTCCCGCTGCCCAGCGCATGGCGTTGGCGCTTACGGAGGCCGGCGTACCGCTGCGCTGCGGCGGGCTCTATACGGTTGGGTCGTTGGCCGACGAGTTGGCGGACTTGCTGATCGGTCGCTCGGATGGTGTTTCAAGTGCCGTAGACAAGGCCAAATCTGAGACGGCAGCGCGAGAGGAGGGCTGCTAATGGAGGCGTTTTCGTTTGGCAGCTACTATCCCGGCGATAGCGCAATCCACCGTCTGGATCCGCGTACCAAGTTGCTTTTGGGTTTCGTGTTCCTGATTACGACGCTCACGGTCAACAGCTTCCGCGGCTTGCTTCCGGTGGCGGCCTTCGTTGTCCTGATCTATACCGTGTCTCGGGTGCCGTTACGCCGTGTCCTATCGTCGATGGCACCGCTGCTGGGGATCGTCGTGGTGGTCGCGGTGCTCAGCCTGTTTACCGATCACGCCGGGCGCATTCTGTGGCAGCTCGGCTTTTTGCAGATAAGCGAGGGCTCGCTGCGCTCTGCCATCTTTACGGCGTGCCGCTTGACCTTGATGATGGCCGGCATGAGCTCCATTACGCTCACCACGCCGACGCTTGACCTCACTGCGGGCTTTGAGCGCCTGCTCGCGCCGTTTGCACGCGTGGGACTTCCCGCGCACGAGCTCGGCATGATTATGGGTATCGCGCTGCGCTTTATGCCGCAGTTTGCCACCGAGA
This sequence comes from uncultured Collinsella sp., assembly GCA_934646965.1. Classification (GTDB taxonomy): domain Bacteria; phylum Actinomycetota; class Coriobacteriia; order Coriobacteriales; family Coriobacteriaceae; genus Collinsella. Next base: position 10,081 of record CAKUEZ010000058.1, on the reverse strand, counting down.
TGAAGCAGACGGCGGACGCGCAGGCAAGTCGCGGTGCGCGCGTGACGGGCGGTCCGCTCGGCGGCGTACGTATGCTCGCTAGCGTGGCGATTCCGCTGTTCACGGGCGTGTTTCGTCATGCTGAGACGCTCTCTGCCGCTATGGACGCGCGCTGCTATCACGGTGAGCAGGGACGCACGCGCCTGCATACGCTTGCGTTTGGCCGCGGGGATGCGTTTGCTGCGGTGGCGGTAGCGCTGCTGCTCGTGTGCGTTGCCGTCATCAACCTTCAGATTGTTTAGGCGCAATTTGAGCGCAGGAAAGGGGTCCCTATGACCGACATCGAACACACGGCTCACCTTGAGCGCGCCTGCTCGTACCTCAGGCGTATTCCGGCGTGGTATCTCGCCACGACCGATGTGACTGACGGGCGTCAGCCCCGCGTGAGGCCGTTCTCGTTTGCTATGGTCGACGACGGCAAGCTGTGGTTCTGCACGTCGCGCGATAAGGACGTGTGGGCGGAGCTCACCGCGAATCCCAAGTTTGAGGTTTCGGGCTGGAAGCCGGGGGAGTGCTGGATCGTGCTGACTGGCGAAGCCGCGCTTGAGGACGACGCTGTCGTAAGCGATCGGGTGCGTGAGGCCGGCTTTAAGCACATGGTGGGTATTGGCGAAGATCACGAGAGCGCCAACGACGGTCGCCTCGCGTTCTTCTCGGTCCGCAATATTGCCGCCCGCTTCTGCGATATCGACGGCAGCGAAGAGCATCTGGAGCTTTAACCCTAGGGCAGCTAATTTGAGACGGGGCTATTTTAGCTACCCCCGACCCAAAAATATAGTGGCAGGAGGAAACGTGGACGGATTGAATACGGTGCTGGAGTATCTGACGTCGGTACCGGCGTGGTATCTGGCGACGAGCGTGGACGGGCAGCCGCATGTGCGTCCGTTCTCGTTTGCGCAGATCCAGGACGGCAAGCTGTGGTTTGTGACGGCGCGCACCAAGGACGTGTGGCAGGAGCTGCTGCAGAATCAGCGCTTTGAGGCCACGAGCTGGTGGCCGGGTCACGGCTGGCTCATCTTGCGCGGGCATGCGGGTCTGGACGACCGGGCTGCTCCCGATATGCGCGAGGCCGGATGGAAGCATCTGGAGCGCCTAGGCGAGCACTACGATGGCGCAGGCGACCCCACCCTCGTCTTCTTTAGCGTCGAGGAGCCGGAGGCCTTCATCTGCAACCACGACGAATGGGTGCCGGTCGAGCTCTAGGCGAGTCCTCCGCTAACCTCAACAAATCAAATTTCCGCACGCAACGGGCCCCACATTGCAATAGCGCCGCAAAGCGCACTGGGCGATGTGGGGCCCGCTTTTATTTGTCAATTCCTTCGAGCGAATGTGTCCGGTTTGTTTCAATGCATGAATATGCAAAAGATTTGCGTATATATGCATCTTTTGGTGCTAAAGTTTCAATCCATCTCATAACGACGGCTGCGGGATGCGCGCCGGTGCATAAACTGCAGACAAGGAGTTAGATATGTCCCTCAAGGTTGGAATCGTCGGTGCGGCAGGATATGCCGGTGCCGAGCTCATTCGCCTCGTGCTCGGCCATCCCGAGTTTGAACTTGTCGCCATCACGTCCAACGCCGATGCCGGCCAGCCGCTGTCCGCGGTGTATCCGAGCTTCGCCGACGTAAGCGACCTTGTCTTTACGACGCACGACGCGCCCGAGCTTAAATCCTGCGACGCCGTTTTCTTGGCCGTGCCGCACACCGCGGCCATGGCACAGGTGCCCGCGCTGCTCACAGCGGGCGTTTCCTGCTTTGACCTATCGGCCGATTACCGCCTGAGCGATCCGGCCGTGTTTGAGGCTTGGTATGCCGCCGAGCACACGAGCCCCGAGCTACTCAAGACGCGCGCCTTTGGCCTTCCCGAGCTGTTCTGCCAGGACCTGGAGACCGCCGCATCCGACCATGCCGACGGCAAGTCCGTGCTGGTCGCCTGCGCCGGCTGCTATCCCACCGCGACGAGCCTTGCTGCCGCGCCTTCCGTGCGCGCCGGTTGGGTTGCCCAGGGCGGCCCCGTGATCGTCGACGCCATCAGCGGCGTGACGGGTGCCGGAAAGTCCTGCAACGCCCGTACGCATTTTTGCAGCGCGGACGAGAATCTGGAGGCTTATGGCGTGGGTAAGCATCGCCATACGCCCGAGATTGAGCAAATCCTTGGCCTGACCGATCGTATTGTCTTTACTCCGCATCTGGCACCGCTTAAGCGCGGCCTGCTCTCCACGGTGACGCTGCCGCTCGCGCCGCAGGCCCTCGACAGTCTGACGATTGAGGACGTCGTCGACCATTACAAGCAGTTCTACGCCGGTCGCACCTTCGTGCGCGTGCTCGATGCCGGCCAGCAGCCCAAGACGGCCTCGGTCGTTGGCACCAACGCCGCCCAGATCGGCCTTGCGCTCAACAAGCGCGCGGGCGTGCTGGTGGCGACGGGTGCCATCGATAATCTGTGCAAGGGCGCTGCGGGCCAGGCGGTCCAGTGCGCCAATATCGTCTTTGGATTTGACGAGCGACGAGGCTTGCCCACAGTGGCGTGCCCGGTGTAGCACATTCGATTGCTAACGATTTGGTAGTCGGGCATCGAGTGGGGCGCCACTTTTAAGCTGGTCTAGTGATTGCGGCTAGCGTGGCGTTCTAATCGATGCCCGTTTTTTGTTTGATATAAGGAGTCGTAAAGACGATGAATGCAGAGAAGTTCGATATCAAGATCCGCGCCGTCGAGGGCGGCGTTACGGCGGCAGCTGGCTTTAAGGCTGCGGGCATCCATGCGGGTTTTCGCAAGAATCCCGAGCGTCTGGATTATGCGCTCGTCGTTCCCGACAAGCCCTGTCCCGGCGCCGGTGTGTTTACCACCAACCGCTTTTGCGCAGCACCCGTGCAGGTGAGCCGCGCCAATCTGGGCGGTGCCGATAAGGGCTATGGCATCATCGCCGGCATTTCGGTTAACTCCGGTAACGCTAATGCGGCTACGGGTGAGACGGGCCTTGCTTGCGCACGCGAGACCTGCAATATCGCTTCTCAGGTCATCGGCTGCGAGCCTCAGCAGATCCTGGTTGCCTCTACGGGCGTGATTGGCCAGATCCTGCCGATCGACACGTTCGAGACGGCCGTTCCTGCCGCTTACGAGGCGCTCTCCGCCAACGGTGGCGTCGACGCCGCCCGCGCCATCATGACGACCGATACCCACTCCAAGGAGTATGCCGTGCGCTATCGCAGCGAGGCCGCGGGCCATGCGGGCAATGCCTACACGGTGGGCGGTATGTGCAAGGGCTCGGGCATGATCATGCCCAACATGGCCACCATGATCTCGGTCATCACCACCGATGCCCCCGTCGAGCCGGCGGCGCTCCACGCCTTGCTGCTCTCGACCGTTAAGCAGACTTTCAATAAGGTGACGGTCGATTCCGACACCTCGACTAACGACACATGCATCATGCTCGCCTCCGGCGCTGCTGCCGCAGATGTCGAGCCCATCGTCGAGGGCACCGACGCCTTTGACGAGCTGGCCTTTGCCGTACACGAGGTATGCGAGAGCCTGGCGCGCAACATCGCCGCCGACGGCGAGGGTGCGTCCAAGCTCGTGACGGTCAATGTTACCGGCGCCCTCAACGACGAGGAGGCCGATATCGCCGCCCGTGCCGTTGCCAACTCGCCGCTCGTCAAGACCTGCATTGCCGGTCACGATTGCAACTGGGGTCGTGTTGCCATGGCGCTGGGCAAGTGCGGCGTGAAGTTTAATCAGGAAGACGTTTCCATCGACATGATGGGTATGCCTGTCTGCCGCGACGGCCTGACCGTTCCCTTCGATGAGGACGAGGCCCTACGACGTTTCGAGGCGACCGAGATTGTGATCTCGGCCGACTTGGGCGCGGGCGACGCGGCGACGACCGTCTGGACCTGCGACCTCACGCATGAGTACATCTCCATCAACGGCGACTACCGTTCCTAGACTCCAGGCGCGCCGCGCGTCCCGCTTTAATTGCGAGTGGCGGCGCGTGGCTCAATGGCTATACGAAAGACGAGGCAGACTATGAAATTCGCACGCGATTGTCGCTCGAGCGAGTCCAACGAAGTAACCGCGCAGCTGCTGTTCGAGGCGCTGCCGTGGATTAAGAACCTGACCGGCAAGACGGTCGTCATCAAGTATGGCGGTGCCGCCATGGTCGACGAGCAGCTACGTCGCGACGTGATGAGCGACATCGTCCTGCTCAAGATCATCGGTATGCGTCCCGTCATCGTGCACGGTGGCGGCAAGGCCATCAACGAGGCGCTCAGCCACTACGATATTCCCGTCGAGTTTAAGAACGGCCAGCGCGTGACCACACCGGCGACCATGGATATCGTGCGCGAAGTGCTGGGCGGCAAGGTCAACCAGGAGCTGGTGGCGGCGATCAACCACCATGGCAACCTGGCAGTGGGCGTGTCCGGCAGCGACGCCGGCACGCTCATCGCCGAACCGCTCGATCCCGAGCTCGGGCGCGTAGGCAAAGTCACGCACGTCAACACCGACTATATCGAGCGTCTGCTCGATAGCGAGTACATCCCCGTTATCGCGACGGTCGCGGCGGGGGAGGACGGCGGCTTCTTCAACATCAATGCCGATACCGCCGCCGGTGCTGTCGCGGCGGCGCTCCATGCGCACAAGGCAATTTTTTTGACCGATGTCGACGGCCTGTACAAGGACTTTAGTGACAAGGATTCGCTCATCTCCAACCTGACACTCGACGAGGTCAACGAGATGCTTTACGGCGGCGAGGTCGACAAGGGCATGATTCCCAAGCTGCGCGCCGCTGTCGATGCGCTTGCTGCCGGTGTGTTCCGCGCGCACATCATTAACGGCACCACACCGCACTCGCTGCTGCTCGAGTTGCTGACCGATGCCGGTGTCGGTACCGTGATCCATTCCACCGAGACGGCCTACGAGTTCGATACGCACCCGCATCCGCTTTCGACCTTTGCCGCGCGCCTGACCGAGAATCTCGACGAGGTCGAGAAGCTCCAGACGGTCTAGCTAACCCGCGGTCGTCGCGTCCCTGCACCCATAGCCCTGCGCCGTACGGCGCCCAACGAAAGGCATCCCATGTCACTTACAACTCAACAATCGCTCGAATCCCATTACGTTATGCATACCTTTGGCCGCTCTCCGGTCGAGTTTGTCGAGGGTCACGGTATGAAGCTCACCGGTGACGATGGTCGTGAGTATCTCGACTTTCTCGCAGGTATTGGCGTGTGTAGCCTAGGCCACGGTAATCCCGCGGTGCTCTCTGCGCTTGAGTCGCAGACCAAAAAGCTTCTGCATGTGTCTAACTACTTCTACATCGAGCAGCGTGGCCAGGTCGCGGCGTTGCTGTCCAAGCTCGCTAACGACGACGTGGACAGTGCACGCGTGATTGCCGATGCCATTGCCGCCGGCGATGAGACCACGGCAGCCGCGCTCGGCGCTCCGACGGCGGGCGAGCAGGTATGGGAGACGTTCTTTGCCAACTCCGGCGCCGAGGCCAATGAGGGTTCGATGAAGCTCGCGCGTCTGTACGCCAAGCGTGCCGGCAACGGCGGCAACACCATCGTGTGCATGCGCGGCGGTTTCCACGGCCGTACGCTCGAGACCATTGCCGCTACCATGCAGGATTGGCTGCAGGATAGTTTCCGTCCGCTGCCGGGCGGTTTTGTGGCCTGCACGCCCAACGATGTCGATGAATTGCGTGCGATCTTTAAGCAGCTGGGGAGCGAGATTTGTGCTGTGATGCTCGAGCCGATCCAGGGCGAGAGTGGCGTGCACCCCATGACTGAGGAGTTTATGGCGGCGGCGCGTGACCTGGCGCACGAGGTGGGCGCCGTTCTTATCGCCGACGAGGTCCAGTGTGGCATCTTCCGTTCCGGCAAGCCGTTTGCGTTCCAGACCTATGGCGTCGAACCCGACATCATGAGCCTTGCTAAGGGTATTGCCGACGGCGTGCCCATGGGTGCTGTGGTGGCAAAGAAGGAGATCGCTGACGTATTTAAGCCGGGCGACCACGGTTCGACCTTTGGCGGTAGCTGCTTGGCCGTCGCGGCGTGCGCCGCGACGCTCTCCGCGCTCGTGCGCGGCGACTATGCCGAGCACGCTGCTAAGGTGGGTGCCTATATGGAGACAAAGCTCGCCAGGCTGCCGCACGTGACCGAGGTGCGTGGCCGCGGCTTGATGCTCGGCTGCGATCTGGATGATGCTGCGGGTGATGCGCATGATATTGTTGCCCGCGCGCTGGCCGCCGGTGCTGTCATTAACGCTACGGGTGCCCATACGTTACGTTTTCTGCCGCCGCTCGTCTGCGAGAAAGCTGACGTGGACAGCCTGATTGAGATCCTGTCGGGTGTTTTGGCCTAGCGCGAGCGAATATAGCCGTTCGGAACGGGTTTCGGGTTGCTGATGCGCCATATGTGGCGCGATTGGGCGATCCGGAGCCCGTTTTGCTGTAGTTTTTCAAATGCTGAGAGAGCCCATGGCCAAAAAATGCCAAATATGAGTACTGTCACAAACTGAGAATCATATTAAAATGGCGGTCTTGACTAAGTTAAACTACATATGTCCAGTTACGTGATAAGAAAAACGTTTAATGAGGGCATTGGATTGCTGTTTTGAAGTCGGATATACCCCACGAAGCATAGAAAACGCTGTTACAAAATTGGTAACAGTACTCATTTTTGCCATTTTTTGGCCACCGCCCCCGAAACGGGGCGCACCCTTGCGGGTTCGAATCCCTCTGCGATGGGCCCAAACAAAAACGGTCCCCTTGCGAGGACCGTTTCCAATTCTGTGGTGGGCGATGAGGGATGTCGCGTGCGGCTTCGCCGCCCGCTTCCGCTGCGGCGCTTCGCGCCTTGCGTGCTTCGCTGGAAAACGCTTCGCGTTTCCTCAGCTCCGCACCCTGTCGGGTTCGAATCCCATGCGATGTGCCCAAACAAAAACGGTCCCCTTGCGAGGACCGTTTCCAAATCATATGGTGGGCGATGAGGGATTCGAACCCCCAGCCTTGTGCGTGTAAAGCACCTGCGCTAACCGTTGCGCCAATCGCCCGCAGGGATTGAGTATAGCGGAAACCCTGTACGGTTCACCGCTAATTCATAACGAAACTTACGCGGCGACTTTGGCGCCCTTGTTCTCGTCGATAAAGAAGCGCTTGTACCAGATGAGGAATGTCAGCGTGGTGTAGATCTTGCGCTGGTTGAGCGCGTGGCCCTCAAAGTGATCGTCAAGCAGCTTCATGAGTGCATCGGTATCGAAGAAGTCTGCTGCCCACGGCGCGGTGAAGTACTCCTTAACGTAGTCGTAGTACTTCTGCTCGCGCAGCCAGAACTTGACCGGTACGGGGAAACCAACCTTCTTGCGCGTTGCCCACTCGTCGGGCAGCGTGCGGTTGGCGGCGTGACGCAGGACGAGCTTGCAGCCCTCTTCGTTAACGCGATAGTTAGCGGGGATGTGCTCGGCAAACTCCATGACCTTCTTATCCAAGAACGGAACACGAAGCTCCAGAGAATGCGCCATGCACATCTTGTCGGCCTTGAGCAGGATATCGCCCGGCAGCCACATGTTCATGTCCAGATACTGCTTCTTGGAAAGCTCGCAGCAGTTGGGAACCTGCTTGTAGTACTCAGCGCACATCTCGGCGGCATTTTTGCCGGTGTCGTATGCGGGCTTAAGCACCTCGTCGACCTCGGATGGATCAAACACCTTTGCCTGGCCGACATACCAGCGCTCGGGAACCTCGGCGCATTTCGTCAGGAAGTTGTGTCCCTTAAAGTAGGGGAGATGCTGAACGAGCGAACCCAAAGCGCGACGAATACCGAGCGGTACGCGCTTCTTAAAGGAACGCATCTCGGGAGTGTCCTCATACCACTCATAGCCGGCAAACAGCTCGTCGGCACCCTCGCCCGAAAGAACGACGGTGACCTCTTCGGCTGCCATCTGCGCCAGATAGTACAGCGGCACGCTGGAGAGGTTCGACTGCGGCTCGTCCATGTGGTACTGGATATCGGGCAGCGCATCGAAGAACTCATCGGCGGTGATCATCTTGCGCACGTTCTTAATGCCCAGCTTGTCGGAAAGCTCGGCGGCGTAGTTGGTCTCGTTGAAGTTCTTGTAGTCAAAACCGACAGAATAGGTGGTGTCGGGCATGAGGCAGGCGGCAATGTAGCTGGAATCGACGCCGCCGGAGAGGAACGAACCAACCTTAACATCGGCGATACGGTGTGCGGCGACGCTCTCGTGCACGACCTTGTCGCACTCGTCCACGTACTCCTCGAAGGTCTTGGAGTTGTCGTCGGTAAAGTCGCAGCTCCAGTAACGCTTGATGTCCATGGTGTTGGTCATCAGGTCGTACGTAAAGCAATGCGCCGGGGCAAGCTTGAACACGCCCTTAAAGAAGGTCTCCTCCGTGGCGGGGAATTGCAGCGTCAGGTAGGGGCGCAGCGCGTCGTGGTTGACAGCCTTCTCAAACTTGGGATGGTCCAGGAAGCTCTTGATCTCGGAACCAAACAGCAGCGAGCCATCGGAGGCCTGGTAGTAATAGAACGGCTTGATGCCAAAGATGTCGCGGGCGCCAAAGAGCTTGTTCTTGCTCTGGTCGTGAATCACAAACGCGTACATGCCGCGCAGGCGGTTGACCAGGTCCTCGCCCCACTCCTCGTAGCCGTGCACCAGGACCTCGGTATCGGCGTTGCAGTGGAAGACGTAGCCGGCTGCCTCCAGCTCGGCGCGAAGCTCCTGGAAGTTGTAGATCTCGCCGTTAAAGACGATCGTGACCTTGCCGTCGTCGCTCGACATGGGCTGAGCGCCAGCTTCGGAAAGGTCAAGAATCGAAAGACGACGGAAGCCAAGGGCAACGTTATCGACGATATGCTGGCCGCCCATATCGGGACCACGGTGGATGATGCGATTCATCATGGCCGTGAGAACCAGCTCACTCTGTTCATCTGTACCGGTAAAACCGACAAAACCGCACATGCAAGATCCTTTCTGCTGACGGCTCAGGTGTACTGCCGCAAGGATTGCGGCAGTTGATGTCAATCAATCTTTACTATCATGCCAATCTTTTGTTTCGTGATAGGGCATAAGCGCCGAGCGGACCGAAAAAACCACGGCCCGCGCTTTGGGTGAAGCGGAGGGCCGTGGCTGCGAACGCTGTGTGCGCGAGGGCGCGAGGGCGCGAGAGAGGTTAGCGCTTGCTGCGCTCGGCCAGGCGGCGCTCCACCTTGGTCACGATGTGGATGAGCGGGATCGTCACGACCAGATAATAGAGCGCGGCGCAAATGTAGGGCGTGATGTTGCCCGTGGTGGCCGTGAGGTTTTTAGAGAACAGCATAAGCTCCATGACGCCAACACTCGAAAGCAGTGACGTGTCTTTGTAGAGCATGACAAACTCGCTGGTCATCGTGGGTATAACGCAACGTACGGCCTGCGGGATCACGATGCGGGACATGACCTGGCCCCAAGTCATGCCAAGCGAGTAGGCGGCTTCCGCCTGTCCATGCGGAACGCTTTCGATGCCGGCGCGGAAAATCTCGGCAAGATAGGCCGAGCAGTTGATAGCGAGCACGCCAATGCCGAGCGGCAAATTGGGCACGTTGAGACCGATCATGGGGAACCCAAAGAATGCTATGTAGATCTGCAGGAAGAGTGGGGTTCCGCGCAGGACATTGATGTATGTCACGGCGATACCGCGCAGCACGCGGCTATTGCTGATTTTCATAAAGGCAAACAGCAGGCCGATGGGAATGGCAAGCGGAAAACCGATAGCGGTCACGGCGAGTGCGATGCCCCAGCCCTTAAAGAGCGAGGCGATTGAGGTGACGATGATCTGCGGCTTGCAGAACATGCCTAAAAACGGATTGGAGTTCCACGCGGCGACCCAGGGCTGGGCATCGAGCCAGGCAACGATTTCTTGCACGGCGGTGCTCTCCGAGACGCTGATCGTGGGGCTCTCGGGCAGCTCGTGCTTGGTCCCGTCGGCGACATAGCTGCCAGTGACGGCATAGGCGCCTGCGCTGCTGGGGAACACGACGTCGGGGACGAC